>JAXLVO010000015.1:0-49373 GCA_046328975.1 Bacteriovoracaceae bacterium | reverse complement strand
ATCATATTCTCTTGCTACGACTGAAGAAGAGTACGATATGGCCTTTAAAGACACACCTGAATCCCTCTTTAATTTTATTGTCGATACCAAAGAGGCGGGTGGAACGGGTCTAGTTAATCGAAAAGTCTTAAGTACCACCTTTCCTATTAAAAACTTATTAGATGCAGAACCAGCACTAGCTTATATCGGTGGAGATGAAGATCCTGATGGTATTTTTAGACAGTATCCATTAATAAGTAATGCTGATTCTATCTATATTCCCTCTCTTTCACTTCTATCCTATCAATTATTATCTGATGATAAGCCGGTGTTAGAAATTGCGGTTGACGGAAACGCAGTTTTAAAATTTAAAAATGGTCAAATCCCGCTCAATAATATGGGTGAGGCCAAAGTTCGTTGGACCGGCGGTGTTAATAAATATCCTGAAGTGGGTTTGGCCAAAATTCTCGAGGCCAAAGATGATGATCCAGCAATGATTGCACAATTAAAAGACAACTTAGTCTTTATTGGTTCTACCGCATTTGGTGCCCACGACTTAAGACATACTCCAGTGGACGCAAAGTTACCAGGAATCTATTTTCACATGAACATGGTTCAGATGCTCCTAGAAGGAAAATATTTCCAAACACGTGATAAATCTCTCATCTGGTCAGCGATTATCCTTCTGCTTGGAACAATACTTATGATTATCATTTCACTATTTAAACATCCAATAATTGATGCACTCTTTTTAGTTGCCTATTGTGTTGGTTTTTTTATTTTTGATACCTATTATCTTTTACCACAAGGTTACCAAGTTACACTTTTCTTTTCCCTTCTGGCTGTAGCACTAACCTACTCCTGGAACACCATTTTAAATTTCTATTTAGCTAATAAAGACAAACAGTTTTTAAAACAAGCTTTTAGTAACTATATTTCACCCGAACTTATTGATGAAATGTATAGTAGCGGAACTCCTCCCAAACTGGGTGGTGACAGTGGAATTCGTACCGCCTACTTTACTGATATTCAAGGTTTCTCTACTTTCTCAGAAAAATTATCCGCGACAAAACTAGTTGAACTCTTAAATGAATACTTAACTGACATGACTGACGTTCTATTGCATGATAAAGGAACGTTAGACAAATATGAGGGGGACGCAATCATCGCTTTCTTTGGTGCCCCTCTTCCACTTGAAGACCACGCTGCTCGTGCTTGTAAAGTAGCGCTTAATATGCAAGGAAAACTTGATCTCCTACGCGTAAAATGGACCGCTGAAGGTGATAAGTGGCCTAAATTTGTTCACGACATGCGTATGCGTATTGGAATTAACTCAGGTGACATTGTAACCGGAAACATGGGCTCTAAAAACCGCATGAACTACACCATGATGGGAGACTCGGTTAACTTGGCCGCGCGCTTAGAAGAAGCGGCTAAACAGTACGGAATTTTTACTCACGTTACTAGTTTCACCAAAGATTTAACTGGCGATCAGTTTGATTGGCGCGAACTCGATACCATTCGCGTGGTAGGAAAAAGTGAACCAGTTACTACTTTTGAATTACTTGGTGAAAAAGGGAAAACCGATAAACTGCTAGTTGAACTCTTAACGAAATTCAACCAAGGAATTGCTCTCTATAAAGCTCAAAAGTGGGATGAAGCAATTAAGACTTTCACTGCAACGTTAGAGCTGGAATACCAACGGTTTCCTATGCTCAAACATAAAACCAATCCATCAAAAATTTACATTGAACGTTGCGAGACGTTTAAGAACAATCCGCCTCCAGCTAACTGGGATGGCGTCTATACACTAACAGAAAAATAGTTACTCGTACTTCCAAGTAACTGTGCCATCCGGGTGATCCATAAGGATAATCTTACTATTTTTAAGCTGAACTCTCACTTCATCTGCTGTTTTAAAATCTTTGGCAATTTTAGCCGCTTTTCTTTTAGCGATAAGAGCTTCAATCTCTTCGGCGGTTAATTTAGCTTCAGCTGAACCTTCATCTTCGCTAACCTTACTACGTGCGATGTTTAATTTTGCTAAAAGCGCTTGAGGATCATCATACACACAGCCTACACTCACTTTCATAAAATCCACTACAGCGAGTACTGCCTTCTGCCAATTCTTATCCAAAACTTTATCTTTAGATAAATAGTCACGTCGCTGATCACGAATAAAATTAAAAAAGTGCGATAAAGCATTGGTCACATTAAAATCATTACTCAAATCATTTTTAAAAATCGTAATGGTATTATTGATAGCTTCTAACTCCTTATCACTTACAACTTGAGCCTCACCCACTTTCTGATTTTTTACTTCTAAAATAAATTCATGAATTCGACTTAAATCATTAATGGCATTGGTCACAGCCTCTTTATTCCAATCCATTCGCTGACGATACTGCACACTTATAAGCATCTGCCTTAGAATCTCACCACCAAACTTTTCTACGAAAGCACGAATAGTAATAACGTTACCTAGCGACTTAGACATCTTCTCTTTACCAAAATTGAGAAACTCGTTGTGGCACCAGTATCCACAAAACTCTGAACCATTGGCCGCTTCAGATTGAGCTATCTCATTTTCATGATGAGGAAAAATCAAATCAACTCCACCATGGTGAAGATCGATATTCTCGCCTAAATATTTTAAGGCCATAGCAGAACATTCAATATGCCAACCTGGTCGACCTTTACCCCAAGGAGAATCCCACGAGAGATTTTCATTAGGTTTAGCAGGTTTCCATAAAACAAAATCCGAAGGATGTCTTTTTTTCTTATCTACTTCAACCCGAATTCCATGTTCAAGTCCTTCTAAATCTTTCTTAGAAAGTTTTCCGTACTCTTTAAATTTTTCTACTGAATAGAGAACTTCACCATCATTTGCGACATAAGCAAACCCTTTATCAACTAGCGTCTGAATCATTTTAATAATTTCAGGGATAGTTTCCGAAACCTTTGGAGTATAAGTTGGAGAACTTAAATTTAGTGAAGCCATATCGGTTAAACATTCGTTAATATACTCTTTTGAGTGAAGCAAAGGATCTATCTTTCTTTTTGCAGCCGCTTCAATAATTTTATCATCAACATCAGTAAAATTTCTAACAAATGTTACATCGTACCCAAGTGATTTTAAAATTCGGTTAAAAAGATCCCCTACTACAAAAGCTCTCGCATTTCCAATATGGGCCAGATCATACGTCGTAGGCCCACAAGAATAGAATTTAACTTTGCCAGGAACTTTAGGAATAAATGTCTCTTTCTTTCGAGTTAAATTATTATAAACCTTAACTTCCATCATAGTGAACTTATCCTCTTTCTAATAATTGATAAGGGTGTGAGTGGAATCAGATGTTTAAGTTCTGAACCATGGCCATGCCCAGTTAAAACCCCACGCATTCCCATAAAAAGTGGCTTACCTTTAATGGCGAGCGTCTTTTTAATATATTCGCCCCACTCATTAAATTCTGCCTCTGTAACAAATAGTTTACCTTGAGTAATTTTAGCGTCAATCTCTTTAGACAAATACTCAATAATTTTCCCGGTAGTTTCCCATTTTAATATCTCATTTAATTCGTCTGTCTTTTCTGGAGTCTCACTAAAGAGTTCTTTAATATGAGGATTAATCTCATTAAAAAACTGGATCTTATCTTTAAACAACGTTAAGAAAGCTCGCTGCCAATTCTCATCCTGTTTAAAGTAGAGACTGTCAGCTGAATCGAATCTTTAATTCTGTTCCCTAATTCATCAATCGGTAGTGCTCGTAAATGCTGACCATTGATAAACTCAAATTTTGTCACATCAAAAACTGCTGGTGATTTAGAAAACCGTTTAATATCAAATAAAGTTCCAATCTCATCTAACGTAAAAATATCTTTTTCCGTGGGATGCGACCAACCTAAAAGACAGAGATAATTACAAATTGCTGAAGGAAGATAACTTGCCTCCCGATAAAAATGTAAACTCGTAGCTCCATGCCGTTTAGAGAGTTTCTGGCGATCGGCTCCTACTAATAGCGAAACGTGTGCGAACTCTGGTAGTTTCGCTCCAAACGCTTCATAAATCATTAATTGTCTCAACGTATTGGATAAATGATCTTCTCCACGAATAACATGCGTAATTCGCATCATAGTATCATCCACCACACAACAGAAATTATAAACCGCTCCACCATCCGAGCGTAAAATAATAAAATCCCCAACCATGCCTTCAGGAAAAACAACGTCCCCTCTTACGTGATCATGTAAGGTATAACTTTTTTCATATGCCTTAAAACGAATGGCGCTAGTTAAGCCTTTAGCTTTTTTCGCCGCAATCTCTTCACTACTCAAATGTCTACAAGTCCCATCATATTTGGGATCAAGGTTCGCGGCCATAGCGACAGCTTTTTTGGCTTCTAACTCTTCTTCAGTACAAAAACAGTGAAACGCTAATTTCTTTTCAACTAATTCCGCTGCTTTTTTTTGATAGATCAATTTTCGCTCAGATTGGCGGTAAGGACCACAGTCGCCTTCTTTACCTGGACCTTCATCGTAATCTAGACCTAACCATTTTAGATCGTCAATTTGGAGCTCTTCGTACTCACGCTTACTCCGCTCTTCATCGGTATCTTCAATCCGCAGAACAAAAGTTCCTCCAGTAGCTTTAGCAAAAAGATAGTTGTAAAGAGCCGTCCGAGCACCACCAATATGCAGGTAACCCGTTGGACTAGGAGCAAAGCGAACACGTACTGACATAAAAATCCTCTGATCAAATATTGATTTATTTTATTTATCACATTTGGCGAGGGATCTTAAATGATTTTTATTCGTTTCGAGCGATAAAACAGGAGTCGATTTCACTTGAGATTTGATCTTCTCTATTTCCACTTGATATAGCTATCTCTTTTACGATTAATTCTTTGCACTGATCTAACATTTTTCGTTCACCAAAACTGAGATTTTTAGAAGCTTTTAAAAGAAAAAGTGCACGTAAAACATCAGCAATTTCCATCAGTGAACCCGTTTTGATCTTGGTCATGTATTCTCTATAACGACGGTTCCAAGTAGAGTTATCAACATGAATATTGTGATCAGCTAAAAGGGTGAAAACCTCTTTAACTACTTGATCGTTAGCTAAACCTCGTAAACCTTCTTTATTAGAAGTTGGAATCATTACTTTAAGTCCATTAGTTACTAGACGGATACAATAAAAAGTATCGATCTTGCCACCAAGGTCTCTCTGTTCAATTTCAAGTATTTGTCCAACCCGTGGCACGGACAAACCATAAATCACCCACATTAAACATGCATGTCCCCCAGAGCTAAACCAGTTGATAATCGTAGCATACTTATGTATACCGCAAATCGGTTCACGCCTCAAGTCAAGGAGTAGATTTTACAGGGTTTTAACGTTAAAAAGTTACCAGATTAACGAGAAACAATTTCAGATTTTTCAAAGAAATAGGCGATTTCTCTCTCAGCACTAGCTGCTGAATCTGATCCATGCACAGCATTAGCTTCAATTGAGCTAGCATAAAGCTTTCTAATTGTGCCAGGAGCGGCTTGAGCTGGATTAGTTGCACCCATGATCTCACGGTTTTTCATCACAGCGTTTTCGCCTTCCAGCACATAAAGGACTACAGGCCCCGATGTCATAAAACTTACTAAGGACGCAAAGAAAGGTCTATCCTTATGCTCAATATAGAAACCTTCCGCTTTCTCTTTTGAGAGTCTCACTAATTTCATAGCAACAATTTTTAAACCCTCTTTTTCAAAACAGTTTAAAATGTTCCCAATGTTATTGTCATTAGTTGCGTTTGGTTTAACAATTCCGAAAGTTTTTTGCGTGCTCATAGTCCATTTCCTTTTTAAAGTTATACTATCCGCATTTAGGTTTTCTGATAAAGAAAACCTAAATTGCCTTATGGTTTATGCCTCACGTTTGCCTAAAAGGCAAACTGTTAAAGGTATACTTATTTTTTCATGATCTCCTGAACTTTTTTTCCAAGTTCAGCGGGAGATCTTGCGATCGTAATTCCACACTCTTCTAAGATTCTAAATTTAGCTTCCGCTGTATCATCTCCACCCGAGATAATCGCACCAGCGTGGCCCATTCTTTTTCCCTTAGGGGCACTCGCTCCAGCAATAAAACTTACTACTGGTTTGCTCATATTTTTCTTGATCCATCTAGCAGCATCGATCTCCGCCGAGCCACCAATTTCACCAATCATAATTACAGCATCAGAGCCTTTATCTTTTTCAAAGAGCTCTAAAATATCAATAAAGTTGGAGCCAATAATTGGATCTCCACCAATCCCTACACACGACGATTGGCCAATCTCTCTTTGAGTCAGCTGGAAAACTGCCTCATAGGTAAGTGTCCCTGATCGTGATACTACACCTACTCGCCCAGGCATATGAATGTGCCCTGGCATGATTCCAATCTTACATTCGCCCGGAGTAATAACGCCCGGACAGTTTGGACCAATCAATCTCGTTTTCGAGTTTTTGAGGGCCGACTTAATTTTAATCATATCTAATATAGGAATACCTTCAGTAATGGCAACTACTAATGGCATTTTTTCTTCAATACACTCGAGAATAGCGTCAGCGCAAGCCGCAGGGGGAACAAAAACCATTGCTGCATTTGCGCCAGTTTTACCAACTGCTTCATGAATAGTATTAAAAACGGGGTGACCTTCATGAATTTTTCCACCTTTACCTGGAGTTACTCCTCCTAGAAAGTTGGTTCCATAATCTCTTGATTGCAGAGAGTGAAACGTTCCCTGTTTTCCGGTGTATCCGATTGTAATTAATTTTGTATCTCTGTTAACTAATATGGCCATGGGTTACTCCTTAAATTGTGTAATTGTATTAATGGACAGCTGCTACTACTTTTTTAGCGTCATCAGCTAAATCGTCAGCAGCAATTATTTTGAGTCCAGACTCATTTAATAATTTTTTACCGAGATTTACGTTAGTTCCCTCTAATCTTACAACTAGAGGTACTTGGAGATTGAGTGCTTTGGAAGCTGCTATTACACCGTCAGCAATAACGTCACACTTCATAATCCCACCGAAGATATTAACCAGAATCGCTTTCACATTTTTATCTCTTAAAATAAGCGTGAAGGCTTTTTCTACAGCTTCTTTAGTTGCTCCACCACCTACATCGAGAAAGTTAGCAGGTTCACCACCGTATAACTTAATAATGTCCATGGTACCCATAGCTAGTCCCGCTCCATTCACTAAGCAACCAATGTTTCCATTGAGAGAAATGTAGGAAAGACCAGCCGCTTGAGCTTCCAGTTCAGTTGGTGACTCTTCGTTAGGGTCACGCATAGCTTGAATTTCAGGGTGTCTAAAAAGTGCATTATCATCAAAATTTAATTTGGCATCTAAAGCTAGTACATCGCCCTCTTTAGTCGTAACGAGTGGATTAATTTCGGCCACAGTACAATCTAAAGTAAGATAGAGATCATAGAGTTTTTTAAAAAAATCGATACTTTTATTAACCAGGTCGCCTTTTAAACCAATGCCATAAGCCAGTTTTCGACCGACACAAGGAGAGAAGCCGCAAGCTGGATCAATAGTTACTTTTATAATTTTTTCAGGTGTTTCAGCAGCCACCTTTTCAATCTCAACTCCACCTTCACTTGAAGCCATCATAACTAATTTACTAGTGGTTCTATCCAGAACAATACCTACGTAATACTCATGATCAATATTACAACCTTGCTCAATGAGAATTTTTTTTACCACTTTTCCTTCCGGACCAGTTTGGTGAGTAACTAGAGTCTTACCTAAAATTTCACCAGAGTATTTTTTTACTTCATCGAGTGATTTGGCCAGTTTAACCCCACCAGCTTTACCGCGTCCTCCAGCATGAATTTGACCTTTAACCACCCAAACTTTTCCACCTAAATTTGTGGCCACATTAACGGCATCCTCAACAGTTTCAGCCACTCCACCTTTTAATGTAGCAATGTTAAATTTACGCATCAGTTCTTTTGCCTGATACTCGTGCACATTCATGAATACTCCTTAAATTTAAAATTCTAGTATGATAGACATTCTAAAAGCATTGCTTGAATATGGAAATAGATTTAAAAAGTTTTTAACTTTGGAGATTACAAGATTATGGTAACTAAATCCTATTTTTCTCTTCAACCGGCAGAATTTAAATTAGATGGTGGATCTATGTTTGGAATAATTCCAAAACCACTTTGGCAAAAAGTGTTTCCACCAGACGATTTAAATCGTATCCAACTTAGTCTCCGAGTAATTCTGATAAAAAGTGAATCTAAAAACATTCTAATTGATACGGGTATTGGTGATTATCATGAGGACTATTTCAAAGAACGCTTTGCCATTAATTCACCAAATGATCCATTTACTAATGCTTTATTAAAAATAGACATGACTCCACAAGATATTACGGATGTAATCATTACTCACTTGCACTTTGACCACGTGGGAGGATTAATTCAAAAAGTTGATGGAAAATATGAAGCCTACTTTCCCAACGCAACCATTCATGTTCATGAAAAACATTATCAACATGCAATCAATCCAAGCCGAAAAGACAGTGGTTCATTTTTAAGAGAAACCTTTATCCCCGTTATTGATTACTATAAAAATAAAAATAGAATTCATTGGTTAAAAGAGAATGAAGGTACTATTTTAGAAAACGAGAATATTAAATACAAATGCTCTTTTGGACATACGCCCTATCTGGTTCATCCTTACGACGAAAAATTTCTCTATTTAGCCGACTTAATTCCTATGGCAACCCATGTGAAAATTCCATGGATTATGGCATTTGACAATGAACCAGTCGTAAGTGCTGAAGAAAAAGCGGTTTTTCTTAAATGGGCCTTTGAAAATAATTTAACACTTATCTTTGAACATGATCCCTTTTTCTGGGGAGGAATGCTGAGTAAAAAAGTCAACAAATCGCAAGAAATTGAATATGCGTTAATAGATCCATTTAAGGCCAAACAAGAATCATGTTATCCTATTTTTTGATTAGGTAAGAATTGCATTTTTCACTATCTTTTCCGAATAGTGGTATCATTAAATAGCGTACATTTTGATACTCACATTTTTAGGAAAATCACAATGCAAAATTACAGCTTTTTAAACAAGGTTTTAATTCTTCTTATTCTTTTAATTGGATGTAGCCAAAAGGCCAAAGTAACTAAATCCAAGTTAGTATTAAATTTAGGTAATCAAATTAGTGGCGCTCACCGTTTAACTGTCAACAATAAAGTTATCACTCATCTCGTAGTAAATGTAACTGGACCTTCAATTTCCAACCGACTGTTTTATAGTTGGGATGCATGTAAAGGCAATAACTGTTCTGGAGCAAGCTTGTTACCAGAAATCACTTTCGATGTACCAACAGGTCCTGACCGTTTAGTCCAAGTACTTGCGGTTTTTTCACCTGAAGGAAATAGCCAATCAATGGATTTTTATTACGGTGATACACAAAAATCTTTAAGCAAAGCCAACGAAGATATTGTAGTAGCAATCTCTGCACTATACAACACTAGTAGTTCTTCTAAGACTGGTAGTATTGCAGGTAGATTTCAAAATAATGACGGCAGCTATTCAACTGGAAAAGTAAGTATTGAATATCAGCCACCAGGAAATAAACCTGCTATGCAAATTACTCAAGGTGAAATTTTTCAAGGATGGTTTGAATTTTTTTCACTAGAATCAGTTAGTCTTAATTATGTTCTCGATAATGGACAGGTTATTTTTAGCAATACTAAATTAAATGATAGTCAACTCTCAGCTTCTGAAAAAGTTATGCAAATTTCACTGCCAAACTATTGGAGTGTCTATAAATCTAGCTACGGTCCCAATGGTCTTGGCCAAATGACCGGTAATTCATGGTATAGTTCTTCTAATGATGATCTTGCCATCTTTGGCTATTTTGGATCCACCAATTCTCAAGTTGTCTGTTATAACAATACTGAAGCTGCTATTAAAAATAATG
This sequence comes from Bacteriovoracaceae bacterium, assembly GCA_046328975.1. Lineage (GTDB taxonomy): Bacteria > Bdellovibrionota > Bacteriovoracia > Bacteriovoracales > Bacteriovoracaceae > JAXLVO01. The sequence continues at coordinate 39,407 of JAXLVO010000015.1, read as the reverse complement.
TCGTATTAAATTCTAATAGTATACCGGTTTCCATAAGTGGATTTTACAAAGATGAAGCAGCAACCGACCCACTCTATTGGAAAAACTCTTACGATGCCACTAACTTAAGTAGAATCGGTGGTGGTGTTGCATTATCAGATTCACGCTGTGCAAGTGCCACTCCATTTGTAAATGTTTTCACCGTAGACTATAGAAATTTTCAAGGGGACTCCTCTACTTTGGCAGGGTTTAACGGACCTTTTAAACTTTTACCCGGAACTCCAAATAGCTCTAATTATCCTGATTTTGTAAAAATTTATGTTACTCCTACGGCTGATGCTAATAACTATCTTCCCGTCAAAGTTAAATGGAACTTTTTACCGGATGTTTTCAGCAGCGGTGGAATTTCAGGGGTTACTGTTTTTAAAAAAACTTATCCTGAAGGTAGTAACATGAATAGTATTCGTGAGTCATTACAAGATGAGGATGGTTTTAAATGTTCACATTTAACCGGCTATGGATTTTCAGAAGTGGCCACAACTCCAGATAGCATCGATGGAATTACAAGAAGTGCAAATTTAAGTGCATTAACTGCTTCAAATTTAAACACAACCGCAGTTATTATTTGTCCCTATAAAACTAACAGTGTAGGAGATAAAATTTACTTTTCAACATCACTTTATACTGACTTACGAAATGGCTATTCGCAATTTAGTTCACTTTCAGGTTCTGTAGCCGCTTCACCGAGTGTCTCAAACAACAGTAACATCAATCTAGGTGGCTCTATTTCCATTCACTTTGACCAACCAATGGATACATTGAATACTACCATAACCGGAACGGTCAATGGGGATACCATAACTTGGATTAACAACAATCAAGATATTGTTATTACCTTTAATTCAAGCGGAAATAGAACAGTTGTAATAACAGGTGTGGGAGCAGTTTCTGGAAGTCTCCCTCCCATGACTTATCAGTTTACAGTCATAAATCCTCCTTCAATTAGTAGTGTCTCTTCTTTTTATGGGGCACTTGGATTAAATTGGAACGATTATATTAAAAATAATGGATCTACAATATTTAGTGCTACTCCCGTAGCGTGCGATAAGACACTTTTTGAAAGTAGATTTAACTCTTGTATTCATTCAGGAATCATGAGAACTTTCACAATCAATAATCCACCAAGTGGGCTAACTTGTGCTGATTTTTATATAGAAGATATTAGTACTAACCCTGATCCTTACAATGACAATGTATTTGATTGGAGCTGTACTCAAAATGGTGGCGTTACTCGTCTTTATTCATATAAATTAGTCGAAGGTGCAGGTCTAAATAATCTCATTGGATTTAATGGTAGTAGTTATGCTTTCGATACTCGTTACCTTAAAGTTTCAATTTTTGATATGTACGGCAATCCTACTCCCATTGCAACATCAGCTCCAGCACTTTGGTGGTCTGATACTGTAACTAATGTTCCAGGATCATATAATCTAAACACTTCAAATACAGTATATGTTGTTAATAATGACCTAAATCTAACGACTGAAACGCTTCAAATAACTAGTGATAAAGTAAGTTTAACTTTTGGAACCAACTCAGGAATTCCTTACTCCATAAGTAAATCAGATTTTACTGGTACAACTTATACACCTGCAGCCGTTAGTGTTACTAACAGTAGTTTTGTATGGCTAGAGGGAATGATCATAGCAACACCTGGTGTAGGTTCTGTTGATGTCAACGCAAAAATTGTGGGTCTAACTAATAGTCATTTTTCTCAAATTCACTCTCTTTATATCGAAACAGTTGATGATTTTCTAGGTAAATCTCTTTCCTTAATTGGATCCTCTCATAATTTTATTAGTGAATCTAATATAGCAAACTATAGTGCAACTCCCTCAAATACTGGAATTAAACTGGAAAATCATGTAAATGGTACACCAAGTTCGTTTAATACCCTTTTAAAAGTAAGCACTAATAATAATTTTGATGGGATTGTTGTTAGCTCGCCATTTAATCTCTTAATGGATGTCATCTCATCAAACAACACTAACCATGGGATTAGCACCTTTGCAAGAAATAATGTTCTCGTAAATATTCTATCTAGTAATAATGGAAATATGGGAGTTTTATTTGATGGTGTAGCTAATAATGAGAATGAAGGCAATCTTTTAATAAATGCTACATTAAATGAAAATTTAAATGGTGTAAAAATAGGATCATATACCGAATACAACACACTAGAAAATATATTAGCTTACCGTAATAGAAATGCAGGAGTTCATGCTGAAGCCTATTTTTCAAAACTTAATTCGTATTATAATTTAAGTCTTGGATCAAATTTAGGTAACTATCAAATTGAGTTAGGATCAACGGCTTCAACCTCATCATACAATTTTTTCAGTGGGGAGATCAATATTGCACCTACAGCTGGAGCTACCTATTGTCATGTTCCAGGTGCAGGAATTCACGGAATACATCCCGACTGCTCTACTTTAACCGGAGCATCTACTGGTACATTAAACCCAGCACTTTCAATGCACCTTTTTGATTATGCGTTTTCAGGTATTGCTTCTGGTTCAACCGATGTTGCACATAGTGCAATTGATTGGCTAGGACTAACTCAAACTGGATTATATACTTGGGTTAGTGCAACTCCAAATTATAATGGTCGATGCGAGTTAGACCACTCATGCTTTAAAAAAGATCTCAGATTAAGTGCCACCCCTCCAACCGATGGGCAACAAATTGCACTAGATATTAACACTGTCCCGGTTAATTCTGGTGATTTTAAAATTCATTACTGGGGAACTGCCTCTAACGATCCAGGAAAATGTAATTTCCCAGGTTCCACCAATTTAAGTAATGTCTGTAATTTCCCCGGCTACCCTGACAGTACTACTTGCCAAGCAGAACCTGGCGGACTATGGGGTACTCCCGCTTGCGTTACGGTTAGTCTAAAAAATGCATATGAATTACTTGGGGATGGAGTCGGAAATGATAATGGTCTCTGTGAAAGTAACGAAGATTGTGTTCATTCAGCTAATATTGGAACATACCAAGGTGAAATGTATTCTATAACAAATGCAAATCCACTACCAACTAGCAGTGGCGGTGAATTAACAGGTATAAAATTAGTTGTTCCTATGATTAATGGTGCTACACCATCAATCTAATACTCATTAAAGAGAGAACTCACTTTTTACTTGTTTAAATTTATCTAGGGCAAATGCGAGATCCTCGCGCGAATGGGCCGCTGAAATTTGCGTTCTAATTCGTGCTTTACCTTTAGGAACTACGGGAAAATAAAAACCTATTACATAGACACCCAAATCAATCAATCGTGCTGATATCTTCTGGGCCAATGTTGCATCTCCTAAAATAATAGGGACAATAGGGTGCTCTCCTTTTAAAACTGTAAATCCAAGTTTTTCCATTTCTGATCTAAAAAAAGCAGTATTTTCACGTAATTTCTCGCGTAGATGATCTTGAGTAGAGAGTAGTTCTAAAACTCTAACTGAGGCTGCTGCAATACTTGGGGCCAGGGTATTTGAAAAAAGATATGGTCTCGATCTCTGACGTAATTTTTCAATAATTTCTGCTCTACCACTAGTATATCCCCCACTAGCTCCACCTAAAGCCTTGCCTAATGTACCAGTAATAATATCAACTCTTCCCATAACATTACACAATTCATGTGTACCTCGACCTTTTTTACCAGTAAAACCGACTGCATGAGAATCATCAACCATAACTAATGCATTATATTTATCGGCCAGATCACAAATACTTGCAAGATTAGCGATATAACCATCCATTGAAAAAACACCATCAGTTGCAATCATTTTGAAACGACTTTGAGCTTCGATTGCCTCTTTTAATTTTAATTCCAAATCAACTGGATCATTATTTTTATATTTAAATCGTTTAGCTTTACAAAGTCTTATTCCATCAATAATGCTAGCATGATTAAGTTCATCACTTATAATAGCATCCTCTTCACCTAGAATGGTTTCAAAGAGCCCTCCATTAGCATCAAAACACGAGGAATAAAGAATTGTATCTTCTGTTCCTAAAAATTCAGATATTTTTTTTTCAAGTGTTTTATGAATTGTTTGAGTACCACAAATAAATCGAACAGACGAAAGACCAAATCCCCAATCTTTATAACTCTCTTGAGCTGCTTTGATAACTTCTGGGTGGTTGGCCAATCCTAAATAATTGTTAGCACATAGGTTTATTATTTTTTTATGATTGCCCATGCCCTCAACCCCAATATAGGAGCTTTGAGGTGAATTGAGGATGCGTTCATTTTTATATAGGCCTTGCTCTTTAATCTCTTTAAGTTCATTAATCAAAAAATTTCTCATTTCGCCATACATTTTAAAATCCTCTAGGTAAGCCAATCTAAAATAATTTTACCTGACTGGCCTGATTTCATCAGTTCAAAACCCTCAATAAAATCTTTAATTGGGAACTTATGGGTAATAATAGGATCCAGCTTTAAACCAGATTGTAAAAGTACTGTCATTTGATACCAGGTCTCAAACATTTCTCGACCATAGATTCCCTTGATATTTAAACTGTTAAAAACTACTTTATCCCAATCAATTCCCGTACCATTGGGAAGAATGCCTAACATTGCAATTTTTCCACCATGAATCATATGATCAATCATATCTTTAAAGGCCATTTGATTGCCTGACATTTCAAGGCCAACATCAAAACCTTCAGTCATTTTTAATTCTTTAATAACATCTTTTAATTTTTCTTTTTGCACGTTTACTGCGCGACTTGCTCCCATTTTCTTTGCTAAATCTAATCGATATTGATTTACATCAGTAATAACTACGTGACGAGCGCCTGCATGTCGAGCAATCGCTACCGCCATAATACCAATGGGACCAGCTCCAGTGATGAGAACATCTTCACCGACTAAGTTATAAGAAAGTGTAGTGTGAACAGCATTACCAAAAGGATCAAAAATCGCAAGCGTATCTTCTGGAATATTGGGATCGCATCTCCATACATTAGTTTCAGGAATCGATAGATATTCCGCAAATGATCCTTGGCGATTAACCCCTACACCTAAAGTATTTTTGCAAAGATGGCGACGGCCCGCTTTACAATTACGACAGTATCCACAGACAATGTGTCCTTCCCCACTAACCAGCTCTCCAATTTCAAATCCTTTAACATTATCACCAATCGCAACTATTTTTCCCACATACTCATGACCTACAATCATGGGATAGGGAATAGTTTTTTGGGCCCACTCATCCCAATTATAAATATGCAGATCAGTTCCACAAATTGCTGATTTATGAATTTTAATTAAAACATCATTAATTCCAATTGTAGGAACAGGTGCCTCTTCCATCCATAGACCTGGTTTATTATATCGTTTAACTAATGCCTTCATAGTTTTAGGTAAAGTCATGAGAGGTCACCTTTTTAGTGTAGCTAAAAACTTTTCAGTAGTGCCATTTAACCAAGCATCACTGCCAATTACTTTCTGAACAAGTTTAAAATCCCGATTAATAATAAATGTTTCTGGTAATCTTAATACATTAAAAGAGGAGACAGAAATCTCACGTTCTCTATCTAGTCCAATCACTACTTGAGGAGAATCTATAATTGCATTAATTGTTCTCATTTTTTGTGTAAATTTATGAACTTCAGTCGCATCATTATCATTTGATATTGCAATAAAAACCACATCTTTATTTTTTGAAATTATATCAAGAATAACGGGAAATTCCGTAACACAAGGAGCACACCAGGTGGCCCAAAAATTGAGAATAACAATTTTACCTTTGTAATCCTCAATTTGACTAAAAGTTCCATCCATTTTTAAAAATTTAAAACTAGGAACACTCATTTCAACATTAATTACTTGATCTTCATTTGATTTAGTTAGTTTAGGACGAGAGAGAGAATTACTGTCAATAAAATAGCCAATGCCAAAAATAAGTACAGCAGTAATAGTTATTATAAAAAAGTTTTTCATAGCTCTTTGATCTTCCATCCGGCCACAACAATAAAAGCAATTTCAATTAGAGAAAAAATTAAAATATTGATGGCAATACTATCCGTAAATCCGTAAGAGTGAAGTCCGACATTTAAAAGATTTACTCCAAACCAAGCTATTACCACAATAATACTTGTAACACTCATAACCATAGCTAGTGTATTTTTTTTAAAGTATCCCAGCATCCGCCCATGAATGGCAAAAAGTAACCAGAGACAAATTAGTAAAGCTCCATTCTCTTTTGGATCCCATCCCCAAAAACGGCCCCACGATTGATCGGCCCAAATGCCACCTAAAATTGTACCTAATACGGCAAAAAAGAGTGCAAAGAGTGAAGTTCCCTGCATACTTTTTAACAGTGAATCTAATTCAGTTGTGCTCTTATTAAATTTCTGTGGAAACATATTCCAAATTAAATAAACATGGCCTAAAACACTTAAAACAAAACAACAGCCATATCCAATCGTAATAGATACCACATGTGTAGCTAACCAAAAGTTGGTATCTAGAACTGCGACAAGCATCCCCATACTATCGCCATCTTTTTCATAACCAAAACTAATAAAAAGAAGTATCGTTCCTAAAATCGAACCTACAAAAGTTCCAACACTACTCTTTTTTCTCATTTCAATAAGTATGGCACCTATTACTGCAATAATAGCAACAAATAGGATAGATTCGTAAAGTGTACTAACAGGCGGACGCGATTTTAAATAGCAACGAAGGGTCAAATTAGTAAAATGAGGAATAGCCCCTAAAAAGAGTGAATAAAAACTTAATTTAGAAAGCAACTCTTTTTTTCCTAACGAACTAGCCGCTAAAAGTAGAAAACTTAAAATATAAAAAGCGATGGCCTTCACAAAAAGATCATATTGATTATATAATTTTTCAAGCACCAATTTTTGAGGTGAAACAGTTAATCCAGCATATTTTACAGTTGTTTGATAAATTTTCTCAGAGGTTTTTTCAAAGGCTTCACTATTATTAGTTTGATAAGCTTCATAAAGTTCGGTCCAAAGATGAAAAAGCTCTACCGTTTGAGGAGAACCCATCCCTGTAGTTAGCACTGGCCAAGGAGCCAGCCACTCTTTTTCAATACCAACACTAAATTGTGGTGGAATAACTCTAAAATCTTTGGCGCCATCAGTAGGTGCAATCTGTTCTAAAGTCTCAATAAACTGAATAATTTTAAAATCTTCTTCGTTTAAATCCTCTTTTTTCTTCTTAAAAATTGTTTCAGTTAATTTTGAAATAGCTCCTTGATGTTTAAGAACCTCAAGGTAGGTAATTTTTTTACCAAAAGGTAGTCCCACTTTATCTGCAAAAGATTGTGAAGGGGCTTCAAGCTTTGGAATAAGTAAAGTAACTGATTCTGAAAGTCTTTGAAAATTGACAACCTTTAAATAGAGATCCAATAGTTGCTTTTGGACAGGACTCCGTGTAGCTGCCTCCATTTGAAATATTTTTTCAACCATAGGAGAAATTTTTTTAAAATTCTCAACCAGTTGAGCAAATGAATAGATATGTTGATCATTTGGTTCTAACGAGAGCGCATTCACCACTTCTGGATTTTTAATTTTAAAAACTCTATGGCGAAAAGCTTTATCGCGATCAAATAGTAATTCAGCTAGCCACTCAATAGCACTCTGCTCTTTGAGCTGACTCTTCTGATATATGCCTAATAAGTTTACTCTGGCAAAAGTATCTAAAGGTTTAATTCTACCTTCAGCTAAAATTGGGATAATTGAAAAATGGTTAAAATTTAATTTTTCTGCAATTAATTGGCCACCACTCATCAAAAGTAAAGTTATGAGAATATTACGTAAGAGGTTAGTCATGTTTAGCTCCTACATTTTTTTTAAATAAGACTGAAAAATTGAATACAAGATGGATGAGTATACCAAAACAGATTATGATACTTGAGATATATGGAAAAAGTCGTCCCACATTTTTAACCACAGTTAAAACGCTGGTCTCTTGTTTTCCCTCTTGAGCAAACGAAGCCTGATAGAGAGTATATCCTTTATAGCGAAGTGGCTCATTCATCTGAATAACGGTTCGTTGGGATAGATCACCTTCAATTAAATTAACGACCGATTTAAAACTTTTTGCTTGCTCTGTAGCCGCATAGACTTTTTTCTCAAAATCTATCAATTGAATAGAAAAAGGGAGTCGATGCCGCTTATGACGAATTTCAATAAAATAGTTTTTGCCCTCTTTACTGGTTAAAGTCTGTTGAATGGGAAGTGCTTCAATTAATGCATATTTCCCGTCGAAAGCTGATCCTACTACATCAAACTCAATACCAGCTCTATTTTCAACATCTTCTTTTGCTAAATTAATTTCACTAATAGCAAAATTTTTTGCAAATCCCACATAGCTTCCACTATCACCTTCTCTTTTATTAAAAGCAGAGTTTCGACAAAACTTGGTAATTTTAATTTTAAATGGAAGAGATGCATGTTCTAGAGTTGAACCATTATAGATCCAACTCTCGCCAAAACTGGTTGTGATATCTTTATCTTTGTTATCTGTATTAACTATTGCAACTTCAAGTTTATGATAATCTTCAAAATAGTTACTAGTCGATCCTTCTGGAAGAACCATATTCCCTTCATAACTAAAAAGTCCAGTTAGAAGTCCACCAAAAATCAGAAGAAAGGCGCCTAAGTGGGTAATCGCAATACCTAGTTTTTTAGAATTATAATTAGTTTTAAAAATGAGCTGTGATAGCAGTCCTAAAAATATAAGAGCTAGAACAGCTGTCCCTCCAGGAAATGGGATATACCAAATCCACAAAATCCACGAAGAGAAAAAGCGATTTTGCGCTAAATAGAGACCGATATCTTTTTGCGCCAAAGTCCCAACGACTACTAAAAACATTAGCCATAACAGTGACCAAAAAAAATATTTTAAACTTGAGAGCTCTTTAAAAAAATTTAACAATTTATTTAACATGAATATCCTTAACAAAAGTCTTAAACTCTTTTTCATATTGCTCTAAGGTTGAAATTTTTCCAATCGCCTTCACAAATAGGGCACTTCCTTGATGTACAAGCATTGCGGTTAGCATACCTTGATCAATCTTCAAATTTCGGATGAAACAGAATTTAAAAGTTCCGAGGTTCCCCTTAAAAGTAGTTATTGCGTGAGAGAGTCCCTCTTCGTCGATAGGAGCTAATTCTAGTTGTCCACGCCAGCGGTTTATATTTGAAAGCTCCCCTCCACCATCACCACCTAATACCACAATTGATAAATCCGCAGCTTCTTCTGTTTTTTGGCTCTTGGACGGAAGTGAAAAGGAGGCCAAACGCATATTACTCTTAACCGTTGCCTTCCATCCTTTAGGGGCATTCCATATATAATTCGAGTTAGTTGGAGCTGTTGCCATACCTGAAGGCAAAGATTGGTCCATTCCCATTTTAGAAGGTTGTTCCATCTTCATTTCAGAATCGGATACCACTTTAGGTGAATCATAGACTTCAACATCATCGTTTTTAGATTGGCAGGAAAATAGAATGAACATCATTAAGAATAGTTTCATCGGTAAACCTTAGGATCGATTTATAACCTAATTAATATAGGAGTTTTATCAAGCTATTTCAAACATTTATTAAATAACGCAAAGAGGTAGAAAGCATTTGACTAGAATGTTCAAAGGATAAATATAAGTAAACTCGGTTGCTTTTTGATACTAAATCAGGCGCCAAAAAATCCCTAAATAGTCTATTTTGATTGGCATCATACTTGCTTATTAATGAAATAAGTGAAGCCAAAGAAAACAAGGAGGTTTTCGGGTGAACTATCTTACTTTTCATAAATACAGTTACTTCTGGCACTTAGTCTCTCTACTATGTGTTTTGATTTTTTTAAGTGCCTGCTCCACCACCGTTGGGCCAGTTGATTCGAACATAGGGAGAGCGCCAGCCGTTCCTTATGATGAAGAAAAACATTATCCAAAAGCTCTAAGTTTACGGTAAGTTTTTACCTCCCATTTTTACTTACCGACAAACAAAGTGATTAGGATCTGGAGCAAATGTTAACACAAGGGGAAGTGATCAAAGGATTGACCTTCCCCTTATGTTTTTTTTTATGATATAATTATTTATATCATGAACAATACCGACCAATCTGAACTAAAACTAGAAAAGATTTACGTACTCATTTTGACGCTAGTTCAAATTATTCATATTTTAGATTTTGTAGTAATGATGCCACTTGGGCCAAAGTTCATACGTATCTTTGCGATAACTCCAGTTCAATTTTCCACCTTAGTTTCTGCCTACACATTTAGTGCAGGGATCATGGGATTTATTGCTGCACTCTTTGCCGACCGATTTGTCCGTAAACATTTCTTACTAATAAATTTAAGTGGATTTTTAATTGGTACTTTGGTTTGTGCCCAAGCTGATACTTTCATTACACTTCTGATAGGAAGAGTTTTGGCCGGAGCTTTTGGTGGTGTCATTAATGCCTGCGTTTTCTCGTTTGTAGCTGATCTCATTCCCTACAATCGTCGTGGGCGTGCACTCGGTGTAATCATGTCAGCTTTCTCCATTGCTAGCGTACTAGGAATTCCACTAGGATTACAGATAGCTAATCTGTATAATTGGCATTCGACTTTCTATTTTATTATTGGCATAGGCGTAATTAATGGAATACTTGCCATAATCTATTTACCAGTTCTGCCTATATCTGTAGTTCAAAATCAAAAAGAGAATTTAGCTCAATTTATTGGAGTGCTAAAAGAGAAAAATAATCTTATGGCCTTTGCACTCACTATGATTCTAGCTCTGGGTATTTTTATGATCATTCCATTCAATGCACCCTATATGGTTAACAATGTTGGAATGAGTGAAAAAGAGTTACCACTTATCTATCTGGTAGGTGGATTGTTTAATATGATAACTTCTCGTTTTATTGGTAGACTCTCCGATCGACATGGAAGTGCCTTCATGTTCCAAATAATGGCAACCGCATCTATCTTTCCCATTCTTCTTATTACTAATCTTCCCCATGCCCCACTGTGGGCAGCACTTGCTACTAATGCACTTTTTATGATATTTGCTTCAGGAAGATTTATTCCTGCCATGACACTGATTTCAGCCATTATTAAGCCCAGTGAACGGGGAGCATTTATGGGACTTGAAAACTCCTTCCGTCAATTAAGTTCTGGTCTTGCTGCTCAAATAGCTGGGTTGATTGTATTCACTAATCCATCAACCAACAAAATCCACAATTTTAATCTATTAGGCTATATCTGCATTTTCTGGACACTACTGGCTGTACTATTTTCTAAAAAAATCGCTAAAGCTCATAATTTAAAATGAAAAAGTTTTTCAAAAGATTCTCGAAACTCATCCATTGCATGATTTTCTAAAACTTCACCATGATTAACAATCACTCGAGTGAAATCAAGTTGTGCTATTCTTTTGATTGAGTAATAAAACTCTTGCTTATTTTTTACAAAAAAGAGTTTTAAGATTTTAGTAGGTGCGAAGTTGCCATTAATATTATTTAAACGCATTAAATATTTTTTAAACCCAGTGTAAATATCTGGCATATTAAAGGCCAAATCACAGAGAACAAGCGTTTTGGATTTTCTATGATAAATAACTACTTCTTCAATCTTCAATCCTTGCACATTAAAGACTCGAAACTCATCATAGGGAACATATTGAGAGAGCTCCCAACTAGAAATAGTATTCTCCGATTTTTTTTGTAGTTTAGGTGGTAAAAAAAGCAAGGCATCGCTAAATTGCTCTTTCATCCAACCAGCATCTCCTGTGTGGTAGAGATTCGGAGCCAAGATCCAAGTTACTTTACCTAATTCGGAAATTTTAACCAGGTCCTCATCCCTCATTTTAATAGGGTTATGAATAAGAAGACGTTTATCGTTACTAGCAATAATGGTCATACGGCGACCTAGGCTACTTTTCTTCCACTCCCCCTCAACCGTCCAAACATCATCCGTTAATTTGATTAATGGGGAGTATTTGTAAATAATCGTATCTTTTTCCATAACTTATACGCACTAAACAGGCCTTTAAATGAGAATTTCTACTCTCATTATTGATAGTAACATTGAGTCTAGAAAATAAATAAATTTTTTTATTGAATTTTAAAAAAATAACTGATATATAGTTCAACTATGGGCGTTATCTGTTCTTAATTTGGTCCGAAGTATTTTGGAAGTATTTAAGCAGATTATTTGAAATTGATACTTACTGCTTAATTTTTGTGATTATTCTGGTTGTGAAATTTCCCCCTAAAATTAGTATATTTTTAAGTTTAAAGTGTTTTGATAACCCACTTGTCATATGTGTTTTATGACAGTGTTTTTAGGAGAATTTGTATATGGGTAAGAAAATTTACGTAGGGAACTTAAGCTATTCGATCGGAAACGATGCACTTTCTGAGAAATTTAGCCAGTTCGGAACAGTTGAATCAGCTAAAATTATCACTGACCGTGATACAAACAGAAGCAAAGGCTTCGCGTTTGTTGAAATGTCAACAGAAGAAGAAGCAGCTGAAGCAATTGCAAAATTAAACGGAGTTGAGTTAGGTGGACGTCAAATGAACGTTACTGAAGCTCGTCCTCAAGCACCTCGTGAAGGTGGCGGTCGTTCAGGTGGCGGCGGTGGTCGTTTCGGCGGCGGCGGTGGCGGCGGATTTAATCGTGGCGGCGGAAATGGCGGCGGCGGTGGTCGTTCAAGATATTAATTTTAATGTATAATTAGATTATATCAAATAAATGAAAGCCCTCGAGAAATCGGGGGCTTTTTATTTTTAGGATGGAATGTATTTTGCTAAGGCAGGAGCCGAGAGCGGGAATTCTTCGAATAAAATCCGCTCTCACATCCCAATTTTTCTTAGTAATTAATAATATCTAAATCATACCCTTCAGCTTCCACCATATAACTTGATGCAATTTTAATATCAGTATCGTTATTGATAGAAAGTTTCTTTGCATTGTAAACATAGCGATCTCTTGATTCTTGGAATGCCAATTTACAGAGTGATTTCACATACTCTTTTTTAGCGTCACTCACTTCAGGGTTATTAAGAATAGAGGTTGTGCGTGAAAGCAGACATATCATAGCATATAAATCAGTACTCATCTCTGCTAACCGTTTTTGAGGTAACTCAGTTCCGATAATATTTTTTCCATATTTTAAAATGATATTTTCAACTTTTATGGCAAAATCAGAAAGCATACTGGTAAATTTCTCAGCAATCGGTTCAAGATCTTTATGACATTTAGTCAGTGACTTGGTTGAGATAATTTTTTTCATACGTTTCTTAGCAAAATCAGTTAAAACACCTAATGATTTAATAGGATCACTAATGGCCTTACTTACATCGGCAATTTTGCCTAGAGCTTTTAAATCTTCACTTGGACCTGAAATACCAGAAAGAGCGATAAAGACTCGAATAATTTCGTTAGTTCCTTCAAAAATCAAATTAATTCGACTATCACGCATATAGAGTTCATAAGGATACTCTTTCATATAACCGTTACCACCAGCTATCTGCATGGCCATATCCACCGACTGCCAAAGAGCTTCGGACCCATAAATTTTACACATAGCTGATTCAACTGAATAATCTTTCATTCCTTCACTCATTTTACCAGTTGTCATGTATGTCATACATTCAGTGGCGTAACCAAGCGACGCCATTCTCGCTAACTTCTCTTGAATAAGCGCAAAATCAGCTATGGGTTTACCAAACTGCTTACGGTTTTTAGCATGATTAGTTGAGAGTTTTAAAAGAGCTCTAATTCCACCAACGGCACCTGAACCAATTGAAAGTCGGCCGGTGTTTAAGATATTCATTGCTATCTTAAAACCTTTACCAAGTTCGCCAATAATATTCTCTTCTGGTACCACCACTTTATCTAAATAGACTGCGCGTGTTTCAGAAGCTTTTATTCCCATCTTTTGCTCTTTCTCTCCGAAAGAGACTCCTGGCATACTTTTTTCAACAATAAAACAGGAGATTTTTTCAGTTTTCTTACCATTATCAATATGATCAGTTTTAGCAAATACGGTATAGAATTCAGCCAATCCTGCGTTGGTAATCCAGAGTTTTTGTCCGGTTATGGTAAAAGTTCCATTACTATTTCTTACCGCTTTTGTTTTAATCGAATAAGCATCCGAACCTGAACCTGGTTCAGTTAAACAAAACGCTGCAAAGATTTCGCCACTAGCAAGACGTGGTAACCATTTAGCTTTTTGAGCTTCAGTTCCTTCATTTAAAAGCGCTCTAAAACCGATTGACTGGTGAGCACCTAACATGGTGGCGATTGAGGCATCTATCGCTGAAATTTCGCCAAAAATACGTGAATATAAACTGTAATCAAGTTCAAGTCCGCCAAATTTTTCAGGTACGGCCAATCCACAAAGACCTAGTTCTCCAACTGTTTTTTTAATTTCCTTTGAAATCTCTCCTACTTCATCAATATGTCTTTTATCAATCGACTCTCCAAATCCCTGAATTGCATCGATCATTTCTGTTACCGTCACTTTCTGATCGGCTGAAAGTGTTGGAAAGGGGAAAAGATACTCTTCGTGAACTTCCCCATAGAAAAGGGTTTTGGCGATGGATGGAATCTCAACTTTTTCTGAAGACATAAGAAATCCTTTAAAAATATGGTTTCGTGAATAACTGACCAATAATATAGTATTAACTAGATATTAAATATACGCGACGCGCTCTATTTGGTGAAATCGGCTTGATGGCCAAACTTTCCAACATTAGGCTTAAATTGGGGTAAGATTTTTTGAAACATAGGCTCAACTAACTTCTCATAAAAAAAGTTATGCGCATCACTTCGCTCCTGTTTAGTAAAATTGGCAACCGGAAATGGATCCTTAAATTCAACTACATTGGATGTATAGGGATAATGACCGGCCACATTTTCTGTTTTTAAGAGATAGTTTTCTAACTTAAGTGGATCTTGATTGGTTTTGGCAAAATTTTCTAAATTAAAAAATTTCACATTACGATCAACCGTAATTTGGTACTGAACCGGTCCAATTTTATTATAGAAGCTATTTTTAGGTTCATCATATTTATAGGCCGTTCTTTCATAAGTAATCCCAACTTTAGGTTTAATGAAACCTGCGTCCAGTCGACCCACTTCAAAAATGGTATCTAAAATAGCATCAACCTGTTTAGTATCATTCTCTTCGATCTTATACGCATGCTTTTTAATCTTCTTAATTAGCTCTGGAAAATCTTTCGACTTAACATCAGCGCTTATTAGTTTTTCAATATCTTTATCATGTAACTTAATTCTATATTTATTAACGCCATTAATTTGTGAAGGACTTGGATGTTTAACTTTTATTTCACACCATCCAAACTCACCAGTTTGCTCAACTCTTTTAAATGCGACCTGCCCATCACTATTTTTCTTCAAATTAGCATAATAACGAAATCTAAGTTTAAAATTGGTATCAATTCCTTGGTTTCTAAAAACAACTTTTTTACCATAAAGGGTAACGGTAGTACTAATTACTCCAGGTTCAATTTTATCTCGACTGGCAAGATTTACCGGATGAAAGATCCCCTCTTTATCAGTATAACCTTTGGATAAATCTTGAAGTATATTATCTAATACTTCATCACTCACAACGGATTTTTGTTCTTTTCTTGAGGCAGTTGTAGAATTTTCTGGCAATGAATTTTTTAGTTTTTCTAAAATTTTTTTACCGGTATCAGGCTCCAACCTTAAGTTATTAATTAAATTAAGCGCTATTTTAGAATGAACTTTTTCTAAACAAATTGTGGCAGCAAAGGTTGAATTACTAACCCAAAAAAGTAGCGTTACTAAAATGAAAGGGTTACAAAAATTTCTAGTTTTAAACTTAATCAATTTCATCAATTATTAACCACTAAAAATATCAAATTTCATATAGAATTTATCGTTAAAAATAAAAAAAAAATAAATTAAAATTATCTCCCACAAAATAACCTTGTGTAGTAGCATTAAGAAAACAGAATGGAGAAATAGATATGAACTTAAAAAGAATGTTGCCTATTTTGGTCAGTTTTGGCCTTACTTCTATTGGAACAGTATATGCTGGCCCCTTTGTAATTAAGGACAGAACTTTTGGATCGGCTTTTCCCGCTGCTCTTCAAACAGAATTAAATACTGTTTTTAATGATGTTGAGACACAAGTAAATACTTTATTACCCAACACGGGTAGTGATACCAATAATTATGCAAAAGGCATGGCAGATTCTGGAGTCATGGCCGCTAAAGGTCTTGGAGTTGATTATGCGACTCATCCCGATTTAGTAATTCTAGGTGCAGGTGTTGGAGTAGCCGGAGATTTAGGTGGAAGTTCACTTTCAAATGTTATGAATGGCACAGTTAAATCAACTCAAATTCGAGGTGTAGGGATTCAGGCTTCACTTATGGCAGGAGTTAATTTAGGCTACTTTACCGATGCTGAGCTTGGCCCCATTCATCTAAATAAACTTAAAGTTTTCACAAATTTTCTGACTAAAGATCTTCCATCTTCCGGTGGGCTAAAGGGTGATATGACCGATTTTGGTCTCCATTTTCAGTATGATTTTTTTGAGGAAGTATCACTTCCCTGGGGCTTTATTAAATGGCACGGTCTCCAATTAACCACAGGTTTTGAGTACTCAGCACTCGACGTAAAATTTACTAAAGCTATTGATAAAACTACCTCTAAAACGGTCGATGTAAGTTCTGTAACCTCTGTTACTGGTCAAACAGCTACTGCAACTGCACGTTTTAACGGAACCGCTAATGTTGGAGCTGATACAAGTGTTAAAAGTATTCCAATTGAAATTTCAACTAGTGCCAGAATATTATATGTCTTAACTCCATTTGTAGGTCTTGGTGGTGATTTCAATTTTGGATCTGCAAAAACGACGGCAAACATTTCTGGACCAGTAACTATTACTGATTCATTAGGTGTTTTTTCAACTGCAAATAATACTAACGTAAGTGCTACGGCTAGTTTACCACTTGATTCAAGAGGAACCATTAAGCCAGATACATTTAGTGCTAGATGGTTTGGTGGACTACAGATAAATATCTTTCTGGTTAAAATTTATGCTCAAGTTAACCAAAGTTTAACTAATGACACTTTAGGTGTTAATGCTGGTTTACGTTTAGCTTGGTAGTGCCAGCTATCCTGGCAGTTTTACGGTAAAAATGACAACATAGTTGGCAATTTTATAAAAATAATGCTATCCTATTGAAATTAAATATTTTTAATGGAATGGCATTATGCATATACCGCGTATTCTAGATCTAGGTAAAATTTTAAAAGAGAAGTCCTGTTTTCTGCTTGGACCAAGACAAACAGGAAAAACATCATTTATTAATACCCATTTTCAAGAGTATAAAAACTATAATCTGTTAAAATCAGAAATATTTCAAAAATTTTCCATTAGACCACAACTCTTGAGAGAAGAGGTAACGGAAAAAGATAAAATTGTTATCATTGATGAAATTCAAAGAATTCCTAATCTTTTAAATGAAGTCCAAATACTCATTGAGGAGAAAAAAGTAAAATTTCTACTGACTGGATCTTCGGCCCGTAAGTTAAGAAAAGAGGGCGTAAATCTTTTAGGTGGAAGAGCACGCACCCGCTATTTTCATCCTTTTAGTTTTATTGAATTAAAAGAACAGTTTGAACTTAATAAAGCACTCTTAAATGGTCTAATTCCTAGTATCTATTTTTCAAATTCCCCTAATGAAGATTTAGATGCTTATATCGGAAACTATCTTGAACAAGAAATAATGGCGGAAAGTCTTACAAGAAATCTTGCTTCTTTTGCTAGAGCACTAGAAGTAGCTGCACTTTGCAATGGAGAACAGATTAATTTTAATCAACTGGCCAGCGACGCTCAAATTCCAAGAAGTACACTGCAGAACTATTTTCAAATTTTAAAAGATACTTTAATAATTAATGAGCTTCCTTGCTGGAATAAGACAGTAAAGAGGAAAACTCAAAGTACTAGTAAATTCTATTTTTTTGATTATGGAATCGTCAGAAGATTACAAAAAGTTGAATCCATTCCTCCTAAATCCATAATTCAAGGCAAAGCCTTTGAATCTTTTATTTATCATGAGCTTCGTACCTATATTGATTACAAAGGATCCGGCGAACTCCATTACTGGCGAACACAAGATAAACATGAAGTTGATTTTATTTACAACAATAAGGTGGCAATAGAAATTAAAGCGACGGAATTAGTTCAAGATAAACATTTAAAAGGACTAGTTAAATTAAAAGAAGAGGGAAAGCTAAAAAAATATATTGTTGTTTCTTTAGATAAAACTCCCAGAAAACCTCTAATCGATTCAAAAATTGAAATATTACCCTGGGAACTTTTTCTCCAGTCTCTATGGGCAGGAGAATTCGATCTATAAATTTTAAACAACGCAACTCTACTTGTTCCAGTGAAAGTAAACCGGCGTCATGCTTATGTTTGTGGAGGTGGAACCGGTACTTTTATTTTCTCTTTCTTAGGTCTGAGTAGTACCGGGTAAGCATTTCGTTTATAGGCTTTATTCACAATCGAAAAGATTGAATCGTTGTCACCTCTATCATGTTTCTTCTCTTTAATTTCATTTACAAAATTATCAAATGATTTTTCAGTAAACACTTTTGGGGTTGATGGAAGTTGCTCTTCAGTGTCAGTGGATGCAGAAAAATCTCCACTACTCTCTTCAGCCGCTACTTCGGTACTTACAGTCATAGCCGGAGCATCAACTCGATTTAAATCTTGGGCAGGATTATTCACACCAACACTTGCTGATGTTCCACTTTTTAATCCACCAGCACTAGCAAGAGCTGCACCACCTGGAGTAACACCACTCATTGCTTTATTTAAATCACCTAAATTCTTTTTAACTCCTGCTTCTAAATCAATAGGCTTTTTACCCTGTTTTTCTAATTTAGCATTAAGCTCTTTTAAAGCTGCATCTCTAAATGGAGTGATTTTTTTGTTATCATAATCATTATTAAACTTATTTCCAAGTGATATAGCATTTTTCCCACTTAAACCAAACGCCACTGATTTAAGACTAGATAAACCACCTTTAAGTAATCCTGAAGTGCTAGCATTAAGTTTTAGATTATCAATCGATTTATTAACAAAACCGATATTAGCATCAGAAAAAGTATTACTTAGATTAGTGTCGATCGCTTTCATCGTCTCTCGGCACTCATCTGGTTTTATATTTTTACTACAGTCAACACCTTCAGGCCCGTCTATGATATTTTTTGCAAAAAACTTTTGATTTAAAGATTTCGTTTCAGCTAAAACGCCATCCCTAGTTGTACCCAAGCTCTGACTATTACTGGCCAAATTACTCGATACTTTTTCAATTGTACCTAGAGCTGTATCATTTAGTTTGGTAATTTTGGCCTTAATATCTTGAATAACTTTTTCTTTTTCCTCTACTTTATTAATTGCATCACTCATTTCTCCAGCAATCATAAAAGCTAAAACTGATTGACGAGTATGAATAATTCCTCTAAACGTATCACCTAAAACATTTGGGTAGATAGCCTGGCTCCCAAATCGTTTGACAGCAGCTAAAACCTGCCGATAGAACCGCTCCATAACACCAAAAAGAAGTGTATCCCATCCTGGAAGAGTAAGGCTTTTTCTTCTCGGCTGCAATTGCAGTTTTTATTAGATTAGCTTTAATTAAACTTTTTAAACTGGTATAAAAAAACTGTTGTTATTTTGTATTGATGGTTTGTGATCAACTACCTTTAAAGAACAAGAACCTAGAGCTGCATCTTTTTTAATCATACCTGGAGTATAGCCAGGATTAGTTGTTGGATTTGCGAGCATAGTTAATTCAAAAATCCTGCAAAAGCAAATGAAGCTGCTGCAGAAAGTCCCAAGTTGTACCAACTACACGTAACATGGTTCGCTTCCATTCATACGCCAGTTTAGCTTTGTGTAGTTTATCTAAAAATTCATCATAAAATTTCATTTGATCGGGTACACTTCTATCACCCAGGTTTTGACCCCACAGTGCTCCCAGTAGCACCGACCAGTTTATCCTCATCAGCTTCTAGCGCTTTCATATCTTTACCAAACTTTGTGGCCATGATTACTTCACCGGTAATATATGTCACAGATCCAGCAATACTAAGCCACATATCAGGTGCATACATTACACCAGTAGCTCCATAACAGATTCCATTCGACATTGCAGTAAAACCAACCAGAATCACTAACAATGTATTGTACATATTAGATTCGATCTCTTCGCTTTTTTGGTAAGTAATTCCATCTGTAACTTTGCTTTGAATCTTCTCACAATCTGAATCATCAAATTTTCCGTCCCATTGCGATCCTGGTGTACAGTAAGTACAACTTTTAACAAAACTTGGAACATTATTCTCTTGGCAGGTTTTTAAGCTCAGATGATTCAGCTGGCATACCCGATGGATCCGGGCTAGGATTTGGATGTGTCTTACTACACTCGCCATAATTAATTAACATTTTCTTGCAAGTTTGATAATCAGAAGCAACCTTAGTGCTTGAATCAGAATTTATATTATTTGAAGAACTAGCAGCAGTGGTAGTACCAGCAAAGGTAGGAGAAGAACTTATTATAAGAGAAATGACAAAAAGCTTAATTTTAATAATGTTAAAAATTCTCATAAAAACCTCAATCAACTCAATTAGAATAATTTTAACATAAAGCCCTAAAATGACTAAAAGATAATTGCAACTAGCGGATTACACGAGAAAGCTAGTGCCACTTTTTTTGCAACTTTAAGCATTAAAATAGCTTTTGATATTGATGGGTTTTTTTAATGAATTTCACAGGTATACCTTCGTAGGTCCCATTATCATTCACCCCACTACAGTTGACCGTATCAGTATCAATTAAAACTTGTTTAGGCTGCATTTCTGCTATAACGTATAGATATTCATCCCAGGTTGGATAATCCATAAGTTGGATGGGCGTGTGTAGTGAAATGCTAACGTTTGAATTAAAAAAGAGTCTGTTGAAAATACAATGATTATTCCCATATGCGCCATTTTATATTATAGTTTGCTAACAAAAGTCAAATTATGAAAATTAAAATTATTGATAAAAATTCTCAAGTACTTTTATTTAACTCCTATTTCGATAATATGGACAGTTTAGAGCTTGCCTATAATAAAGCGAAAGAGTTCGAAGAGATGGACTTGATATCGAGATGGTGCTTCAAACTAGCTCGCAAAATCTTCAAGAGAGTCTTGGCTATGGACAACTCAAAAGTGACGTTCCGATGGACGTACCTGAAATGAGAGAGTTTCGCCGTACTAGCTGTATTAAATAGTTCCATATGAAAGAGTCGCAAACAGCATTCCATATTGGAAATGCAGTTTTTGAATATGGTGGAAAAACTCCCTATCAAGCTTTGAAAAATATTAGTCTCACGATCAATCAAGGTAGTTATCTGTTTTAGTGGTCAAGCGGATCAGGCAAATCAACGCTACTTCACCTGCTAGGATTAATTGAACCAATCAAAAATGGAGATATTCTCTATAATAACCAATCTTTAAAATTTGGCAGAAGTCTAAAAAATCAAATCCGTCGTTTGAAATGGGATTTATCTTTCGCCTTTAGCAGCTAAACGTTTTAAATTGTTTTAGAAAATATTGAGTATTTTTTAATCCGTCAAAATGTTGCAAATGATTTGAGAAAAAAAATGGTTAATGACCTTTTAGTTAAAGTAGGTCTTACAGAGCAGAGTTTAAAAAAACCACTGCAAATGAGTGGCGGACAAAAACAGCGTGTGGCCGTTGCTAGAGCATTGGCGAAAGACAAAAGTTATAATCGCTGATGAACCTACTGCAAGTTTAGATCAAAAAACCGGTAGAGAGATTATTTCACTTTTAAAAAAACTGAGTATTGAAGAGAATATTACAGTGATATTGGCGAGTCACGATCCAATGGTTTTAGAGCAATCTAGTCGAATAGTTAAACTCCAAGATGGAATGGTTGTAACATGATCTTTAAACTTTCCATTAGAAATCTTTTAAGAAATCCGCGAAGAAGTTTAACTCTTTTAATTACAATTGCTTTGGGTACAAATTACTTTTTCTCTATCATGGATTTAATTTTGGGATTATGAATCAGTACCGTAAAAATACAATTCACGCTCGTTACGGTCATGGTCAACTCAATCTTAAAGAGTATCGTAAACAAATTTATGAAAAACCTTGGGAACACTGGATTGATAATGTCAATCAATAACTACTGAGTTAAAAGCACTACCTGAAATTAAATATGTTTTTCCACGCATTGAATTTTATGCATTATTAACCAACGGTAAAATCAATGTCAGCGGCAGAGGCCAAGGCATTGATACAGAAGTCGAGTCACACTTTTTTGATACACTCAATGTAATTGCAGGTAAAAATTTATCCACTGAACTAGACTCAATTATTTTAGGTAAAGGGCTTGCCGATTCACTCAATTTAAAGGTAGGTGACACTGTTACCGTTATGGCCAATACCATTTATGGAAGTTTGAATGCCATTGATTTAACCGTTGCCGGAATTTTTCATACTGGGGCAAAAGATTTTGATGATGTGGTTTTTAGATTACCTCTAGCACAAACGCAGCTCCTGCTTGATACCAATAAAGTAGAGGCCATTGCACTTGGATTAGTAGATGATGAACCTAAAACTTGGGAACAGGTCGCTTTAAAATTGAAGGATAAATTTCCTACATTGGAGAGTACCTCCTTTAATATTTTGGATAAAATATATTATCAACATGCCGTGGATTTTAGAAGCTCAATTTAATTCTATTCGACTTATTATTTTAATTATTGTGATTTTAAGTATTTTAAATAGCATCTCAACTAGTATTTTAGAGCGAAAGCAAGAACTGGGTAATTTACGAGCGAATGGTGAATCCGTTACCGACATTATGACTCTTTTGATCAGTGAAGGATTAGTCATTGGATTAATTGGAAGTTTAGTTGAATTATTTTAAGTTATTTACTCAATTATACTCTTTTTAAAATGGCATTTTAATGCCTCCAAGTCAAGGACTTACCCGCCAATTTCATGTTTTTATTGAACTGCAATTTTCTTACGGCATAATCACTATTTTACTTGGAATTTTAAGTACCTTGATTGGAACTATTTTTAGTGGAATTAAAGTTACCAAAACTGACATCAGTGAATTATTAAGGTCGGTCTAATGAAACTATTTATTTTATGGTTAAGCTTAGTTAATTTGGCCTTTGCTAAAACAACGCCTGAGGAGATATTACAACGGGCCGACGAAATTAGAAATCCATCTCAAAGTTTTTTTATGCAAGTCGAAGTTTTAAGTGGTTCAGATCTTTCGCTGTTTGAAGTTTTATCTAAAAGGCAAAGATAAAACGCTCATTAAAACTATACTACCTAAAAGAGATTTAGGCGAGAATCTACTTATGCTTGACGATAACATGTGGGTCTACATTCCCAACCCAAAACGTGAAGTTAGAGTGGTTTAAATCAGAAGAGAAAAAAAAAAAAAAAAAAAAAAAAAAAAAAAAAAAAAAAAAAGGGGGGGGGGGGGGGGGGGGGGGGGGGGGGGGGGGGGGGGGGGGGGGGGGGGGGGGGGGGGGGGGGGGGGGGGGGGGGGGGGGGGGGGGGGGGGGGGGGGGGGGGGGGGGGGGGGGGGGGGGGGGGGGGGGGGGGGGGGGGGGGGGGGGGGGGGGGGGGGGGGGGGGGGGGGGGGGGGGGGGGGGGGGGGTGAGACGCCAATGGTGATATAGCTAGAATGCGTTAAATGCGAAATTATATTCAACTATTGAAAATAGAAGATAAATTTTTGGTATCTTGAGTTTAATCGCTAATCGGAAAGGCACTCACCTACGATAAATTAAAATTAACTATCGAAAAAAAGACATTTCGACCTACACAAGGAACATACTTAAGTGTTTCAGGTAAACCGCTTAAATTTATCACATTTAGTGGTTATAAAGAGATAGCCGGTGGGATACGCCCTACTCTATTAACCATTAAAGATGCACTCAAAGAGAGTGATTTTTCTACCATAACATCAAAGAGATAAAGATACAAGAGTTAAACGATTCACTGTTTAATAAGAGCAATTTAATGAAGCAATTTATATTATTACTTTTATTTTTAAGTCATGATTTAATAGCTCATGAGATTAGTATTAAATCTACTTTTATCAAAAAAATGAAACTTACTCTACCAAACCCTATCTCTATTTTAGTGACACTTTTAAACTTACTAGCGAAAGTAATATACATTTTGCCGCAGAGGAAACCTAGATATTCCTGAGACTAAAAAGCAAAAGATTGATATTAGAGAACTCTACTATAAAAAGTCAGGCAACCACTATTCACTGGACTGGGGTTTACAAGTTTTAACTGGAGTGAAACCTTTGGTGTCAATATTATGGATCTAGTTAATCCAAGAGATTATCATGAATTTATTTTTGATGATCTAAACTGGTCACAAATTCCCGTTTGGTCTTTAAAAACTACGCTTACGTTTGGAGAAGTCACTTTTATTCCAATCTATACGCTAAAAGCTAGAAAAAATATCTACCCTAATGCTAATGATTATTATGACTTTGTACCTTTGGAACAAAAAAAATCTGGAAAGAGTGGATACTCAAAGAAATTATAAATATTTTAAAGATAGTGAGTATGGTTTAAAACTCAATTATCTACTTTTTAATAATTTAGATCTATCGTTAATCTATTTTATTGTTTAACCGTAAAATCAATTATACGTTTAGGGATTATAAACTCTATACCCTTAATGAAAGAGTCCAAAGTTATGGTTTAACTTATAGCTATACTATTGAATCACTTGTTTCCGTGGTGATACACTTTTTACTAAAGGGATTTCCAAGGGATTTATGGAGTGGATAGAAATTTTAATCAAAGCTGGTTAGTGGAATGCAATATCATTTGATAATACGATTAATAAAACTTGGAGACGTCAAAGTTCAAAAAGAGTTAGATACTACTCCTCTCACTTTAAGTGTAATGCATTTTTGGGGAATAAATAATGATGATTTCTGGACCCGACCAGAACTCATTTATAACGCAAAAAATGGAATCACTTATCAAATACTAGCGGATATTTTTATAAAGATAACCGAGATGGATTATTAAAAGAGTTTAATCATAAAAATCGGTTACTGTTTAATTTCAATTACATTTTTAGATTATTTACAAAGAGCTTGATCACTTTGTAAATCTCTTGATCTGACAACTCTTGGCACGCCACTCTTCTAGTAGACATTTGCATTACTGACATAGGTGAACTCAATTCACTTGATTTACAGGCTGAATCATTAAGTCCAAGCATATGGCCCATTTCATGAGAGACAATTGAACAAACCACACCTAAAGGTGCCTCTTCATCAGTATAAGCTATATTATTCATTATAGGCCAATTAAGCACATTAGGTGAATACGAGTATTTATCGTAAATAGTAACATTATGGTCTCCAACAAATTCACGATCAAAACTAGATTCAATCTCAAGATTTAGACCAAGTTTAGCATAGAAACTTTTAGAACATAAAAGCGCTTTAGCTAGTTTATGTTTAACTTGTTTCAATTGAGTTGGATCACCCTGATAGTTAAATTTTAGTTTCAACATCAGTGTGGCCAATTTGTTTTTATAAGTAATTTTATAATTTACATCGGTAAAATGACCACAGGCTTCTTTTCGATATTTAATAGCTGTTTCAAATCCCTCTTTTTGCTTATTTAAACAACTATAGAAGATGTTACTTTTCAGCTTTTGGAAGTAAAAAGCCTTTTTTTCAAAATAGGTTTTATATTTTAAAATATCAGATAAATCCCAACTCTCACCACTTGTTAAATTATCACATTTATATTTTTTACTAATATTAATTTTATTTAAATTATTAACAAGTAATTCCATATTAATATTAGAGTTCATTTGGTCATATTTAAATTCCATCTCTTTATCATCTGCTTCAAACTGTTTTTTCAACGAGAAATAAGGTGAACCTGCATATGTATTAACACTTACAACTAAAACTAAAAATTGAAATAAAAGTTTCATTAAAAATTATTCACCTTTAATCTTTTTAGAAAGAGTTTCAATTTTTATTTTTGTCTCATCTATATATTTCAAAATTTTTAAATAGTCTGGATCGTTATTAAATTTAGTTTCAAAGTGTTTTTCATAGCCTAATTTTAAGTAAGCATCAAAAAAATCAATATCCGAAAACGTTTTATTTTGCTTTTTAAAGAAATCTTCAGAAATTTGATCTAATTTATCCATGACAGGTTTAAAATTCACATGGCCCTGCATAGCTTTTAATAGATTTTTATATGGATTTGTCAATAATCCAAAATAATAACTATCCCAATTTTTTTTATCTTTTTCAAGCTGAGTAGGATTCCACCAATAGACAAAGCAGAAGCGCTGAATTCTCATAAACTCAACTTGAATATCATGATAGAAATAGGCCAGAGCATACTCTTTATCATTAGGAAATTTTTTTATAATAAAGCTTGCAAACATGTTGGCGTAAATATAACTGGATTCAAACTTAGTTTTGAGAATTGTGTTATAAGATGAATTTTTATCACACATTTTATCAAAGTTTTCATCAAATAGATTTTTAATACCAGACTCTAAAAAATAGTCTTCCGCATGAGCTCCTTGAATAGAAATCATAAGCAGAACTACTATGAAATTATTTTTTAGCATCTGAACTAAAAATTTCAAGTTCTACTCCTTTTTTCAACATACGATTTGAAATAATTTTAAAAATTGATTGTTCTTTATTTTTATTAATATCATTTTGAGTAATATCGTATACTACATTTTTACGTACAGGTTCAGGTTGACTAGAATTATTAGCAGTGACAAGTGAAACTGATTTACTACTAACAGGATGGTTTTTTACTTCTTTAGTTCCAGCTTTAGCAACAAATGGTAAATTTTCTTTTTTATTAATTTTAAGTGCTACATTTTTCAAAAAGTGTTGCATCATTTGATCTTAGAAGTGTTTTGCTCTGGACTCAAGTTTTTCTCTATCGATTTAATAGAAAACTTAGTCACAATTTGTGCCATTTCAATCGTTTTAGGTAACCCATTTAGAGGTCTCCAAACTCTGTACTACCCTTCTGAATCTCTCGAATTGTTCTTCTGTTAATTTCGTTTTTGAATTTTTATTAATTAAGGCAATCTGCTCTTGTAATTTTAATCGTTTAACTTGATTTAATTTATCAATCTGTTTATCAAGTTCAATTTTCACTTGTTGATTTAATTTTTCCAAACTATCTTTTATATTTTGTAATAGATTGAAAGTTTTGAAAACCCTCTTCATATTTTCCACCTGCCATCAGATTGAGTGCATTGGTTTCTGTATTCATAATATCTTTTAACATATTTTTAGCATCACTATTCTTTTTATAGAATTCAATTTTGTCAAAATCTAGTTTTGGTGGATTTGGAAATTTAGCGCAACTATTATTAGCAATACAACTACAGCTAGCATCTGTATTTAACATATTATCTTTAGTAGTAAAGCATGGAACGTTTTTTAGTGGTTTTTTTAATTTAACAACTTTTTTACTTTCGTCTTCAGCAGCAAAAGCAATGTTCATCCAAAAGTCTCTAAGATTCATTTGACTTCCACATGCTACACTTTTTTTAGCTGCTAAATTTAAATCCAACCACTCAAAATAGTTCTTTTTAGGACAATATCTACTTTCAACTGGATTAGCCGCTTTAACTTTACGTTCGAACTCTTCACGAATATGTTTCATCTGTTCATAATCTCTTTCAGCATCATGATATATAACTTCATATTCGTTATAAATCACACTCATTAAAAGAGTGAAGAAAGTATAAAATGCCAGTCTTAAATAAGGATCCCATACTACTCTTGGATAAATTTGGAAGTATGATAAACAGAGTGTTAGAATAACCGAGACTAAAATGGTTGAAACTAGACCCACTCCATCCCAAAATCCAAATTTAGCTAAGGCATCTTGAATTTTTAATTTATCTACAAATTTATTAAGATCTGAATTATTTTTCAAATATTTAAAAATAAAACTATCTTCATATTTTTCAAAAATATTTTTAAATTTATCCATGAATAATCCACTATCATCGTTACCCATATCAGTTAGATCAACAACCCCTGCTGAATAACCAGTAGATGATGCTGGCGGACCTTGAACTGGAGGTGCAGCTACTTTAACTGGAGGACCTGGAAGATTAGGTGGACAGCCCCCACCACCACAATATGTTTTAGATCCACCGGTTAGCTGTTTTACGACAGCATCACTGTGTCCCGAACATTGTAAAGTGGCATAAGCAGCACCTTTACATGTCTTTGTAACACTACACTGCCCTCCATCAACACCAGCAGCTTCTCCCGCTGCTGTAGGGGCACAGCTAGTAGCAGCACCATTGGCTCCTGTAGTTGCCACTTTACATAATCCATCGAGTTTTTTTAAGGTTTCAGCTCTTGTTAAATCTTTACCTTGAACGGTGGACTCTTCTGGTGGCGATGGTGGTGGTAAAACTGAGCACTGTAACCAAATAAATGGATTTCCCATATAAGGATAAGTAATAACTCCTGGTGAAAAGATTCCAGTATTAGTCACTTCTGGTCGATATAAAATAAAATATGACATTGGCATAGTCGGAAATACAATACCTAATGGATTATAAGGCCAGCCCATATTAAATGGTGCTAACCACTCCATAAAAGGTGTGGCCGCCGCTGTAGAAGAAGCCGCAATTGCAGCAATAGTTAAAATAATAGCTTCAACACCAGCCGAAACTTCCGCCGCAAGCATGGCAATCATAACCGCGCGATAATTATCTAATTTCCGTTTAGCATTATCCATATTAACTTCAAGTTGCTGTTCTAATTTTTTATAATGTTCAAGCGCATCGTTTACATTTTCTGTGCCTTTTAATACGTCTCTAGTCTCATCTTGATAAGCAAATTGATTTACAATTTCATTAACCATACTTCCGGCCATTGATAACCAGTATAACCATCCTGATGGAACAGCAGCTGAAATACAGGTAAAAATCATAAAGGTAGCTACGTTTCCAGCGATTAATGGAATAATTTTTTTAAGTCCTCCACACATCCAGTCTGGCATTGGGACTTTTATTACTGGAATTTGACATCGTTCTTCTTTGCTTGTAGTTGGTGGCGGGTCGACAATCTTTCCACAAGAGTGACTCTTATCATGTGGGTCTATCCCTTCGGTTAAACTTTTTCCATCTGGTGACCTACAGCATTGTCTGAAATTGGCGCTTTCCTTCAGCATTGATGCCTTTCACCTTCATCTCCTGGATAAAGTGATTACGGAACGACATTTTCCATGTTTGACTTGAACAACAGTAGCCTTTTTCTCCATGTTGGTAAGAACGGCAATGCCTTAACATCTTTACAACAAGCTAGAGCCGCTTCGCTATCGCCCATATAGAAGTTGAGCAAGTACCAAGACATTGACCATTAACGGCCTCGACCGAACCTGGACACAGCAGATACTGCTTTATACATTGACATATGGTCTTTAGTTCCACCTTCTGGTAAATCTTCACAACATTTTAAACTGTTGGCACGATCTTCATTAGGATATTTTTGAGCACATGTTTGAGGTGCTACACTTTTGTTACAAACTCCATCACTAGATGTGGACTTCCGTCTCTGAGACTGCGTAACAGTCTCTGCCTCTTTTAGATGATCGACACCTGGAATTTTGCTGTGAAGTTGCACAAGGCAGTATTCTAATTGAGGGGTTCATCTGCTAAGGTGGTTGCAGGTTCTGGCCTGGTTCACTAGCATCACAACTTCCTCTTACTGGAGCAGCTCCACTAGGACAGCATACACCATTATAGAGACCTGTCTGTTTTTTCTGGACCATCATTTGGTATTTCTACAGCACTTATCATTGGAATCACAGAGAGCAACTTTTTTGGTAAGTGAACAATAGGCTTCAACCGAAGGTCAGTCTCACCCTCTTTAACAGAAATTCTAATATCTCCTGAAGGAGCGTAAAGATACCAATCTTTCTTCAATAGTTTTAATTTCTGCCGAACTTTTATCAGCGCTAGTATAGTGACAGATCGTTATAACCGTAGATACTGGTTTTTCTTCACATTTAGATTTATCATTATCACAGCAGACACCATTATGTTTTCCAGTGGTGATTAATTCTAAATTTCCATTCTCTTCTTTACAGCATGGATTATCTGGATAAGTATTACCACAGGTTTTAACCACGACAGGACACTTTCCATCCGATGGCATTGGTTTACCATCAGCACATAAATCTTGGAGACAACTTTTACTAATATCTTCGTTCGTTGAAGCAACTCTATAGTTAACATATTTACTGGCCGAAGCTGCTTCACCCGCATTAACTTTGGCTTCGTAAGTCCAATAGAGTGAATCGGCAGGTGAATGGTAACAAAGATTAATAGTTTGACAATTTTTAAATAGTGCCTCTTCGATTGTGGCAGTCGAATAGCACATGATGTTCAGCCATTAACGTTACGTAGGTTCATTTCAAAATAAGTTAAGAGTGGTTCAAGTGACTCTTCTGGTGTTGCCAGCTGGAACACAAATATTTCCATAAGGAATTAGGAAGGCGGGACACTTCCCTTCAACAGGATCAACAAACCCAATCAGTACATTTTGTGGATCAATTGTTTTAATAAGCTGATTGGTTCCATCACATTTAGCAATAAGACAATAAATTCATTTTCATCTTTAACCATTGGGGCCGTGAAAGATGAATTAGGATTAACATCAACTGGTTCTGAACCTCCATTCACACAACCTTTAACGGGACAATAGAAGTTAGGAGCAGAACCTGAGGGTGCTGAATACCCTCAGGCGGCTGGATCAACTGCCGTTTCGGGCATGGAGTTGAATTACGAGCAATTGGGACAATATCGTTTGGAGCCATTCCAGCAGGCGCTGAACTATCCTGAGGCTGCTGGATCAACTGCTGTTTCAAGGGCATGGGTTGAATTATTACAGCGAGCAATTGGACAATATAAGTTTGGAGCAGTTCCCGATGGTTCTTTATAACCAGGAGCTGATGGATTAACGTTTAACTCTAAAACATTGGTTGAATTATTACATTTAGCTACTGGACAAAACTAGTCTTAGTTGTTGTATCAAAAATGGCATCCGATTCACCAGTTTGTAATGTATAAGGAAGATCAACGCTACTCTTTACACTATTTTTACAAATCTCTTTGGAACAAATATAACTACTCCCTTTTTGAGAGCTTAATTTGTGATTTATCATTATCGTAGGTATTTCCCCATACCATTTAGCTACCAGCGTCATACAGTTTGGATATTTGGGAGGACAAACTACATTTTTATCACTAACAACGGCATCAAATTCATGTGGACCAACATGCGCTGAAACAGCTGAAGCACCGATAGATATATTCTGTGGATTCTCAGGGTTCCCAGGAGGATAGTGACAGATATTAACTTTATCTTTACAACTTCCCTCAAAATCATTGGGATGAGTTTTATGGAGATCATAATCGGCTTGGTTGGTAGGAAGATCAAGTAGTGATCAGTCTCTTTGCCATATCATCAGTATGACACATTTTGACTGTCCCAATAATTTACAACATCATCATCAGGGATAATAGCATCGTAGTTCTGAATCGCGGTAAAGATACATCATTAAAATCATAATCACCTATAGTTTCTGGGATCAAGGCAGCAGTCATCGACAAAAATTACTCTAATTTTCAGTATCCACTGATAGGCAACACGTTGAATGAAACACGGTGTATCCTTCTTTTTTGATGATAGCAACAGGATTCATTTAATGAAAAAAACTTTCCTTTTGGTACTACATGATCTTGTATCCCCAAGGAACTTGGCAGCGTTTCAGATACTTGTTCACAATTAGCGTAACCATCTGATACCGGTAAAATGATTTTGGCCTTTAAAAATATATTTTAATTCTTGGCACCGCAGGTAGAACTTTATCATCTACGGAAAATTGGATAGATTATCAAGCTAGAAGATACTTGGAATACTATTAAATAAAAAATAACCGAACCAATTTATGTATCCTGCACCTTCAAATAAACATGTTTCCTGCTCACTTGCCCCATCTTTTTTGAATTCTATTAGCTTTGGTAGTCATCATCACTTCGAAGTTTTACAAATTAACTTGAACTGTTTCAGGAAGATTTGCGCTAATTCTGCCTTTTAACTTAACATAATCAATATCAGATCTGGGAACACTGCCTTGAGGAATCCCATTACTACTAGGCATGTAATTGATCAACTGCTGCCGTTTGAGCATAAAGATTAGAAATAGAATAGATTCCCATACGATAACCATACTTAAAAATAGAGAAAGTAGTTTATTAAACATATTTTGGTGCCATTACACAGTTAAGTAATCGGAAATTTGTTGTTAAAGCTTAAACAACTTACTCATTAGCTTTGCCTAAATAATTAATTTGTTCAATTTTTACTATTTTCAATGAAAGTTTTAATTAGCTCAAATAAGTTAACTTCTTTTAATTTGTACTCTGGAAATACCTTACAGACTATTTTGCTCAACTCAGGCTCTCGTGGTGGAGTTAAAAATTAACAATAGGCTTTTAAAAAAATAGTCTGGGGTTAAATTGATAAATTAACTATGAATAAATTGAATCTTACCCATAATACTGCTGTGATTAGTGATCATGTTTCTCTCACTGATGCTGAAATGGATGATCCTAAAAAACTATTGAGCATTAAAAAACATGACACTTTTTGATGATTCTTACTCTGTTTTTAGAACACATTACTAAACGTTCCTCACCACTTCCAGTTGGGGCACTTGTGCAAATGGTGATGTTGCGATTTGATTCTGTTATGTCGAAGTTACTGATGATAGTGGGGATGGGTGTTAAATATTCTATTAGAAAAAGCAGACTGGTTTTCAATGGCAAGAGGAAAAAATCCTGTTAAAACTCATGTTATTTTAAATGATCATGGTGTTTTTGTCCTGCTTTAAAAGAGTTATCAAAAATGGTAATAAAGTGATTTTTATTTTAGGCAATCACGATATTGAACTCTATTGGCCGTCAACACAAAAGAGATTATCTCGCGCTTAACTGACTCTAAAGAACAGGAGTCACAAATTGTTTTGCGAATGGTTCTATCTAAGTCAAAAGTCGCTGATTGAACATAGCCGTCAATATGATCCCTACTGTATCTGTCTTGATCCTATGCTTATCATATTAAAACGCAAAAAATATAAAGTTCGTCTCCCTTTTGGTAATCTTGCTAACCGTTTTATATTAAATCGTTGCTTTAAAAATCCCCACCATGATGATCCTATGTAAAAAACTGGAAAGAAGTTTATGATCTTTTTTTTCAAATGTGAAATTAAGGTTAACCTTTCTTATTTTTTACTGGCTCTTTCAGGGCCTTACGAACACTGCATGCTTCTCTATCGGAAGGTTTTTTTCCAGCGTCCAAAGATCCACTTACCTATGAAGCTAAAATTAAGTCGATTGCTAAAAAATCTAATGCTACCACTCACGATATTTTTGCTTTAAGAGAATTGCATGCTCATCCAGCTGTTCATAATCCATTTGAAATCATCCGCGAACTTTGGCTTGACCGTTTCTTTCTGCTAATGGTTCTCATTTGGGGCTGCTGGCAGGTCTTCACTACCTTTAATTTGTTTGCCAATTTTTCACTTTGGTGGTTTATTATTCCAGGACTTCTCTCTTTTCCACTGGTAGGCTATTACGCTCAAGGAATAAAATCTGATGTGCATGTTAATTTGAGAAAAGGAGAAGAGGTTGCACCTATTGCTGCTCAAATTTTAAATGTAAAAAGAGTAGTCCATGGTCACACCCATGTTGAAGTCGAAAAGAGAACTGAAGAATTGGAATTTTTTAATCCGGGCAGTTGGTCTCCCTACTTTGATGAAATTGAGTGTATTGTAAATAAACGTGTAAAAAAATATGTTTGGATCCAAAAACAAGGTGAAAAACGGGTGGCAAATTTACTAACTTGGGAAAAATAGTATGGCAAAGCTTTTATGTTTATTAGCATTTATTCTTATCTCACAATCTGCTTTTTCAGCTGATCCTTGGAATGTTTACCAGTTTAACAAAAGAGAACATAAACTCTGGTATGAATGGTGGTACTATAAAATCGTTCTACCTGAAACTAATGACTCATTTTTCTTTGTTTATGGAATAGTAAACCCAGCTGACTCACAACATGGATATAAAGGCACAAGATCATACGTTCAAGCTGGAGATTTTAGTCAAAAAATTCAAGTTGAAGAAAAATTTCCTATCAATGAATTTAGGGCCAGTGAACTCCAGACCTATGTCGAAGTTAGTAGTAATGTGGCAACCGATAAATTTTTTAAAGGCTCTATTACTGATAAAAAAGGGAATCCCATCTCTTGGAATATAAAAATTGAAAACCGTTGGGCCTTTAATGCTGAAGGATGGCTTATGGGTAGACTCATTACTGATATTGAGTGGTATCCAGCTGCAGCTGATGCTCGTTGCTCGGGAACTATTGTAAGTAATAATAAACTCCATAGCTTTACAGATGTGCCTTGTTATCAAGATCGGAATTGGGGTAAAACCTTTCCTGATTGGTGGGCATGGATTGTCTCTAACCATTTTGAAAAGAGTCCAGGAACAGCACTTGCTATTGGTGGCGGAAAACCACATATTTATGGTGAAAGAACACCCTTTCATGGTGTGGCCATTGGCCTTAAACACCAAGGTATAGTTTATGATTTTAGACCTAATGATCTTAACTACATTAAAACCGATATTACTTTTGGTCGCTGGAAAATTCGCGCCATGGATCGCCACTACCTAATTGAAATTGAGGCAAGTGCACTCACGACAAATTTATGGATCTGCAGTTTACAACTCCCACCGGAGAGTTTTTCCATGATTATGAGACACTCACGGGTTTTCTCAATGTAAAGCTCTATAGACATCAGGGGGGAAAATCCAAACTGTTAGCTGACCTGTACTCAAATTAAGCGCAGGAATTGAGTTTGGGAGTTCTTAAAGTTTATGACCAAGAACTCCGCAAGAAATATCGTAAAACTAATGAACTCTTTGAGCTTAAGTTACGCTAACTATTTTTTGTAAGGTAACTCACCTAAGAAATCTTTTTTACCTACGTTCACACCGTTATGACGTAAATTGAGTAAGCTGCTAATGAAAATAGAGGTTAGGAATGGCATGCTCTGTAAGGTACTCAACCCCATTCAAATATTTTCCTTCCCAACGAGGTGTTGGTGTCACTTTTCTATTGGACGCATCTTTAAAATCGTTAGCGGAAAAGTCGTTTAAGTAACCAACTACTTTTTTAATACGTGCCTTTAACTCCGGTAAAGTTTTTTCAAAATCCTCATGAACTGGAGCCTCTTTTCCTGCAAGCCTAGCAGCCGCTAGTTTTGCAGTATCACAAGCAATCTGTACTTGGCGAATCAGATTAAATTGGTCTGGAGCAAGCCGTGAGTTTAATAAAACTTCGACATCAATCTTTTTTGATTCCGCAAACTCCTGTCCTTTATCCAGCACCAGACTTAGATTATGGAGCATCTTTGTAAACTGTTTCATGGTTATTTCAAATAGCATAAATTCTCCTTCTCAATTATGATTTTTTTCTTTACTCTAAATTAGATTATTAAATTCATTTGACAAGATACGGAGCAATTTATGAGTGGAGTCATTCCAACTTACGAAGGTAATAGAGTCTATACATCTTATAAAAGTCGAAAAAGTGATAACTTCGATGTTATTGTGATTGGTTCTGGTATGGGAGGAATGAGTGCGGCTTCGGCCCTAAGTCAGCTGGGAAAAAGGGTCTGTGTGTTAGAAAGGCACTCGATTCCTGGTGGCTTTACACATATGTTTTTACGTAATGGATTTAGTTTTGATGCTGGGGTTCATGCGGTGGGTGAAATGGATGCCAAAAAAGGCGCCTCCTATCGTATGCTTAACTATTTGTCTGGTGGGAAGCATGAAATTAAAATGAACTCGCTAGGTGAAAACTATGAAGAGATGTTTTTTCCAGGTAACTTTTCGATTAAATTTCCCAATACACCCGACAAATTCAGAGCAGCCTTAGTGGAAAAATTCCCCAATGAAGTAGCGGCCATTGATGCCTACTTTGCACTTTGTAAAGAGGCAATAAAAACAGTGCCACAGTATATGGCCTTTAAAAGTATGCCACTAGCTGTTGGTAAAACTTTAGAGAAACTCTATTTTCTGTTTAAGAAAAAATATTGGCAAGTGACAACTGAAGCGGTTCTAAACTCAATTAATGCTTCGAAAAAATTACAGACGGTTCTAACAGCTCAATGGGGTTACTATGGTTCCCTCCCCTCTGAATCCCCTTTCCTTATGCATGCTTTAATCTATTGGCACTTTCGCTGGGGCGCCTACTACCCAGTAGGAGGTTCAAAAGAGATTGCCGCGAATATTTTAAATGTGGTTTTAAAAAATGGTGGTGAAGTGCTCTGCCAATCTAATGTAAAAGAGGTGATTCTTGAGGGCAACAAAGCCACAGGAGTTGAACTGGCCGATGGAACTAAACTTTATGCTCCCATTATTATTTCAGCAGCTGGGGCAAAAACGACCGTCAATAAACTACTACCACAAACTCACCAAAATTCATGGTGGACGAAAGAGATTAAAAAACTTGAAAGCTCATTTGCCTATATCTGTCTCAACTTAGGCTTTGAGGGTGATATTAGTAAAGTGGGTGCAAGTAAAACCAACTGGTGGCTGTTTGAAACTTGGGATGAATATAAGTATTGGGATCCGACAGATAAAAACTCTATTCCCGAAATTCTCTATATTTCGTTTCCATCCCTGAAAGATCCGCTCCATAAAACGGATGGTGATAAAGTTCAACATACGGGTGAAGTTGTGACCTTTGTCCCTTATAAAATTTTTGAAAAATGGAATAAGACGACTAGAAAAAATCGTGAACAAGATTATCTTGAGTTTAAACAAGAGATCACTGAGCGAATTCTAAAACAGATGCGCCTCAAATTTCCGGAACTCATGAAGCTCTTAGTGTTTAGCGAACTCTCAACCCCGCTTACTGCTGAACACTACGTGAATGTTGATTCAGGCGCCATCTATGGTCTAGCTGCAACTGTGCCACGCTTTACCTCTAGTGCGCTTCGGCCACGCACACCTATCAAAGGCTTCTATTTAACTGGTGTCGATACCGTAAGCTGTGGAGTTGCTGGAGCGATGAATAGTGGCATTTTAACGGCTGCGGCCATTGACTCGAAAGTGATTAAAAATTTACGACCTAACTAAAGCAGTGCTTTGCGACTAGAGTTTATAGTAAAGAGCGATTAGAGTTCTCTTTTAAATTCAAGGGAAATTTTATGTTTATTACGTTTATACCTTTTCTGATTATTGTTACAATTCTTTTTTTTAATACAGTTAAAATTCTCAATGAATATGAGCGAGCGGTGGTTTTTCGTTTAGGTCGGTTTGCTGGAGTTCGTGGACCTGGTCTTATTATTTTAATTCCTGGAATTGAACGAATGACAAAAGTAGGTTTACGATTAGTGACAATGGATATTCCTTCGCAAGATATTATCACACGTGACAATGTAACTATAAAAGTTAATGCAGTAGTTTATATGCGTATCAACAATCCAGAACTTGCCGT
Source organism: Bacteriovoracaceae bacterium (assembly GCA_046328975.1). Lineage (GTDB taxonomy): Bacteria > Bdellovibrionota > Bacteriovoracia > Bacteriovoracales > Bacteriovoracaceae > JAXLVO01. Next base: position 1,656 of record JAXLVO010000015.1, on the reverse strand, counting down.
CATCAATATTGAAGATTATTATTCAGCCACTGCACAAATTGCGCAAACATCACTTCGAACGTAGTGAGGACAATTTGAATCTAGATGAGTGCCTCTCTCAGCGAGAAAAATTAATTCAAAACTCCAGGCCATTTTAGATGAACAGACCGAATCATGGGGAGTAAAGGTCTCTTCAGTGGAAGTCAAAGCAATTGATTTACCAATTGAGATGCAAAGAGCGATGGCCAAACAAGCAGAAGCTGAAAGAAATAAACGAGCGAAAGTTATTTCAGCCGAAGGTGAATTAGAAGCCTCTAAAAAACTATCTGAAGCAGCGCAAGTTTTAGATGGGCAAAAGAGTGCGATTCTTCTGCGTTATCTTGATACCATGAAAGAGATTTCACAAAATAATACAACTACGACAAACTTTTTCCCCTATCCAACTGACTTTATAAAAGCACTAGTTAAAAACTAAACAAGACATTCATTTAGATAAAATATCTGAAGCTACTGTTTACATTCTCAGATTTTTAAATGTATAGTCCAACAATAATTTTTCTTGTGTGGAGCATTTGTGGATTTTGAAATTACACCCTACTTAGTAATCGTGGCGATTCTTTTCCTCATGCCGTTTATGGTATTTGCTCTGATGTTTCTTTTCCAAGGTGTCTTAAGCCGTCATTTCCGCGATGATCAGATCTTTGTTCGTCGTCGTAAAAGTATCGAAAAGTATATTGCAAAAATCTTTGGAACAACACCTAACTTTTAGGTTATAGTCTTCTCTTTTATGGGGAGAAGTCGTTCATGCAAACCAACAACACTATTGCTGTTAACAATCCTGCAACCGGAACTTTGATCGCTGAAGTTAAAAGTTATTCCGTTAGTGAGGGGATTACTGCTTTAAAAAAATCTAAAATCGCACAGACAAAGTGGGCAGCTCTGCCGATAAAAGAGCGGATAGTTTTTCTAAAAAAATTTCAACACCTTTTAGTAGAAGCGGCCGAAGAGCTATGTGAACTACTCGCAAAAGAAAATGGAAAGCCTGTTGGTGAAGCGATGATTATGGAAGTGCTTCCGGTTGTCGACCTCACTGCTTACTTTTGTAAAAAAGCGCCCAAGATTTTAAAAAATAAAAAGATCTCAATGCATTTAGTGAAGTACCGTAAAAGTTACATTCACTATAAACCTAAAGGTGTGGTCTATGTGATTAGTCCATGGAATTTTCCTTTTGCAATTCCCACTGGTGAAATAATTATGGCGTTAATTGCTGGAAACAGTGTGATTCATAAACCGGCCTCTATCACACCGTTGATTGCGCTTAAAACGCGTGAGTTACTTTTGAAAACAGGAATTGATCCTGATTTATATCAAGTTTTACCTATGTCAGGCGCTGAAGCGTTTCAACTTATTCGCGAAGGTGTGGATTATGTGAATTTCACGGGATCAACTTCGGTGGGTGAAAAGGTGGCGGCAGAATGTGGACGTCTTTTTATTCCTTGTTCAATGGAGTTAGGGGGAAAAGATCCAGCGATTGTTTGTGAAGATGCTCATATTGATCATGCGGCGGAGTCGTTAGTTTGGGGAGCTTTTGCCAATGCGGGACAAGTTTGTGCGTCTGTTGAACGAGCTTATGTGCATGCTTCGATTTACGATCAGGTTGTAGAAAAAGTTGTAGCA
>JAXLVO010000014.1:0-50061 GCA_046328975.1 Bacteriovoracaceae bacterium | reverse complement strand
TGTTGTTGTTTCCATGAAAGGAGTTATAGCATAATTTGCTGCAGTTTATTGCATTTTTGAAAATTAAATGCAGCAAGCACTTGCATCATATAATTAATACGCACAATAAATCTTATTGATAAATTTGTTTAAAAATTCTAAATCCCGACTGTTTTAGTTTCATCATGTAAAGGTTCAATCGATTCGATAAGTCTATCTATGAAGCTACTTTGTATTTTGCTCTTAATGAGTATAAACATCTCTCTTTTTGCGAAAAATTCAGGTTGTGATTTGGAAAAAATTGCGAGAGATGTAAAATTAGCTAATGCTAAAACAGTTGAGCTAGATACTAATACTAAAAAGATTTTTTATCAATCCATTGAACACTTATCTCCATTTAAACAGAACCTGCTTAAAAAAATTTGGGAACCAGAATTAAAAGAGGCAAAAAATTTTATTATTTCTAAAGATTATTTAGATGGAGTAAAACTTTCTCCAAATTATTCAGAATATAACAAATATTATTCGGTACTTCCTCCTACTAAAGTTGGACAGACTGTTAATTTTTTGGCCTATGGAGTGACCATGCCAGCTAGAGTTATTTCATCTATCGCAAATTTAAAAGGTTCAAAAAATTTTTTAGTTCTTGGTAGTAAAGTACTCTTAACTGAATTCATTCAGTACCCTGTGAGAAATATGCTCTATGCTGTATCATTCGGAGCTATGGGAGAGGTCTTAGATAGTTTTAAAATTTTTACCGGAGACCCGTTAGTTGAGGAGACTGATCCCAGTGATTTAAAAAGTGATGAAGTGATTGCCTTGATAAAATTAGACAAAGGCCTGATGAGTGGAAATAGAGCATCTGCTACTGATGAACAACTTATAACTGAACTGACTGAAAAATATCCTAGTAAATATTTTGTTGTCGATCTATCCAGTGATAAAGTTAGAACTTACAACCGAGAGTATCGAGAAAATAAGTTAACTTTTTTAAAAGGTAAAAAAATTAAAAAAGTTATTGTTAGCAGTCATGGTACACCTGGCTTTGTTTATATTGATAATAAAGAATACAGTTTAAGTCAGTTTGGAGATATTTTAAATAACATTCACTTGACTAAATTTTTTGATAAAAATGTGGAGATACATTTTAATTCTTGCCTGCTCGCCTTAAACGAAGTTGGAAAAGATCAGGTAAAAGCGTTTGGAGATAAAACCATTCCTAAAAGTGGAATTGTAAAAGTGAACACCTACTATGGCCTCGCTGGCTACTCGTTAAAAAATACTACACAAAATATATATGGACCTATTGTTCAAGGATTAAAAAACTCCTACACCTATATTCTTCCCATAGGAAAGGCCATCCAAGGCGCCATCTACACCATAGACCAAAGATCTATTGGAAAAAAATATAATTCTAGTCATCTATTGCCTTCCTCATTTACTTATACGAAGCCTTAAACAAATCTTCTTGACTTTACACTCTCCTTAAGCGAAATTATTAAGAAAGTTGCATTATGCAACCGATACGTGATATAGTGGGAGCTAAGGATGGGGCTGACCCAGGCGAGGAATGCCTTCTTTAAGATACGAAATAGGTGCCCGATTCTTGTGAAGAACCATGCATTTAGGGACTATCCCGAAAGAGGTTTTTCTCAGTTAGAGTTGATGAGACTGGTGAAGGTTGGCAATGGCCGCTTCACCGAGAACAACTCAGATGTGGCGTTAAAGGGATCCTACCTATTCTATCCTAAAGATGAGGATGGAGTTGAGTGCAAGTTAGTTATACTTCTACAAGAAGTGGAGGTTGAGGGAGAAGGATATTCCCAGCAAGAGACTGTGATTGTTTGCAGTGCTTATAGGGAGAGATAAAAATGAAACTTAAAAAATTAAAAGTTCCAAAATTTATCCACCGAGATGATCTGGGAGAATTTGAATTCCAGGATGTAGAGATTTTATTTGACCCTGCTATCAATAATATCGATGTAAACACGTTTAATCAGAATGGTGATGAATATCTCCTCTCTGAAGAGACTATCCAGAAACTTAGCCACGCTTCGGCGCTGAGATTTTTTAATCAGAGAAATAAAGAGATTGTGACTCAGAAAAAACCGTTAACGGTTCAAGAGATGAAAGGGATTAAAAATTTTCTGGGTGTTAATGGAGCCGATTTAGGAAAACTTATTGGAATGGATAAATCGAGTATAAGTCGTATTCTCTCTTCGACTAATCAGCCGATTATGCATGAGCGGGCGATGTTACTCTTAGAGCGATTCTATGATGAGATTCAGACTCCTGGATATAGTCAGATTGTACTTAGGAATTTAAAAGAAGAGAAAAAGAGTAAATATCAGTTAGATCTGATTGAACCAAAAGTTTCGATTTACGCTATTGCGGAATATTTAATTCGCGTTTTTGAAAAATATGAGAGTGCGGTTACTAATCTTAAATTACAAAAATTAATCTATTACGCTCAAGGCATTGCGCTTGGAAACTATTCTGAAAAACTTTTTAGTGAAGATATCTTAGCTTGGCAACATGGCCCCGTAGTTAAAGAGATTTATGATAAATATAAATCGCATAAAAATGGGCCAATTTTATCAGATAGCTCGATGAACATTGATGAAGTCTTAAATAATGAGCGAGTCAAAAAGATTCTGGATGAAACGGTTTCCATTTACGGAGTCTATACGCCTTGGTTCTTACGCGAAAAAACGCATAATGAACCAACTTGGTATGAGACCGCTCAAGATGAAGTTATTTCGGATGATAAAATGTTGAATTTTTTTAGGAGTCAGTTTGTTTGATATTAACGTTAGAACACCTTCAGATGAAGAGTTTTTAAAAATCGCTAATTTTTCGTTTGATGGTTTTATTGATGAACTAGCAAAATCTTCTAATGAATCCCCTACTGTAGTTAGAGAAAGAATTGGTTCACCTCCTATTAATCGCAGTGAAAATGATATCTGGTTATTAGTTGAGAAAGATAAACAGCAGATAGGATTTATGTGGGTCCAATTAAAACCTGAAGATAAATCGGCTTTTGGCTTTGATATTCATTTAGAACCAGAATTTAGATCCCTTGGAATTGGCAGGCATATCATGAATCTCTGTGGTAAAAAACTTAAAGATATGGGAATTAAAACGGTTGGGATCTGTGTGTTTGAACATAATGAGATTGCTCGTAAACTTTATGATTCGCTGGGATTTAAAATTGTGAAGTTTAATGAACAGAGACGGCAGTTTACACTTGAGATAAGTTTATAATTTTATGAAAGCAAAAAAGGCCAGCGATGCTACTCACTTAGAAGATATTCCCAATATTGGGAAAGCTGTTGCCGAAGATTTACGCAATATTGGAATTACCAAACCTAATCAACTTAAAGGCAAAGACCCGTTTGCTCTATATAATAAATTGACTGAAGTTACTGGAGTCGTTCACGATCCTTGCATGCTAGATACCTTTATGGCGGCAGTTGATTTTATGAATGGCGGAAAACCACTACTTTGGTGGAAATTTACTTCATTACGAAAAAAAATCTACTCTCACCGGTGAGAAAATACGGGCGCCCGTACGAATAACCAACCAACAAGCTCTGATATATTTATATAATGTTACGAATTGTGGCTATAAGAGAGTGTGATGACTATTTTGTTTCTAATACTGTAAAAATTAAACCCATCACCTATTTAAAAAACAGGTTTATAATGGCGCCGCTTTTATGGAAAATGATTTAAAAAAAATGATTTTTTATGTTGGTAAAACTCTTCAGTTTCGATTATTTTTTATCTACATCATCCGGATTTTAGAGTGGCTGCAGATTTTTGCGATCGCTGAAAAAAAGACCACAGATGTTGCCGAGTTCTTTTTCTTTTCAAAAGTAAACTAGCTCGAAATATTTCTAGTTACTCTAGAGTTAGTTATGAAAAAGAGGTTTTATTTAAACCTCGGACTCAATTTAAAGTTTTGGCCATGGAACCAATAGCAAAAAAGATAGCACCTACACTGTCATGAAAATTGAACTTGAAGAACTTAGAACTGACGAAACTATTGAAAATATGCTTGAGTATTGAAACTTAAAAGCCTTCACTGTTAACTCGATTAAGCATCTTTTGATTGCTACCCTACTTTTTCCGTTAACTATTAAGTGCCATCAATGAAAAAATGTCGATAGATTTATACTATGAAGTCTATTTTACTCATTGTTTGTTGTCTTAATTTAATTTCAATTCAACTTCTCGCTAAAACTACTAAAAATGAGTCTGAAGTTTTTGGAGTTCTGGTCCAAATTGAAAATGAGAAAGTATTAACTAGTGAAAGCTTTTCAAAAATCAAATTGGAATTTGAACTTTCTGAAAAAAAATATTTTCCTGCAATTAAAGTAATTTCATTACGCTCAGTAACAAAAAATAAGCAAAAGTAGTTTGGAAAATTTTTGTAAAAAAATAAAAACAGTAACGGGTGTTATCCATTGTGAATTAAACTTTAAATATACTATTGATGACACCAGTGAACCTTGTATAGATTGTCGAAAGGATAAAATAGCTATTCCGATAAAAACAATAACCGATAAAATTGAATGCAAAATGGTTCCGGACAAACCTATCACTCATCAAAAAAAAGGGTTATCAACTTTTTGGGCGCAAGAATATACTGGTGCCGACCTTTTAAGAGAGCGATTAAACACAATTCCTGCACTTAATATTACTGATAACTTATTTGGAAGTTTGGGATTCAGTGAGCAAAACAAACACGCAGAACATGTCTCAAATTTAATCGAAGGTCCACATGCTTCGGCACTTATTCCAAACCATAAGACAAGAGATTATAAAGAGTTAACCACTTTTGAATATGGGGTTGGACTAGTATCAAAAATATTATGAAAAATGTACTAAAGTCGAGAATTGTCCCTACTACATTAATAACTCTATGTCGTGGAAAGATAGTGAAATCACTAGTCAACTGCTGAAAAAATTGTTGATCAAGGTTCACTTTTTATTACTTCAGCCGGTAATGACACTAGTAGAAAAATTCAAAACAGCAACTTATGGATAAAAATAACCAATCGTAGTAGGTGTAGTCTTACACCAAGTGGAACGGCATCTGATTTTTCCAATGTAAGTTCAGAATTAACCATTAGTGCTCCTTCCGATTACAATATATCACAAGTTACAATTTTAAAGGTGAAGTTAATACATTTAGTGGCACTAGCGGAGTTGAAAACACAAGTAACTGCCGCTTGCCGCATTTACGCTAATTAGTGGGTATAAATTAAATACCGAAGCAAAAGAGTTGTTAAAAAAACAGCTATTAATTCTTCAGACTACCTTGCCCCTAACAGTTTAGGTCCAGGCATTCTCACACAGTTATAAAATTGGTGAAATTGCTTTTCTAAATGCTAGAAAGAGTGTGGCAAAAAGCAAATCATATGCATAAAAAAGATTAACTAGTGATAATTTGAGTATAATTTTTCATTAGAGCATTTGAAGGCCGAAAAAGAGGCAAAAGAGCTTTTCCCTGGCTGTTTTACTAAGAATAACGGCCCTTCAGAAAATATGCGAGCTGAATGAAAAAAAAGAGTCTTATTTAACTAAATAAGAAAAGCGTCCTTTTAAATCCAAAGAATAAAGAGTTGTGGCAACTAAAATTTTAATGTATCAGCAAAGAAGATGGTTATTTTAAAAATCAAGAGTTTTATCAAAAACTTGCTCCATAGAACTACTAAAAACGAAAACAACTATTTAACAGTCTAATACAAAATAAGCGTGATGTTGAAATAATTCAAAACTCTTCTATTATCAGATCCTCGTTATAGTAGTGATTCATTAGTCGAAAAGTTTCTGGCAAAACCAAATAACCACATAGCTATCATCAGTTATGTTTAGCTAATCCAAAATTTGCTCAAAATCCTAAAATCAGTAAATGGATAAAAAAAATTATTAAAAATGGAACACAAGAGTCTGATGCTCATTTAATTAGCTTTGTTTCTTTAAAAAATAAAAACAGTATTGAAAATCCTGGCTGGGGAAGCTGGGTCGATAAATTGATTCAAAAAAATTCTGCTGATAACTTTATTGCTAGCGAACTACTTAATCCTGAAGTGAGCAACTATCCCAAATTTAATCAGTGGGTTGAGACACTTTTAAAAAGAAGTATAAATGAAAAAAAGAGCAAGTGTTCTAGTGATACTGATTACAACCGTGAACATCTCCTCAAATATTATCTATTAAAATACCTATTTAGTAAAGAGCACTTAACGGTCATCCTTTACGATAAATGGATAGATATTGCTGTTAATAAATGTGATCCAACGATTGAGGATCTTAATAGTTTTTCGTTACAGATTATACGGCAATGGCATTAGTGAAAAACAATCCGCGACACCAAATGTGGTTAAATATGGTGGGAACAAAAATTGATTCAATTCTAAAAAAGGAGATTATCCAATTGGTCGAATTGAAATCCGATATAACAGTTTTCCGTTATGGAAAAACTATTACCTTATCAAATTTAGAGAAAAAGGAATTATTGGAGAGATTACTGACTCCAACATTGAAAAATACCTTAATACTTTAAATTAAGACTGATTAGCATCTTTAGAGACTAACGCCGCAATCACTAAATCACCACTCACATTAATAGTGGTACGGCACATATCTAAGAATCTATCAACCCAAGAATAATTCCCATACCTTCAGCGGGATACCCATCTGTTTTAAAAGAATCATAATTAGAGGAAGTGATCCACCTGAACTCCGGCCGTTCCTACTCCAGCTAGAATCGACATTAACACAACCGCACCTGTTAGCTAAACTTAGTTCAATACCATAAACTTGCGCCAGCAATTGTAATGCCTTCAAAATAGCCGTACCATTTTGATCGCCGTAGATCCCACCGTTAAAACAAAACGTGAAACTTCTGGCGGCAATTTTAAAAGTCTGTTCAGCTGTCTCTAATGATCTGGGTAGAGTTGCATTGGATGATGCTGTTGCAAATGCATAAAGATAGACATCCGAACAATCTTTATAAAATTTAAACGGATTAATTTTACCAATAAATTTTAGAAGTGCTGAATAGACTACAAACTGTTGAATTAAGAGAGCTCCCACTACGACCAACACATAATAGAAAAAGAGAAATTAAAATAGTACGCATAAATTTGAATGATGTATTAAAGACTAAAGCAAATACAGCAAAAGGTGCAAGCTTTCACGGCCTGATCTACAATATACATACAAGCAGCGTAAACCTGTTCAAAAATTCCAAAAATAGTACTCTCCTCTTTTTTAGTAAGGGCAAGAGCAATCCCAAAGAAAAGTGCAAAGAACATTAATGAGCATTTTTACCATCAAGTGCTTTTACTGCTGAATCAAGTGGATTTTAGGAATAATTTCAACTAACGATTGAACTGCACTCTTTGCGGCTGAAGCATTATTAGCAATTTTTTCAACATCGGCATTAGGTGTTTTTAAGGCATCTCTATCGATATTTAAACCAACACCAGGTTTAACAATATTAACTAAGGTAATTCCAACAACTACTGATAGTGAGCTGGCACCAAAGCATAAACAAGGTCTTTTTAACTACTTTACCCAAGCCATGATGTTAATTCTGATACCCCTAAATCAAACCACAAAAGACCAAGTGGAACAACAATCTCAAAAATAAGTCGTAAAAAAATTTGCCCGGTAAAGTAAAAATATTGGTTGAGACCCATACAAAGTTTTCATCCGCAGCATAAGGATGAGTGCAACGCCTCCCACCACTCCTAGAATTAAAGCTATCATAACTTGGTATGTGTTTCATGTATGGTCCCTCAATTGTAATTTACTTTTATAATACGGTGAGATGAAGTTCTTGTCTATTGATATATCGGCGAGAAAATTAGTAATATGCGATCCAAACAGAGAGCTAAGTTTAAGAAAAATACAAATAAATTGTGAGTTTTCATTAATTTTTGATTCTACTTTAACTGTTCCACCAATTTTTTTAATATTTTCAAGAACAACATCTAGACCTATACCACGCCTGAAATATCCGTCACAACCTCTTTACTAGAGAAACTAGGTTCAAAAAATAAGCATGGCAAGCTCATCATTGTTCATTTGATTTAGTTCATTTTCAGAGATAAGACCTTTTTGAAAAGCAATAAGTCCAATTTTTTGTGGATCAATCCCATCACCATCATCACGTACAGTGACCAACTGATTATTATCTTTTTTAACACAAGTAATTTCCGCAGTGTTCCCACTTCAGGCTTATTGGAGCTTAATCGTTTTTCAGGTGATTCAATTCCATGGTCCAGGAGTTTCTTAAAATATGCATAATCGCATCTTGAAAAAGTGACATTTTCGAATCTTCTAAATAAAAAGTGTCCCCCTGACAAACAAAATTTACTTTTATTTAAGTGTTGCCAAATCCTCTACTACTTTTTTAAAGCTCATAAAGTTTCAATCACTGAAACTTTATCCAAAGTATCAAGTTCATTAGAGATGTATTGAGACAACAGTGATTTATCGTCAACCAACAATACTTTTATTCGTGTTATCATCTGACAACCTACTTTAGACACAAAACCATCTGCTTGATTTTCAGTTCCGGTAATACCAAAAATTTTGCTAAAGAGTTAAATAGTTATTATACACATTCATCACTTCACTTAACCCCGTAATAAAGGTTCCAGAAAAGTTTGTCCAAGGGCTGGCGTTTTGAACTACCGCATTTTTCATTTTAACAAAATCACTTTCGACACTATGAGTGCAAGAAGAGAGAATGTTAAATTTAAACCACGAGAATTTCCTTAATCGTATGCAGATGTCTAAAAATAAGATTAAGATCATTCTCTTTTGGTGCAAGATTCAGCTTAGCTAAAGTTTCAGAAAGCATCTCTCCTACTTTTTAAGACACTTATTGATATCTTTCTGTTCATTCTGTAAAAACTCTGAATAATCTGAATATCACGTTCATTTTTTTAATCAAGCCAGTTCAATCTTTCTAGCGAGTGCCTAAATTTCAAATACATCTTCGACTACAAACATAATTTTTGCGAGTAATTTTTTAGAATTCCAGAGCGGTGTCACTTTAACTTTCAAGATTTGTCTTTTTCCATTATTACGAATTACTCGTGGAATAAAAGAGTCTTCCATAAATGACCACTGTAGCTCATCCTCTCCAAAACCACGGCCATCAAAGCAGCTAATCTCATTGCGATCTCTTCGCTACTACTCGGTAAATCATCGCGATATAAAACTTGGTTAACATTTTTTCCTTCAATCACTTCTCCAAAAAGCGTTTCTGAGTACTTTGAACCGGTCCAGCAATAGTCCCGTCAGGTAAAATTGGAGAAGATCGCTTGACTCATATTATTCAAAAGATCTGAGATTTTTTTTCATGTTCTATTTTAATCAGCCGATCACGTTTTTTTCTACCTCACCGCCATCTCATTAAATGCTTCGCTTAAAAAATTAATTTCAGGACTTCCAACAATATTGGAACGTTTACTATAACTTACCTTGGCAAAGGCAATACAGGCTTTCGCCAGTTCTAAAATCGGTGAAGTAATAACACCAGCAGTAATAAAGGAAATCACAATACTAAGGATAATTCCTAACACTAAAATCACCATAGTACTTTTTAATTTCGCTTTACTTGCGGCTTAGCCTTTGTCGTTTATCAAAACCAATTTCTGCTTCATTATCAGTAGTATTTTCAATTTTATCTTCAATAAATTTTCTAAGTGGATTCCTCCGACCATAATTTTAAAATTAAAGTTGGAGACATCTATGTTAGATTCATTTTTCCTTTAACAAGCTCTTTACGAAAAGCCTCAATCTCATTCACTTTTGCATTGATTTCTTTTACTATAACTGGATTATCTTTAGAGAGTGAGTTGCTCCGCCACTACCTAGATCTGATGACATATTTTCTAAATGGTTAGAGTATTCGTGCTATTTGGATCACAATCTTTGGTGTCTCCTTTACAGTAGCAATTTTTTTACACTAGCATCATATTTTAAGAAATTTACTTTTGTACTTTTGACAGTGCACTGGACATTACTGTAGCCATCATGTTGCTAATAGAAAAACCAGTTGATCAAATCTTTAGCTGCAAACCAGAGATAGAGACTAAGACCGGCTACAATTCCCACCGTTACTAACGAAATAAGAAAAAGCATATTCTTTAATTTAATTTGAGTAATCAGTTTTTTCATATTTTAAAACATCCTCTCACAGTTACAAGTGTCCAATACTAGCTCCAAGGTGTCCGGTGATCGAAATAATAATAAAATTAATCAAGTGTAAAACTAATATGATACTTGTACTAAATTGCTTTTTTTTATGAGTAAAATAAGTAAATAAAAAATACTCCATGATAAATGATTCGAGCGTGCCAAAAGCGGTGGAGAACTATTATATGCCCTAGCACTCCATTTTCTAGTAACCACTTTTCACTACTAAAAAGATATCCAGCCGAAATTGCTGTTAAATGACCAGCTATAACACTAATCCAACAAAAAATCAGTGCTAGCAAAGTTAAAAAAAGAACCGTTTGAGAAAAATTAACTGTTCTTCTTCCCCATATTAAAAATAGAATAATGATACCACAAGCACCAATGGGAAAATGGATAATTATATTATGTAAATAGCGAGGTCCAATAAACTCAATATGTAATAAATCTGCCAACTGTATCATTACTCAACTACAATCGTTAATTTCATTTTTGGATGGATGCCACAACGAACCTGCACTTCACCTTTCTGATCAAATTTTACTGTGTCTGATTTTCCAATCGTTTGAGTTTTAAGATCAAATTCCCCATTAACAGCATAGACGTTGTGGGTAACATTATCGACATTGGTAAAAGTAACCGAGTCACCTAATTTTATTTTAACTGTTTCAAGCTTGGCAGTCTTAAGCGTATCTTGATTAGTACTATACTCTTGCAATTTAGCCTCACTGGCATCTCCTACAAAACTTTTGCTATTTGGTTTACCTTAACAGTTGTGGTAGCAAAAGTATTCGTCACAACAATGAAAACAACCAATAAATAGACTCCATGCTCAAGCATACTTTTACCCCTAAACAACTCGCTAAAGCTCTAATTGTTATTTTATGGGTTAAAAAAATAAATCAACGTATTTAAATTTTTCACCACTATTAGTTGACTTAAAGCTTGCCACTTGATTGATTGAATTTTTAGTCATATGATTTCTTTATTTCATGACAAATTCAATCGATTTACTTTATGAGACCTAATGAAATTTCTTCTTTTATTCTGCCTAATATCTATTTCCTGTAATCCTACTAAAAAGCAGATGAAACAAATAACCTAGTTCCAAAATCAACTGAATTTAAACCTCTTTCTCAGTTACCAATAACTCCTATTAGGTCAAACTGTTTATGTTCCTATTTACCTAGTATCTATTTTAAGTAGCGAAACAAAACTTCTTCATCTAACAGCAGTCTTAAGTATTCACCATTGAAAGAACTTTATTATTATAACACAAATTGATTACTTTGATACTAAATTTGAAAATTAATCAAATCTTTTATTACTAATCCATTACGTTGGGTCAAATGGCATCTAAAGATTTTGTGGTACCTGAAATGGATTTAAAAGCAAGAACCGGTGCTAACTTTCTAGTTACTTGGCATGGAGAGAATAAAGTATCTCGTCCTATTATTGAATCAGTCATGTTAGGTGAAGTTGGTACTCAAAGGTATCGTTTACATCTAGAGGTGAAGAGGTTGAGAGTCACTAAAAATCGCCATCTGTGATTAGCAGATAGCTTTTGATTAAAAATTTCATTTTTGTAAATGGCTGCCTAAATTTTAAGATCTTTCATTTTAATTTGTAGCTGAGTGTCTGTACCTAATTTCTTTTTCAATTACAAATTCTCCGATTTTTACAACACTTCTCACAAAATTTCTTACAATCGTTAAGTCAAAATCAGTACTCTTTCCAGGTTTAAAATAGTTTTTCTTAAGTGGTAATTTACCTAAAAGAATTCTATAAGTGTTACCAGTTCTCTCAACAAATTGTGGTTCAACAAACTGATTATAATCTCGGTTATCAACGGCCTTATCAAAGTCTCCATCGATATAAAAATCTAGTATTAATGGCTTCTGCAAAACCACCTAGATTCTCAACTTCTAAGTAAGTATTATCATCTGTACCCATTAATTTGAACCATTTTAAGATTAGTTAATTCACTTTTCTTAACAGTCTAGTAATCGATAATACCGGTGTGCCATTTTCTAAACGTGACTGTCTAGTAAATAGGTATCCCGAATCAACCACACTTGACTCAATTTTATTTCCAACTAGATTTAACTGCACATTTACGTTAGAAAAATCACTCATTGTTCTATACGGTAATGGTCTACTCAAGCTTAATTGGTTGGATCAATCTCTACCAGCACAAGCAGTGAAGTTATCATCAATTATAGATCCTGCTTTAAATAGTGATCTAGCTCCGACTTTCTTCCCAAATATAGTTACTAAGCACTAACCCAGCTTCTAATTCAGCAAAGTAGCTTGAGCGCTTGGTCTAACTGGAGCAAGTGGTTTTAACTGATTAATAAGAGTTACTTTACCTAAAGTTCCATTTGATCCGTTAGCGCGATCATCGCCACTTGAAACCATACCGTCCATCTTGGCAATGGAATGTGCTCTAAAATATGGCTAAAATAGTTTCCTTGTCTTGGAACATCTGAACAGATTTTTTCATCATGACAGTTATCACCAGCCGTGCCAGGAGGAGTTACTGACCAGGACCTGGACCATTGCCACCGTTAGGGCGACCACCACCATTTCCCACCTGACCACCACGGCCACCAAATCCACCTGGTCTTCCGCTAAGTCACTCTATCTTTATTGGGTCTGCCTTACCACAGATTCGCTCTACACGACACTCTCTATGATAAACGGTACGCCAAGCTGTTCTGAAAATTGGCGTGTCCAATTGTAAACTGCACATCTACAACCAGCGGCACCTCAGCACCTTTACCACCCATCGCCCCTAAACCTGACTTGAATCAACAAAGATATTTCTTAAAGTATTGATATTATCAAATTGAACCACAATCGATCCACCATCTCCACCATTCCCGCCATTTCCACCAAATCCACCGTTTCCTCCAGCAGCACCATAAACATCATTGTTAGGTTGGTTTTGATACAGCTAGTTGTTGGTAACCATATTCAGCGTCACCACCATTAGTTCCATTAGCACCAACCAGACTATAAGATTGCTTGGTACCGTTACTTGAAATAACGTTATCTTTACCGCTAGCTCCGTTTAAGCCGCTCTTTCCATCACGACCATTCTCTCCGTTATATCCAAATTTGGTATCCCATGAGTATGAGTTTGCACTAAACAAGACTAATAAAGTTAAAGTAGTTAATTTATGTTTCATAAAATACCTTCCCCGCAAGGATGTTGATAACATAACTAAACATTTGATTAAATATAATGTAAGACACTATGTATTAATAACATGGTGCAATAATGTCACCACCTCACTGAATTTTTTTACTACATCGATTGAACTCAATAAATTCTATACATTCGTAAATTAACTTCAATTATGATTAATTAAAACCATTGGAGGAGCCTTTATATGTCATGGATTAAAAGACTATCGCTTACACCTTTTTATTAATTTTTAATTGCTTGTGAACCAATTCCTAGAGCAACACTAACTGAAGAAGCAAAACTTTCGATATGTACTGGCTTTTTTCTCAATTTAGTAACAATCTATGCACTCTCTAACTACAAAGAAAAGCCTCTTATGGATTTAATTTAGTGAATTAAAACAGAAGTATATTGAAGAAGCCAAAGCAACTTAAACCAATGAAGAGTTTTACTTTAGTCATGCAAAAGTTTGTAGCAGAATTTTAAAGATGCTCACACTGCGGCCGATCTTTCTCACTCCTCTTTCGCTTCCAGGCAGATCACATGTCGCTCATTTAGGTTTTTCGGGAAAACGTTTAGAGATGTCTTCTTAGTTAAAACTATTTTAAGTAAACCAGTGCGGAGAATAGCAATCATCCAATTAAGGTGGGTGATGTAAATTTCCAAACTTGATGGTGTTCCATTAAAAACAGTAATTGATAACGAAATGGTTATTTATCGTAATTTAGGAAATAAAGAGTCTAACTATACTTACCATATGAATAGAATTTTTAACCGAGATTCGCTTTCAGAAAAGATGCCAACTAAAACGGTAGCAACCGTGACCATCTCACGTGAAGGAGTGATGCGGAGAATTCGAAGTAGAACTTCCGGATTGTTCAAGATTTAGCAACTTTTGAAGCACAAAAAAAGCCTCTTCGCCTACTAAAATACGTTTAATTGGCTTTGATGATAAACCAAAATTGGTCAGTACAATGAATAGTGCTATTGATCGTGCTCAAACTAATTATACGTGTAAAAACACTTTTGTTTTGCCAACAATGTGGGCTGGTTGGGAGCAAGTGATTCCAGTTAGCAAAGCCACTGAACTCACATTGAAGAGCAATTTGCCCTCACTAGGAAATCTTCCAAGTACACCTTATATTTTTTTAAATAGCGCTAAACCTATTTAACTTACGTAACAAGATTAGTGAAGTGGAGAGAAAAAAGTGCACTGGTTGGTTACATTCTTCTTGATACTTCTTAGTCCAGGTGGATCAACAAAAGATGTGATTTTAGAGTTTAAACAAACCTTAAAAGAGCTTCAAAGTTTCGGAGTTAAAGATATCATCATCGATATGATTAATAATGACGGTGGATCGTTAGGACTTGGTATGGGACTTGCTCAAGCATTGTCTAAAACAAAAATTGAGATGCTACAATTTCAAACGGCGATCAATGATAACTGGTTAGATGATTTTCAAATGACAGTTGTCAACGGTGAGACTCCAACTGAACAAGAATTAGCTAGAAGAGTACTTGCTCTATTAGAGAATGATCAACGCGAATAAACGTTTATCAACACCTTTTTCAACGGCGCAAATGTATCCTTATGCATTTAATGGGAATAATGACATTAAACAACCTTTAAAATCACTCTATTAGTCAATGAGATGTGTGCTTCTATGTGATATTTTCACATCCATTTTAAAAGATAACTCAACGTCTATGCACAAAGCCAACAGACTATGTAGAGCAGGTGGAAACGTGGTCCAACACTATCATGGCACCCAAGAAATAGCTGCACTGTTAATCAAACAGAATCACTCATGCTAAAAAAGATGGAACTTACATAGAAAATAATGGTCTTATGACTGATGATGATGCATGCAAATATCTGAGAAAATATAATAAAGTTCGTAGCTTTTACCTATATTCTTAATCAACTCTAGTTTTGACAAAAAGGCAGGACTTTAAAATGAATCCTGCCTCTAACTAATATCGATCAATTTAATTAAAATGGAAAAAAATTAGTTAAAAAAAGATCTAATACTATTGATATAACTCGAATTTATGATGCATCAATAAAAGCGGCATGGGATGCTTGGACCGATGACAAACAGGTCGCTCAACGGTGTGCCGAGAGGTTTCTCCATTACAACTATAGTGAAGAATTAAAAAATGGGTGGAAGTTGAATTACACAATGCACGGCCCCGATGGTGTAAATTATCCCAATATTACAAAATATCTTGAAGTTGAACAACATAAAAGCTTGTTTATGATCACGGAGCAACACCTGATCGTCCTGCTCTTTTCGAGTAACAGTAATTTTTTCTGACTTAAAAGGAAAAACAAATGGAAATGAGCATGGCGCTTGAGACAGTAGCGGCTGAAGAGACTCGCAAAATTTATAAAGCAAGCTGGCGGAGAAGCTACTGGGATCAACCGCCGAACACTTAGAGAAACATCTTTCCAACAAAGAAATATTTGTCATTAATAGATCATTTGATGCCTCAATTATAACCATGTTTAAAATGGACTGATCCCAAACATATTGCCCAATGGCTAGCACCAAAAGGTACCGATATGATTTTCATTAAAGCTGATATTCGAACAGGTGGTAGCTCTTTTTTACATGATGACTGATGGGAAAAAGAGTTTAAACTTTATGGAAGAGCTAAATATATTGAAATTTCTCCCTACTCGCTTAGTTTATACTCAAGAATTTTGTGATGATAACGAAACCACTTTCTCGACATCCTATGGCACCTACACGTACAGAATTAATGAAAAACGACTGTTGTTTTAGCGAAGAAGATAAAGAGCAAACGCGTGTCACGGTTACATGGGAAACGGAAGGAGATGTTACAACTCAAGAGCTTGCTGCTTTTATAAAAGAAAAAGAGGTGGCATGACTATCGGTTGGAGTGGATCATTTGGATGCTTCTGACAGCTATCTGATTCAATCGAATGCTAACAGTTCGAGGACCAATAGATGGAAGAGTGCTGTAATGCTAAAGGAGAAGAACTCCAAAAATTAGCAATCAATCAGAGTAAAGTATTAAAAATAGCACTTGTGATAAATCTCACCATGTTTTTCGTAGAAATTATTTATGGATTTTTGGCCAACTCTACTTCACTTATGGCCGATAGCCTAGATATGTTAGGTGACGCTTTTGTTTATGGTGTAAGTATTTATGCTATTCAAAAAGGTGTTCGATGGACCAATGGCATTTCACTTCTCAAAGGAATTTTGATGACCCTTTTTGGTCTAGTAGTCGTGGGAGAAGCTTTTTACCGTTTTTTTAATCCTAATTTTCCAACAGCAGAAACCATGGGAATAGTGGCAACCATCGCTTTAATTGCTAATATTATTTGCGCTGTTTTACTTCTCCGTCACAGAAATGATGATATTAATATGCGTTCAACTTGGCTCTGTTCTCGTAATGATGCTATTGCCAATGTTGGAATTATTTTAGCTGCTTTTTCTGTTGCTTATTTTAAGTCAAAATATCCAGATCTTATTTTAGGTATTGTTATTGCTATTCTAGTTTTAAAATCATCCTACACTGTTATACGTGAATCACTAATAGCCCTTAATCATGAAGATAAACATTAGTAATTCTAAGTAGTTAAGATCATAAAAAGTGCCCACTTTTAGTGTCAATTGGGGGGAGGCAAGAAAAAAAGCTGCCCTTTTTTTCTGCTCAAAAAGTCGATTGTTTACCAATGATAACTCATGATTAAAATTCGATTTTTAAATTTTTTTTCCACAACTTAAAAAAAATGATAATCTCGAAAAACTTATCAAGCACTACTCACGTTCAACTTGTTGTTATCACCATCTCTCTACCGCTCACCCTGTCGTTCATTCTACGTTAATATCTAAAACTAACTTTAAAAGAGGAAGGTATTTATGAGTTTTAATTACCAAAAACTTAAAAATAAGCAGCAGAGTGAGACCTCCTTTTGGACCTCATATGCCGACTTATTCATGGTCTTATCCGTAGTCTTTTTACTACTCTATGTAGTTTCATCCCTAAAGACCAGTACCTTTAGTCTTCAAAAAAATATTGAACGACAAAAGTTAGCAGCTGAAGTTTTAGATATGAAAAAACAGATTCAAGCCTATAACACTTTAAAAGATGATTATTTAGAGAAAGAGGCATCTAAAGAAGAGGCTGAAATGTATCAAGAACTTATGAGTAAATTAAGTTTACTCCAAGACGAGGCCCGTGAAGAAAAACGTAAACTAGAAAAAGAGGCCAATGAAAATGAATTAAAGGCCAAAGCGCTCAATCAATATCAACAGATGGTAAGAAATATTATTAACACTAACCTATTATCCAATCGTAAAATTAAATTTAGAAATGAGTTAATCGTTAAGAAAAATGATGAGATTAAGGTTATGGATAATACAATCCAAAATCAAACTCATGAAATTAAAGAAAAATCTTTTCAGTTAGTTCAAAATCAAAAACAGATTGCTGAACAAGAACGAGAAATTCAAATTAAACAACAAGCTCTTGAACAAAAAAGAGCAGAGGTTGCTAATTTAAATAGTGATATCGTAAATAAAACAAAAATGATTAACGAAAATCAAGGTAAGATTAACTCTCTAAACAAAGAGTTAACTGGAAAAATTGCTCAACTAGAAAAACTCCATGGCGAATCTAAACTTTCAAAAGCTGAAATGGGTAAACAGATTGCTATGCTTCGCTTAGCTAATGCTAAAACCATTAATGAGTTAAATGATCAGACACAGGTTATGCAACAAAATTTAAAAGCAGTTAACTCTCAACTTGATTTAGCTTCAGGACAACTACAAGAAGCTAAAAACAAGATCGCTTTACAAGAAAATACAAAGCGACAATTAGAAGGAGAACTGGCCGATGCTAGTGAAAAATATAAACAAAAACTAGCTGATATGGAAAACAATTTCCAAGGTGAAATGGCAAAACAAAAGAAAGCACTTGAAGGTCAATTAGAAAGAGAAGCTGCTTCTGGTGCAGAAAAAGCTAAACGTCTTGCGGCTTTTAAAGATCACATGGCCAAAGAAAAAGCCGCACTTGATAAACAGTTAGGTGATTTAAGAGGTCAAGTAGCAAAAGCTCAAGGCGAGCTTGATCGAGCTGCAAAAGAAGCTAATGACTACAAAGGTAAGTTAGCTGCTGCTCAAGCTGAACATGGTAAATATTTAGATTCAATTGGTAAATTACAAAAAGAGAATCAAGGACTTTCTGGTGACCTAAAACGTGCTAAAGAGATCGCTGACGCTAAAAAAATCTTGGCCGGTAAAATTGCTAGAGACCTTGCTAAAAAAGGTATTAAGGCCGGAGTTGATCCTAAAAATGGTGACGTAACCATCCAATTTGGTGAAGAGTATTTTGAAACTGGAAAATCTGACTTAAAACCTAAGATGAAAGATATTCTTCAAAAATTTGTACCAACTTATTCTAGTAGTCTACTCTCTGACCCTTCAGTAGCAAAAGAGATTCAGTCAGTAGAGATTATTGGATTCTCTTCTCCAACCTATCAAGGTCGTTATATTGACCCACAAAGTTTAGCCGAAAAAGATAGAGCGGCTGTAAGTTATAACTTAGATCTAAGTTTTAACCGAGCAAAATCTATATTCCAATATATTTTTGATAAGAAAAATATGTCGTATGAATATCAACAATCACTACTTCCAATGGTTAAAGTAACTGGACGAAGCTACTTAGCTGAAGAGGTTAAAGGGCGAAGTATTGCTACTGGAATTAGTCATAAAGAATATTGTGCTAAATTTAACTGTGAAAAATCTCAAAAAGTTATTATTAAATTTAATTTAAAAGATTAGTTTTATACTAATGGCAATGATATTTTTCTTTAGAAAAATATCATTTGCAAAAGGTTTATGCCTGGCATTTACCTGTAAGGTAAATTGCTTAAGGCTACTAGTGAATAACAATGGTTTGTAATCAATTTTTCAAGGGGGAAAATATGACAACGGAACTTTTAATGCATAAACTGATAGATTCAGCCGTAGTCTTTGCGGCAGATATGTTAATGCCTACTATGGTTTTCATTTTCTGTGTAGCAGTAGTATTAAGAGTCTTAATCTACGTTACAGTAAAACGAGAAGAGTGGTTTACAAAAGAGTTTACCAAAAGAGTAAAGAAATATTTAGAAAAGAGAGACGAAAAAGCAGAGGTCTCTTTTTATGTGGTTTGCAAAAGATTATTAGAAATCACATATTATGAGATTTTTGAAATTCGTTCAATTCTAAAAAGAAGAAACCCAGATGCAATTATGACTCTAACCGACCGTTTTTTTCTAGTACAGCAAGGAGTTGCACGTATCGTGACCGATACCTGTGGTCAACTTAAGTTTCTCAAATTCAATGATGAGAGACCTAAATTTGTAGATATTTCTAATAACACTTTTAGAAATAACAAGTGTTTTAACAGTGTATTCGGAATAATTCCCATTTCATCAACCAACGATTTTTTAAACATTCTACCGGGCCTATTTATTGTCGGTGGTATTTTTGGTACCTTTCTTGGGATTATGAAAGCACTACCAGAATTAGGAGGAATGAATTTAGCGGACATTGAGAGTACTAAGCTTATTATGGATGAATTCTTGCTTAAAGTATCATTTTCCATGTCAACTTCCAGCTTAGGTATTATTTTAAGTGTGATTGTAACTTTACTTAATACTGGGCTTAGCTGTGAAAAAGTTTATGTTAGTACCGTAGAACGTTTTCAAAACGATTTAGATATCCTGTGGAACCTCTCTTCATCTAATAAGTTGCCAAGTCAGATTGATAATTTTGAAGCGGAACGAGATCCTATTGAGGTATTAGCTGAAGATATTATTGCTAAAGAAATAAAAGTAGAAGTAGGCTTTATCACACTGGTTAAACCAATTGGAAAATGGTGGCAGAATCGTCACTCCAAAAAGTCTAATGCCCCTCAAGAGTTACACGCTAAAACCAATGATCAAACTGAAAGTAAGAATGCGGCTTAATTAACTCAAATGTAACCGGCCGGAGTTAAAATACTCCGGCCTATTATACCAAAAAAGGTTTTTCCATGAACGCTTATTTATCAGTCAATTTAAAAATAGGTGAGATTGAGAAAACGTTTCGATTTTATGGTTGTGGCCCCTACACTATTGGCTTTAGTGAAAATTGTGATATTTCCCTATTACCCTATTTTGCTAATACTGCTTCTAAACCTAAAAATGTTCTAAATTTCACCCAAACTGGAGATGAAATTATTATTAGTAGTGAACATGAAACCACTAAAATTAATCTAAAAAGTAATAATTATTATAATATATCTTCGCTTGGGATAGAGTTAACTTTTGAATCTATTACCAGCAATAACCCCATTGACTCATTTGAAACCAAAATTCATATATCTGAAAATTTATTAAAAGAACTTGAAAACAAAAAAGCAGAACAACAAAAAATACTATTTTATTTACAAACCCAAATTGAAAACAACAATGATCAACTTCAAAATGAAGAACGTCGGGTTATTCAGCTACAAAATGAAAAAAACGAATTAGAATTAAATCTTAAAAAAATTGATTTTGATATTAAAAGTAGAAATGCAAAACTTGAAACATTAGAAGATGGTTTTAAAAAGCTAAGTGAAAAAGAAAATTTAATTAAAAATGAAATCAATCGAAATAAAACTATTCTAGAAGAATCTAAAAAATAGCATAGATAGTTTCCAACACCAAAATACTTGACTACAATAACATTCTATACACATTACAAAAAGAAATTAATGACAAAAAACAGGTTATTGAACTATTAATTGAAGAGCAAATGTTACTTAACACTAAAATTAAGAATGGCGAAGAACAGCGTCAAAGCGGGTTACTTTGACTATCAAAAAATCCTTAAACATCAAACTGGAAGTTATAGCAAAAATTGAAAACCATAAAAACGAACTTAAGGAACTTCAGCTAGAAAAGGCAAAATTAGTAATGAACTTCATACCATAAAACAAGTTGAAGTGGAATTAGCTAAATTAGAACTAACTAAACAAAAAAATAAACTATTAGAAAATCGATTACATGAAACAAGTAAACTTTTAGAATCTGAAAAAAATCAACATGACCACTATAAACAAGCTAATTTAGATTTAAATTTTGAATTAGCTAAAGTTCAAGAAAAACTATCAATCAAACAAAGTGAAAGTTCATTTATTGATTTTACCATTCAAACAAATTCATCCAAACTCAACGAATTAAGTGATGAGATCAATAATTACGAACAAAAGTTAAATAAATTAAAAATGCATGAAACAATCCAAACAAATCAACTATTAAAACTTAAAGATGAAAATGAACGAAATATTCGTCACCAACAAGAAAAATTTAAAAAAAGCGAAGAAGAACTACTTTCTAAAGTTTCAACGCTAGAAAAGAAAAAGTCTTCTCTTATACTAGAAACCGATGAGCTTAATAAAAAATATCTTAACCTTAAGAATGATTCTCAATTAGTTCAAGAACAATTAAGCAATAGCTCTAAGAAACTAAATCAATTAAACAACCTTAAAAGTGAAAAAGAAAAAGAGTTAGAACTTTGCAAAAAAGAGCTTGAAACGGTTCAAAACAATTTAGATAAATCAAAAATTGAATTCACAGAAATTTTAAAAACTAAACAGAAATCTGAAATCGAACTCACTGCCAGTCAAAATAAAATTTTATATTTAGAAAATGAAATTCATGAAAAATCTACGCAAGCTAAAATTGAAATTGAAAAATTCAAACGTGAAGAACGCGCCAGTGTAGAACTTGAAAGAAAAGTTATTTTTTCTCAATTAGAAGCTAAAAAGCAAAATGAACGTAAAGAGTTAGAATTAGAACATTTAAAAAAACTCGAAGAGATTAACCATTTAAAATTATCCGTTGATCAAGAAGTTAGTACAATCCTACGCAATGCTCGAGAAATTGAAGAAAATGCTACCGTTAAAGCCGCAAATCGTTTGGCCGAAGTAACAGAAATGGCAAAAAAACGAGAAGAAGAGTCATTTAAGTTGTTAAGAGAAGCTCAAACTGTCTTAAAAAATAGAGAATTTGAACAAGATGAAAAACTCAAAGAAGAGTTCGAGAAGAAAAAAGAAAACCTTAAATCATTCTTAGCGGAAAAACATGCGATTGGATTAAAAGAATATTAAAAATCTCGAAGTGATTGCTGCTCAAAAAATAAAAAACTACTCCAAGAGTCTAGAAGAGGTTGAAAATTTAAAAAAGAAATGAACTAAAAAGCTAGCACTAATACGAGAAAAAGAGACTTCTAGAACTGCAACAGTTAGTTGCCAGAACACGCCAGAGCTGACCAATGAAAAAAAGAACAGGTTAATTTAGAGCTTGAGAAACTTAAAGAAAAGTGAACAGCAGCAACTAGAAGAAAAAGAAATCTGTGATCGAACATTTAAATCTTATGCAAATTGAAGCTAATGAAAAAGGTGAAATATGGAAAAAAATCTAGAATTAGATTTTGAACGTAGTAAAAAAGCTAGAATTAGCAATGCCCCTAATTCACTATTAAATACTTTAAAGTTTGACCTTAATATTAATGACCTGCCTGACCAAGCAAAAGAAAAAATTGAATCAGTTTTAACCTTATCATTAGGTGGTATTAATACTGAAGCTCATCAAAAAGTTACTCAAATTTTAGATTTTAATCCTAACTCATATAAAGAGATTGCCCCAGTTTTAAGAAAATATTCTATTAGAGCAATTCCTATCGTCATTACCTTTGCATTAATGATAGATTTATTTTCTAATAATTCAGTGATCATTAAACAGTTTCATCAATTAAAAGCTGAACGAAAGATAGCTTCAGATCAATTTGCTAAACAACAAAAAGAAGATTGGAAAATGCAGAACACCTATAATCCTGCTACTACTGTTAATTATAAAGATACTTATACGGACAACCTACTCTATACTACTAACTTTATGAAAATTATGGATGATCAAGAGTTTCAAAATAATTGGATATTAAAACTTCATGATTTTATTACTAAAGACTTAGAACTTTCAGAAGATTTGGCCATTCATTATATTTCACTTGAAAGTTCTATATTAAAAGATTTAGGGGATGCTCGCTTAGAAATCAATCCACAAAACTTAAAAGTTGGAATTGATAAAATGCGCTTAATTGAAACTAATTACTTAAAAGATTTTATAGCTGATTTAAGTAGTAAAAACAAATTAGAAAAATTCAATGAGTTTAAAAAGAGATTCTTTGAAGACTTTGCACAAAAAAAGTTAAATCAAGTGGTACCTACTCCATCAGTAACGCCCACACCTTAAGCCAGAGAAATACTGGTAGGTACTAACTGTACAAAAATTTTCGACTCTGCAAATTTTCTCTAGAATTTTCATACTAAAATTGATTGAAGTATCATCGATGATCTTTGACAATGGTAATATGCGTTCTTATAAAAAAAGACTATAAAAAATTAACCAACTTTTCTTGATATAAGAGGAGAAGAAGCAGGTTTTCCAAAACTGTCTGGACTAGACTCTTCAAATGCCGCTCTATATGTTTCTGGAACACTTTTTTGAAGAAGTTCGCCCTCTTGAAGATAACTAAAAATCTCTTCATAGTTTTTGACATTGTAAGGACCAACTCGTTTAAAGATATGAGTTGGATTTAATTTAGAAGGATGTTCAATCCCCATAGCTTCAAGCATATGCTTTGCGCTTTGAATAGTTTCTGAGTGGTAGTTAGCCACTCTTAAACGTTTATCTGAAACAATCAAGCCTGCCGCAAGTCCTGGATCTTGAGTAGCAACACCTGTTGGACAATGGTTTGTATTACATCGTAAAGCTTGAATACAACCTAAGGCCAACATCATAGCTCTAGCAGAATAAATAAGATCAGCGCCTAATGCTAACCTTTTTATTATACCAAAACCGGTTGTTACTTTTCCTGAATTGATTATTTTAATCTTATTTTTTAAATCCATTCCAGTTAAAATATTTTTTACAAAGACTAAAGCATCAATACCTGGATACCCAATATGGTTGAAAATTCTAAAAAGAGGGTGCGCCCAGTTCCACCTTCACCACCATCACTTCAATATAGTCTGGGGTGATTCCGTCAGCTGCATGTAACACAAATAGCCACGAACTCACGATGATTGCCTAAACAGAGTTTAAACCCAATTGGTTTACCACCACTTAGTTCCGCATCTCTTGAATAAATTCTAACATTTGAATAGGAGTTGAAAATTTAGAGTGCGGGGAGAGACAAAACATCTTTTCCCATTGGAACACCTCTAATTAAAGAAATCTCTTTGGTCACTTTTTTAGCAGGCAAATCCCTCCACCATGAGAAGGTTTAGCACCTTGAGAGAAGCTTTAACTCAATCATTTTTCACTTGTGGTCTCAAAGCATTTCTTTAAATTTTCTGGAGAAAGGATTCCATCTAAATTTCTGCATCCAAAATAGCCAGTTCCAATTTGCCAAATAATATCTCCACCTGGTTCAAGATGATATGGGCTAATTCCCCCTTCACACCCGCTGCCTGGGCAAATCCACCAATTTGAGCTCCAGCATTTAACGCTAAAACAGCATTTTTACTTAAGGCACCATAGCTCATGGCCGAAATATTTAATATGCTTGCTCGGTATGGCTGTTTACAATCAGGTCCACCCACTACAACTCGCATACTATCTGTTTCAATTTTAGTTGGACTTAAAGAGTGAGCTAGCCACTCATATCAACCGCATAGACATCTTGTTGAGTTCCAAAAGGTAAACTATCAACCTGTTTTTTTGCTCTTTGATAAACCACTGATCTCTGTTCACGACTAAATGGTACTCCATCGGAATTAGATTCAACAAAATATTGATTAATCTCAGGACGTATAGCTTCAAACATATATCTAAAACGTCCAAGTAATGGAAAATTTCTTCTTATAGTTTGAGCTTTTTGAAAACTATCATTAAACCTAAAATTATAAGTGGGCGATAAATTAATGAAAACAACGCATAAGGATAGACAAAGGATATACCAGTAATCAACAACACTATCATTGATGAAAAAATAAAAAAGCTGTTCTCATTGCAATCTTTAATCGGACTTTATGTAAAGATTTAACGCTGTGAGTTAAATGCTTTTTTAAACTAATGATAGTGAATTTATTGAAGTTGGTATACACTACCCATAAATTTAATTGGGAGTTGTAATGTCAAATAGAGACGTTGATAAATATTTTTAGATAAATATCCAAGCTGCGTAGTTGTTGATACTACTGATATCTGTAATTTAACACCGTCGCTGTCACACCAAAATAGCGAGTCCTTTGTCCCTGCGAAAAATCCTCCTTTTCTATAGAACTAATTGAAAGACTGATCCTCTTTTTTAAAAAAAGTGGAAGCGTTTATTTATTAGGTGCAGGTGACCACTTATGCATCCAAATATTTATGAGATTGTCTCTAAAATTAAAACTGAGTGTCCAGAAACCTATGTGGCTTTTACTTCTAATGGTACACTTTTAAATGAAAGAAATATTGGAAGATTGATTGATTCAAAACTCGATATGGTCTCCTTTTCTTTAGATGGTCCAAAACTAGAGCGTGGCCGCCCAAAAGGCTGAACTCACTTATAAAAATATTCGTAATCTTGCTCGGGCAAAAAAACGCGAAATAAATTACCCACAAATTCATTTAGGAATTGTACTTGGAAAAGATAATGAAGATGAGCTTCATTCCCCTAATCGGGTGGCATTGAAGTAGGTGCTAAAAATATCACAGTTGAACCACTAAGAATTGTAGCACCTAATCCAGATTGGGACGATTATATTAGAGAGAATAATCTTTACGATCACAAAGAGACAATTGCCCCTATTTTTAAAAGGAGCAAAAGAGCTGGCCAACAACGGTATAGAGTATTAAAACCCCATATATTGTTGGAGTTACTTAAATTATTATGGAGTTTTAAAACTATTATGCGATTAAAATGTGAACAACCTTTTTCGATGATAAAAATTCTCATGAATGGTGATATTTATATGTGTCCTCAAGGACAGCCTGCCAATATCAATGCTTATACAACTGATCCATTAGAAATATGGAACTCCCAGCGATTTATTGAGATTCGCAAACAACTTGATACTGAGCAATATGACCCTATGTGCATGCGCTGCCCACTTGTACAAGATTTCAGTCAGTCAGCAGCTGAAGATGCACCAAGAAAAATTAGTTCTGAGCTTGAAAAAGAGTATTTAGCTCTCAGACTTAAAAATGATCAAATATATAATGCAGAGGGAATACAAATCCCATCAAATGCAAGATTCTCTATTGGTGCTGTCGATATTGCTCATAAAACAAAAGAGAAGATTGAAATTCAAGGTTGGGCAGCTGATATAAAATCAAATAAACCGGCAAAGCTTGTCATCGTTTTTAATGGTGAAACAGGACTGCCTATTAAAGCGACAATCCCGTATATTGAACGTGATGACGTTCAACAATTCATAGGAATAAATGACCTAAATAGAACAGGATACATTATTAACTTTCAGCTAAAAAAAGAAGAGAGCGAAAATATAACATTAAGAATCTTCGCTATGTCTCACAATGGAATTTTAAATGAACTCAACTATTATAGAGATTTTCCCTTTGTTTCCCATTTAGGAAAAAATAATATAAAAAAACGAATTCAAAATATAATTAATCATTTGATCTTTAAATTTAATCGATTAGTTACAAAATTTAAAAATTTGACATTGTTATCTAGAGCTTAATAATTATGGTAGTTTTAGGATCACAAATCGTTGCCTTTTCTCCTTCACTTCGAATAACCTCTATTCGATATTCTCCTGGTTTGGCATCAGCCAAATCAATGTAAAAAGTCCAACCAGAATCAAGAATATCGGGCTGATTAAACATTTTCATTACATCATCACGTTTAACTACTTCAAACGTTTTAGCGTATATGATATTAGGGCCAATAAATTTAAGCGTAACATCTTTTAATAAAATTCCATTATGAATATCACCCGCCCATCCTGAAACTTTCAACTTATGAATATCTTTAACTATATAGCCTTTTGGGGATTGATCATTAATGGTATCTATTGAACACTCTTCATTAACTGGAGTTAATAACTTCGGTAAATAAGTAGGGCGATGAGTTTGATTAATTATATATATTGGAATTGATTTAGATTTAACCTCAGGTTCATCATCACACGAAAAAAAAAACACTAAAAGAACTGCTTTTAAAAAATAGTATCGCTTCATAAATTAATCTCTATCCATATAATAACGTTTATTTTTTTTATCATAAATCTCAATTTTAGTATCTAAAGGTATATTAATTTTATTTTTAATATATATTCTATAATCTTCTTCATCAGGAAAGATAAAATGGTTATTAAGCTTCTTTTCAAACTCAGGATTTTTCTTTAATTCATTTCGCATATCTTGATACGTTCCTCTATTTCGAAATGCACTAATGAGTAGTTTTTGACCACCATTTTTACGATCTGAAAAGGTAAGAACTTCATCTAAAGCGGGGATATTAATAAAATTTTTATTGGCCACTGCTTCGACCTCATGACTAGCTTTAGTTACAGCAGAGGAACAGCTTGTATTAAAATAAATAAGTTGTGTATTGCTAAATTTATCTCTTTTTATCATTGCATCTCTAAACTCCGAGTTACTCAGTGGGACAGATCTACTCTCTTTAGCATTAGGGAAAATCAATTTAACGCTCTCATTTTTACTTTTATTAACACATGTTAAATAAAAACCAGCTTGATCCAGATAGAACATATTTTTCTCATCTCCATCAGCATGGGCCTCTTTGATAAAATAGTCAATTTCACCAGATTCAATTTGAGCTAGTATAAATTTTTTCTGATCATTAATGAGTTTAAGTTCATTCTTACTACCACATTCAAACCCTTCTTTTTTATAATAAGAGAGATAGTAGTCCATAATATGAACTGAATCTTTTAAATTTGTACCTAAAACAACTAATCCATTTAAACCATTTTTCCAAAGCTTATCATAATCAGGAGCTGTATGCTCAACCAGAAAATCGTCCTTTCCACCTTTTTTATAACTAATATCAACATCTGCTGAAAATTTTTGTTCACCTGCTACCCACTTTATTTTATCTTTGTAGATAGGAGTGCCAGGCCTGCCATTTTCATCAAGAGCAAAGTTATTGGCGGTCTTCATATAAAAACCATAATCATTAAGCTCTTCATTTTGAATGGGATGATCATAACTACTATAAAATACTAATTTAGCAGTACTACCACTCTTATCTTTCACTAGTGACAAATCAGTAAAAAATTCTGATTCATTACCAAAAAATGGAGCGGTCGATTCGTAAATCAACATTTTCATCTTATTAAAATTCATTCCTTCAAGTCGTTTATCATTAACTGCTGAATCGGTGAGTTTCTGAGTCATAATACTACGAACGGACTCTTGATCATTTTCATTTAATGACTCCATCAAAGGTCTAAGTGGCAACAATGTATTAAAACTATCATGGTTAACAACTTTTAGACTTTTTAAATAGTTTTCTAGATAATCTTTAAATTGATTTTTATCTATCTTTACATTTTTACATAATGAATTATTACTCAAACGATCAAAATTCAACTCCTGAAGTTTTGGAAATTTCAAAACTAAATCTTCATAAAGTAACTGATTACTAATAAACAAACTTTGTAAAAAGAGTGTTAACTCTGCTTCATGTTTCTCGTAATCTTTGGAATTAATAATTCTTAACAATTCCACAATATCTTTTTCAGGATTAAATCCATTTACTTGAGAAATACTACAAATAAATAGTTTTTCAGAGACAGGTTTAATGGCACTTAGCTTTGAAGAAGTTATCTCTTTTTCTTTGCACCCATCAATACATTTCTGGGTTAAGGTGTCTAGACAAAATATATTATTTTTTTCAATTTTTTTATCGTGTAAAGTCAGCACTTGATTATTTTTATCTAATAAAAAAGATGATTTTGCATTTTCATCTTTTTTAAACTCAAGTAGCAACTCTCCCGATTGTCTATCATAGACTTTTACTTCTCCAGAATATTGTGCAAAAGTTATAATTTTACTATTGTCTGCAGAAATATTAACTAACGAGAGATTATTCCCCACTTTAATTTTAGTTAATAACTCTTCGCCATTTTTTGAATAGACTCTAATTTCACCCTCTTTGCCTACATTAAAGTTTAAAAAAGAAAACTCTTTAGAATAGGTAACTAAATATTTACCATCTTGAGATAAGACATTTGATCCAACGCTATTTTCATGATTTAAAACTGTCTGTTCTTTACCTGTAGAGACATCATAAAAGATAGTTTTTTTTTGGCTTGAAAAAACAATACTATTTCCATCGGGTGTAAACGAAGCAGATTGAACATACCCACCATTTTGTTTTTTCATTAAGAGAGTACCACTTTGAGCATCGTAGACTCTTATTAATCCATTAGTTAAGGTTAAAAGAATTTTACTACTATCTTCTGAAAAAACCTGAGATGAGATCCATTCTGGATTATCCAGTGAATACAAAATTTTTCCATCCTCTAAATTATACACTACTGATTTTTTATTTAAAAAACTGACTATAATTTTTTTATTATCATTAGAAAAACCAATTCCCAAAACACCAAAATTAAAATCATTAAATGTATACAACTCTTTTTTTTCTTTAATGTCGTATATTTTAATTTTTTTATCATCAGTAACCATGGCCACATACTTATTATCTTTACCGAATCTGGCCTGATAAATCTTTTGCTTAGCTGCGACTGAGAACACTTCTTTTCCCGTATCAATATCATAAACTTTGGCAGTTAAATCTTGAGAGGTAACTAAAATTTTAGACTTATCTTTTGAAAGGGAGTTCGACAGTATAGAAATAATCTGCTTATCAGAAAAGTCTAGTACATTTTTATTTAATCTAAAACAGAGCGTATCGTTTGCATAAACTTTAAAAATTATAAACTGTACTATGAAAATAATTTTTAATTGTTTCATTTTTTATCCACATTAATCCATTTATATTTAACCTCTTTTTTATCTGCTAAATGTGGCACGAAGTTTATCTCAAAATTTTCACTCTCTTTTTTACACTCTTTCTCACTCTTTTTATAAAAAGTGAGAGTTTCCGTTTTTAAGGTTTTTTTCGCTTTAATATACTTAATCTGAATAAAGCAATTCTCTTCTTCATTCTTAGGAGTATCTAAACAAAAGGTGTTACTGCTAATGAAAATTAAAATAAAGAGGCATATTAGGTTCATGCTCAATTATCGGGAAATCAGCTATTTTAATAAAACTAAAAAATACTAAATGTTCATTTTTCAATAATGGTTATTGTAGCTTTTTAAGATTTCTCTGCAAAAATAACATTTTGTGTTATAATAATTACAAAATTCATGCATCTTTTTTAAAAGCAAGTCATACTTTTAACATTCAGTTTTATTTTTAAAGTTTAGGAGTTCTCAATGAAGTTTAACCGTTTAATCTCTTTTTTGGCATTAGCTTTAAGTTTTAATCTTTGGGCCAGTGATAAAGAGTTTGTCTGTAATGCTTCTTATACTATTTCCAAAGAGGACTCTAATAGTCGTTCATTTATAGAAATCAAATCTTTTGATGGAACCTATGATTCAAGAAATCTGCATGAAGTGTTTGCAACTGATTTAGAATTTTTTAATGATTTCAATAGAATTGCTGCCGTTAGTTTAAAATCACCAGAATCAAAAAGCGAATTTACTATCCTAATTAAAAAGGCCCTTGATCGTCCTAATAATTTTGGTGTTTTTTCAATCAGTGTTTCTCAAAATAATTACCCTGCCACTAAGAAAGATATTAATAAAACACTTTTTAATAGCCAAGGAATGTTCGAAATCAATAAACTTAATGCCCTTAACGGTCTATATTTAGAATCGAAAAAAAGCGGTATAAACCAAATTTTCGTAAAATGTTTTATTCGTCAAAAATAGTTTTTTTGATAAGAAGGAGTAAGGGGACTTACTCCTTCTTAGTCGCGGAGGGACTTAGTTGACAGTAATTCTTCTAGGCTGAGATTCTAACGATTTTTTGAGTTTCAAAGTTAAAACCCCATTTTCGACGGAGGCTTGGATCGAGTCACGATCGATTGACTCGCCAATTTTGAACTCTCTATGATAGTGTCCTATCTGGTATTCAGTATAAAGTGGTTTTAAGTTTCCATACTCATCTGAATCCACTTTTGCATCAATCTTAAGCAGAGAATTTTCTAAAGTTACATTAACATTTTTTTTATCAATGCCTGGGATATCAGCATAGAGAATAATTTCTGACTGGTTTTCAAAGATATCCACTCCTGGTTCAAAAATTTGGCACTCATAAGTACTTTTATTATTTTCACTTTTATTTTTTTTCATTAAATCTTTAAATAGCATATAACTCTCCTTTTATTATAACACCGTAATTTGTTTACCACTTACTTCTGCTGCCTTTTCAATTTCAACTGTGAGTACACCATTGGTAAGTGTGGCTTTGCATTTTTCCGGATCCACTTTGATAGGAAATTCTAATGAACGTTTAAACTCACCTTCGCCTCGTTCTTTACGATGGTAGTTTGAGTCAGCTTGACGTTCAAAATGTCTAGCTCCAGAAATTGTTAAGACATTATTTTCAATATCAATTTTAATATCTTTTTTATCGATACCAGGTAATTCGGTCTTAACCACTAAGGTATTCCCATTCTCAAAAAGATTTAAATAAGGAAAACGTCTTGCACTAAATGCGTTTTTCTCTTGTCCATCATTAAAAAAGTAATCAATCGTTTTTTGTAATTCTAAAAGGTCTTTCATATACATAGCAAATCCTCCTGTGTGTTATTTTTCTTATTGAAAAGATGAGATTTACTAAATTATTGTCAAGATACTTTTTTAAAATATTTTTTTCTATTTTTAACTTTTTCAATTTGTTTAAATATTGCTTGATAACAGCGATTTAAACTTGTTGATAAAAAACGATCCAGTTTTTCTGCGTAGATAGTTTTTCCTTTTAATCTAACTTTAATTTTGGTTTGATATTCACCAATGTTATTTTTTATAACATTAACATCTACGGCCTGGACATTGGGTGAAATTGAGCTAATTTCATTTTTAATATTTTCTTTCAATAGATCATTAATTTGGTAATACATATTTATTTCCTCCTTGGTTTAAGCAAGTAATAAATTTTGTGCAAACTCCTGATTAGCTTGATTACCTATCATTAAGCGATACTCATCCTCGTCGTCTAATTCAAAATCATAACTAGTACTAGGTGGAACCATAGGATCTTTAATTAAAGTGATGCTTGAAAAATAGAGAATCTGGTCAAATTCGTATGAGGGGAAAACTGACCCTACAATAAGCACCTCTTTATTATTAAAATCGGAAAGCTTTACATTATCTTGGACACTTTTTAAGAGATACTCTTTTCCCTCGTAAGTATAGAGACTAAAATGAGTTGGCTCGTCATTCGAATTCCACTTAACCGCAGTAACTGTCCCTTTAAAATAGGGGCCTACTGGCAAATCTACTTTTTCATAATGATTAAAATTTTTCATAACAACCTCCCTGTTATAAAATAAATTTTTATCTAAATGCTACAATACTTGTGACTAGTAACAATCCAAGCATCACTATTTTGATTAAATCAGTTCTCAAAGCATACCTCCAATGTATATCTCTGTTTTCTTGGGATAAGATGGGTTTGAAATAAATAGTGTCAAGGGAGCAGTGCTCCCTTAAATTCAAAAGATAATTAATTAGCTGATTAAAAACTGACTAATTAACCTAAGCTTTCAATGATTTTAGCAATAATATTGTAAATTACTTGAAAAGCTGGATAGATAATTGCGAACATAAGAACTCCTTAAAGTAGTTTTTTTCTTCTATAGCGTTACTTTAAGGAGTTTTCTATTAAATTTAAAACTAGTTGTAAAAAATACTAAATGCGGGCAAGAGTGGCTTTAGTTAAATCTTTTATCAGTGTGATTTCAACTGGCAATCTATCTTTTAATTGAGTAAGTAGCTCTTCTTGTGAAACGATCTCTTTTTTCCAACCTTCATTATCAATTGACATAACACTCTTAAATTTTTCCTTAGAAAAATCTAACCCTCTCCAGTCAATTTCTTCATATTTTGGAATTATTCCAAGTGATGACTCTAATCCATTTACTTTACCTTGGGTCTTTTCAACCACCCATTTTAGAATACGCATATTTTGACCATATCCTGGCCAAATAAATTTGCCGTTCTCATCTTTTCTAAACCAATTTACTCCAAAAATCTTAGGAGGATTAGTTAGTTTTCTTCCGAAATTTAACCAATGGTTAAAGTAATCAGCAGCGTTGTATCCAATGAATGGCAACATCGCAAATGGATCTCGTCTAACATTTCCAACAGCTCCCGTTGCTGCCGCTGTTGTCTCACTGCCCATGGTAGCAGCTAGATAAACCCCAAAATTCCAATTAAAAGATTGGTAAGCAATTGGGACTAAGCTGCTTCTACGTCCACCAAAAATAAAGGCACTAACCGGCACGCCTTTTGGATTTTCCCAGTTCTCATCAACTGAAGGGCACTGACTTAACGGTGCGGTAAAGCGAGCATTAGGATGTGCCGCTGGTTTACCACTTTTTGTATCATATGGTTTTCCAGTCCAATCAATCATTCCTTCTGGTGGAGTTTTAGTTAAACCTTCCCACCAAACATCTAAATCACTGGTTATTGCTACGTTAGTGAAAATGGTATTGCGAGAAATGGCTTCCATCGCATTTGGATTAGACTCAAAATTGGTTCCAGGAGCAACTCCGAAAAGTCCAGCCTCAGGATTAATAGCATAAAGCTTGCCATCAGCGTCTGGCTTAATCCAAGCAATATCATCACCAATAGTTGTTACTTTCCATCCTTCCATCTCTTTTGGTGGAATTAACATTGCAAAATTTGTTTTACCACACTGAGAAGGGAAAGCCGCCGTAACATATGACTTCTCACCTGTAGGAGCTTGAACACCTAAAATTAACATGTGTTCAGCTAGCCAACCTTCATCTCTAGCCATAGTTGAAGCAATACGAAGTGAGAAACATTTTTTTCCAAGGAGGGCGTTGCCACCATAGCCTGAACCAAAAGACCAGATAGTTTTTTCTTCTGGAAAATGGCTAATATATTTTTCTTTATTACAAGGCCATACTACATCTTTTTGTCCATTTGCCAGAGGATAGCCAACCGAATGAAAACATTTAACAAAAGGTTTTTCACCTAGAACATCGAGAACTTTTTTACCCATTCTCGTCATAATTTTCATATTAACCACTACATAAGGTGAATCTGAAACTTGTACTCCAATATGAGCGATATTAGATCCCAGTGGTCCCATGCTAAAAGGAATAACATACATGGTTCTTCCACGCATACATCCTTCGTACAGTTTAGACATAAGTGATTTCATTTCATTAGGTGCCATCCAGTTATTGGTAGGGCCTGCATCTTCTTTTGTTTTTGAACAAATAAATGTTCTATCTTCAACTCTTGCCACATCGGTTGGATCAGAGAAAGCAGCAAATGAATTTGGTCTTAATTTAGGGTTTAGTTTTTTAAAGACACCAGCATTAACCAGGTCATTACAGAATCTATCATACTCTTCTTGGCTTCCATCACACCAGTAAATATCTTTAGGTTGAGTCAGTTCCGCACACTCTTTAACCCATTTAACGAGTTCACTATTTTTTACGTAGGCAGGGGTTTGCATAAGAAATATCCTTTTAGTTTGATTGAAATTTTTTGGTATTTTAACACCTTAACTTAGATTTTGGAACTAGACCTGTACAAAAAACAGATAACTCAATGCAGCATACAGGGAATTAACGGAGCATCCGAAGTTAAAAATCAAATATTCCAAAAAGGCAATGTGAGGTGTAGCTTTTAAATAGTAGCTATTTATGAGGAATTTTATGAGATATACAATTTATGGTTCGGAAACATCACCTTTTGTGAGACGACTTCGTCTCTTTCTTCAAAACAAAAAGATTCCTTCAACACTAAAAATGATTAACTACCTAGAAAAAAACGATGCAGAAATACTAAAAAAAATAAATCCTATTAATAAAATCCCCGTACTAAAAGATGAGAAAAATGGCCAAGTAGTTTTTGATTCTCGTATCATTTTTAATTATATTCTCGCCCAAGAGTCCCTCAATAAACTTACGATAGATGAAGAGAATATATTATCCTTAATCGATGGTATGCAGGACTCAACCGTAAATTTATTTATGATCAAGCGAAGTGGCATTGATATTACTATCGATAATAGTTTTTTTAATCGTCAGAGAAATCGAGTCGAAGAGATATTAAATCACCTTACTCCATGGGTAGAGTCTAATCCTGAATGGAACTATCTAACTATGTCTCTTTATTCTTTACTAGACTGGGGACAGTTTCGTGAAATGCTTAATTTAAAAAACCGAAAAGCCTATTTAGACTTTTTTCAAGCACATAGTAATCGTGAAGAGGTGCTTAAAACAAAAATTATAGTACCTGCTTAAAAAAAGTTTTAGCAATTACTTAGAATAACCGATTAAATACCTATGAAAATTTGGTGTTATTCTATTTTACTCTATCTTCTCTTCTTATCGTCTTTAAAGGCAGAGAACAACTACGTCTTTAAACATTTTAACCTTAAAGGTGTACTGGAAAATAGAATTGAACTTTTAAAAAAAATTAAACATGCCACAAGTTCTGAACAAATTAAATTAAAAGAGGTGCTCTTTGGACAAGATAGTACCCTTTGGGGAGATTCGGTAAATCTCTATGAAACAAATAGTCGCTTAGATGAAAATACACTCATCGAAATTATTTTAAAAGAAGTGGCACAAAAATATCAAGAGATTGGAAGCAATCGTAGTGGAGCCTTGATTGAATACAATAAAAAGTTTGATCTCGGTTCACAAAACCATTCTGGATTTAACAGGTCCAAACCCTCTGGCGAATATGGTTTTAGTTTTGATCGAAAAATTGAACCAGAAATTGGTAATTGGATGGTTAAAGATAGTCTTATGTTTTATGTAGAAGCATCTACTTTTATTAAAAAACTTAAAGAGAATGGAGCAATTGAAGCCAGTGATGAAACGATTAATGCTTTGGCCGGAGTTCGTTTTAAACGGACTTATCAATATCATCATTTAGAGCGGTCTTATCTGGAAGGATTAACCAGTGACTTTTCTAAACTTTTTTTAAATTTTCTCAAATTTAGAAAAGATCAATTTTTAAAACTTAATCCGAATGATCTTATCACTAAAGATGATCAATTTTTAATCAAAGTAAGTGGTATGGCAAAAATTCCCCTCACTACCGGGATTGATCTTAATTCTACTTTTGGATACACTCAAAAAGTTTTAGCTCAAAGTTTAATTAAATGCTTAGAAAATCAAAGTATTAATATAGCTGGCGAACGTGGTGTTCAAATGGAAGGTTCGATCGACCTTGATATTTTAGGGGAATTTTACAATTTAATTAAAATTGTATTTTTAGCATTTGAATTTGACTTTAATTTAAAAGAACAACAACGCTGGCATTTTTATTTACCAGAAGATCAGCTTGCTACTATTAAAAATAATCCCGAACTCCTCTCTGAACTTCACCACTGGGTAAATTTTCAATCGAAAAACTCTGATCCAGAAAAATCGATTTTAAAGCCTTTTATTAATATGTATGAAAAACGCAAAGAGTTTAACTATAATTATGATGTAAAAAGTATAATCTGGCGAACATTGGAACATCATCAAGATCAGTTTTTAGAATTTATAAGTAAAAGTGAAAATATCGTTAGTTATTTTTTAAAAAGCATTAACGAAAATATAAATTATATTGAAAATATTTGGGCATCACTTTTTCCCGAAGCAATCACATCGTTAATAAATACTTTTTTTGGCTATTTACCTCCGGTAGAATATATAAACTCCACAAAGTCCAAAGTTGAATTTGCATTAAATCCTTCAGCAGAACAAAATGAAATTAATACTAATAAAGTTAGAGTAAGTTTAACTAATGAACTTTTTTTTGAAGTTGAACGAAAAATGGAAATCTATACTGCCCGTAAAAGTTATTACAAAAAATTTACCGCTTTTTTAAACAATTACACTGATTTAAATAATGATAATATATTAGAGTCATATGTAAATAATAAAACATTAAGTGTTCCACTCATTATCAACTCTATTATTAGAGTTAATAATAATGGCTTTCATTACTTTGACCAACTGACTGACCAACAGATAACTAACACCATTAATGAAGTATGTTCTCAATATAATTTTTTTAAACGTAAAAATTGTGAAAATGAATTTAACAATACTTTTGAAGATTATAAAAACCAAAGAGCTACTACTTCAGAAATTAAACTTCAGTTATTAAATCATCTCGTTGATCTCATCAATAAGTATGCCAAATCTATCGCTCATTATGGGTTATTTTTTGGAGAGAAAAATCTTTTTGTAACAGGATCATTTAAAGCATTAACCGTTGATAAGATCCCCTTTACTTCCTACTTTGGCAACAGTGGTGACAAAATAGTAGGTCCAGTAAAAGAACTAATCGAAGAGCGATTCCCTTATCTTAATTCTCTCTATGAATTTGATGAGGCATTTTAAGCAACTTTAGAAAGTGCTAGCGTAAGTCTAATTATTAAAACGATTAAAAAAATATTGCTTCCAACAAAGGCCATAAATCGGTGGTTAACGTTATTATAGGTTATATGAATTAGCGAATGGATATATCTAAAAGCTACAAAACACCAAGCAAAACTGATGGTCTGCTCATCTACTTGATTAAAAAGTAATGTAAAAATGAGCACTATATAGAAAAGTACCGGCATTTCAAAAAGATTGATAAAATTTCTCGAAGCATAGGTCATAGCTGCTGGAATATCTGCCACCTCTCCAAAGCCTCTAAAATAGCCAATCTTAATTTTTCTAGTCAAAACTGAAGTAACTCTAAGAGAAGCAAGTCTTATAAGCACTACAAATTTAAGAATAATAAGAGCTAAGATTGGATAAAAAAGCTGTCTGTGTTCTAAAAAAGTTGTACTATTCATAAAAAAATTGGACCACTTTTGAATGCTTTCGTCAAATTTTTTATCTAAAAATTAACGATTCACGTAAACGTCGTGGTCATTTTTAAAAGCTTCTACAATGGCAGGAGCCCTAAACATTTTTGGATATTCTCCAGTAATAAAGGATTCTATTGTTAAAAAGAAATTGAGATGGGTGTAAGCTTTTTGATTAATAATAGAACCTAGTTTAGGTGTATCTGGCCCATAGATAAATGCCCAAATATTTTCGGATCCAGCAATTTTGGGCCCATGACTTGTCCACTCTTTACCATCACCTCTTCCATGATCAGTTGTAAAAATTAGTGTCGTATTTTCACCATAACCTGGCATAGCTTTAAGCATAGTAATGAGCTCGTCAATCCAACGATCATACATTTTTAAACTTTCACAATACTGCTCATATTCATTTAAATGGCCCCACTCATCTGAATCATCAAAAGATATGTAAAAGAAACGAGGTTTATGATTTTTTATAAAGTTTTTTGCGTGTAAAAAAGTATACTTATCTTTTCTAGCACTTCCCCACTTTGGTTTATCTGCTTTTTGTAGTTCATTAATCTCTTTATGTGAGTCAGGAAACTGTTCATCAATTAACGGAGTAATTCCAGTATTAACTAAAAAACTACCTTCAACACTAGCTACACTTTTTTTTATTGTTTCCCAAGAAGCGACTACACCGATATCGTAAAATTTAAGATCTAGATCTTTTTGGATTTTCTCCATAAAGGTCTCTTCTTTAATTTGACTGCAACCATTTCCCTGACAAGGAGTAATGACTCCAGACATAAGAGCTTGGTATTCAGGAAGACTAATATTAACAGGGTTACCAGTTCTAATCATACTTCCTTTATTTTTATCACCTAAAACTAGTCCATTTTTTGCATATTTTTCCCATAGAATTTTAAAAAGTTGCTCTTTTTTATTCGTTAATTGCGGATCAGTTCCATTAAAAACTTCCTGCCATCTTACTCCATCAAATGTAATGAGAATAACGTTACCGGGAGTACCGTCTGAAAAAACATTAAGTGAAATTACGATGATGATACTTAAAATGAGACTTACAAAAATATTCATAAATTAATCCTTTAATAACTAGATCATCCTAAAATAAATCTAAATTTAAAAATTAAGACTTTGTTAAGATTAAAAGAAAAAAAAAGCAGGATGTCATTAATTAAATGTCTTGGTATTTAATTTTTTTCATAAGATGAAGTAGAATTCCCGAACTTAATCCTACGCCAGGGACTAGAACTTCACTCCCATTGATCTCATTTAAGATCATTTCCACTAAAAATCCAGCGGGAATGATAACATCGGCGCGATCACGTCTTAATTGAAAATAGCGCATTCGTTCTTCAATTGTCATACGGCTTAAAATAATATTGTAATCGCATAATTTTTTGTAAGAAACTTTACGATCGTCCAGTGTTCTCGCAATATATCCTTCAATTTTTGCTAATCGCTCAAAATTACCACCACTACCTACAATGAGTTTAAAATTACGATGTTTAACTTTATGATCAAAAAAATCTTTAACCTGTTTTCGATAACTCTCGATAATTTCTCGTAACTGATCTTCAACTGTAACACTATTATCCACTAATTTATTCAGTGTTCTAACCGTTCCCATCTGAAAGGTGGCAAGCTCTTTTGGTCTATTATTTTCAACATATATGAGCTCTAAACTTCCCCCACCGATATCAATTAATAGTGTAGGTTCATGATTAAAATTAACAAAATGATTTATGGCCTCAAAAACAAGCTGGGCTTCCAACTCACCGGTTATAGGTTCAATCAAAATATCTGTCTGATCTTTTATAATATCAATAAATTCTTGTGCATTGGTTGAATCTCTAAGTGCACTAGTTCCGAAAGCACAATAGTGTTCTATTTCCAAATCATAAATAATCTCGCGAAATCGCCGAAAAAATTTAATTCCTTCAATAAACTGATCTTTAGTAATAGCGCCCTTACCATAAACATTTTGGCCTAGACGAAGAGGTTTTCTGGATTGTTTAATAGTTCTAAAAATATGGGGGGAGACGCTTTCTGCGGCCAACATTCTCACTGCGTTTGAACCCAAATCAATAGCGGCCAAGCGGTAAATTTTAGGAAGTGTTGTTGTCTTCATAAAGTGTCTCAAGTATAGCTAAGATGAAATAATTTGTCGATCATCTTAACACAATCTTAATAAATAGATAAGTGTAAATGCCACTTTACAAAAGCTAGGACTTACTTGAAAATAGTTCAATGAAAAACAGAATCCAAAATTGGCTCCAAAATAGTGGAGAAGTTTGCTTTACTCTTTACTCAACTTTTTTTGCATTTGCAGTCTATTTCTGCATGTATGCCTACCGTAAACCCTTTACTGCTGGCAAATTTTCAGGCAGCGTTGAAATACCCTTTCTAGGCTCGGTCGATTATAAAATTCTCTTAATTATTGCCCAAGTACTCGGCTATACTTTTTCTAAGTTTTATGGAGTTAAATTTATTTCAGAAACCACCTATTCAACTCGAGGAAGAAAAATTATCGAGTTTATTTTGATGGCACATATTACACTTTTACTTTTTGCAATTACGCCGGCACCTTATAATATCTTCTTTATGTTTTTAAATGGAATCCCTTTAGGTATGATTTGGGGATTGGTATTTGGATTTTTAGAAGGAAGAAAAACCACCGAATTTATGGGTGCAGGCCTTAGTGCTAGCTTCATTGTATCCAGTGGTGTAGTAAAAACCGTTGGAAAAATTCTGCTTAATAATAATATCAGTGAAATTTGGATGCCTTTTATAGCGGGCTTACTGTTTATTCCAGTCTTCTTTATTTCAGTCTATTTTTTAAAACTACTACCACCGCCGAATAAAGCTGACGAAGCGTTAAAAACCAAACGTCTACCCATGAGTAAAGAGGAGCGCCACCATTTCTTTATAAAATATGCAGTAGGATTAGTTCCACTTATTTTTCTTTATATGGTGTTAACCGCCTATCGTGATTTTCGGGATAATTTTGCGCGTGAGATTTGGGATGCACTTGGGTATGCAGGCAACCCTGAAATCTTCTCTATTAGTGAGCTGCCTATCGGATTTGGCGTACTTATTATTTTAGGGGCACTAGTTTTTGTTAAAGATGTAAAAAATATCTTCAATTTGATGTTTTCAATCATGATAACGGGTGCACTCTTAATCTTAGGGACAACCCTGCTTTATCAATCGCAGATTATTTCTCCCTTAGCATGGATGATTAGTATAGGTCTGGGCCTCTATTTTATTTATGTGCCTTTTGGCTGTATTCTTTTCGACAATTTAATGGCCCTATTAGGCTTTATTGGTACTGCAGGTTTTATGATTTATGTTTCCGATGCCTTCGGATATCTCGGAAGTATTTTTCTCATGTTCTATAAAAATTTTGGTCAGGCAAAACTTCCATGGCTCGAATTTTTTATTGGGTTTAGCTATATTACCGGAGTTATCTGTCTATTACTTCTCACTTTTGCCTACTTCTATTTTAGAAAAAATATGAAGACAGGCTCAACTCTCATCAGCTAGATTAATTAGTAATTAACAATCGAGTTCTCCTATGAAAAAAAGTGTTTCGCCCGCTTGGTATGATCAAGTTCCACCTAAACATTCCTTTCGCAGTGTATTTAAGTGGGGGGCCTTAGATCAGTTTAAACATCCCAAAACCGAACTGGTTGAGCTTCTAAAAAAGACCTTTTCGATGAGTGATGATGATTTTAAAGAAAAAAGTTATGTCGGAGATGACATAATTGCCCATGTGCCTAAATCCAAACTCGATTCCAAACATATTAGAGTCTTTGAACAAATTGTGGGCGAAGAAAATGTTAGTATCGACGATTACACCCGGGTGAAATATGGCTATGGAAAAACATTGCACGATTCACTCCGTCTACGCAGAAAGATTATTGAAAATCTCACTGACGCTGTTATTTCACCTCGTAATAAAAATGATGTCATAAAAATTGTTAAATACTGTAATGATCAAAAAATTCCCATCTATCCTTTTGGTGGTGGGAGCTCGGTTACTTTTGGGGTTGAGGCGGTTAAGGGAGGTATTACTCTAAATATGGCGGCTCATATGAACCGAGTACTTGCGGTGAATGAGATGAACTTAACCTGCACGGTGGAGCCAGGTATTTTTGGGCCAGCACTGGAAAATGAGCTCAATAATGCTAAAAATAATCGATCCACCA
The DNA here is from genome assembly GCA_046328975.1 of Bacteriovoracaceae bacterium. Classification (GTDB taxonomy): domain Bacteria; phylum Bdellovibrionota; class Bacteriovoracia; order Bacteriovoracales; family Bacteriovoracaceae; genus JAXLVO01. Next base: position 7,340 of record JAXLVO010000014.1, on the reverse strand, counting down.
AAAATAATTTCACCTGTGGTCATTTCCCACAATCATTTGAGTATTCAACGGTAGGTGGATGGATTGCGGCCAAAGGTGCTGGACAAGCCTCTACTTATTACGGAACCATTGAAGATCTGGTCGTCTGTATGGAGTGGGTAACCCCTAGTGGAATTATTAAAACCCTGGATTTTCCTAAGGCCGCAATTGGGCCAGATATCGATCAGATGTTTATTGGATCAGAAGGAGCCTTCGGAATTTTAGTTGAGGCCACCTTGAAAATTTTCCACTATCTACCCCATCAGCGTAAATATTTCTCTTTTGTGTTTAAAGATTATGCATCAGGACTCAAAGCGACTCAGTTGATTATGCAGTCTGAGTTTTATAAGCCCAGTGTATTTAGACTCTCAGATCGAAGAGACCGATTTTGGCCTCCATCTTTATGGTGTGATGGATACGCCACTTAACTCAACCTTAAAAATGCTCGGCTACAAAGAGTGCCACCGCTCTCTACTCGATTGGACTCATCGATGGCGTTAAATCCCAAACACTATTACAATTCACTAATACATAAAATCTGTATCTCGCATACTTCCGATTGGTGCTTATGCCGTAAAAAAATGGATGCATGGTCGCTACATGGATCCCTATATGCGAGAAGATCTGCAAGATTATGGTATTATCATTGATACACTTGAAACCTCTGTTACTTATGAGAGTCTCCCGCGTGTTCGAGATGCTGTTCGTGCTGTGATCAAAAGTCGACCTAATACTATCTGTATGACTCATACCTCGCACTATTATAAACAGGGGGGAAACCTCTATTTTATTTTTCTCATCAGAATGAATGACATTAATGAGTTTGCACAATTTCAAAAAGAGATTCTCGATGCCATTTACACTAGTGGAGGGACAATGAGCCACCATCATGGAGTGAGAAAGATGATCTGCGCATGAAAAGCAGATTGAAAGAACCAGCTGGATATTTTTAGAGCACTAAAAAACCATTTTTGATCCTAATAATATTATGAATCCTGGTGGAACACTTGGACTCGATTTAGAACGAGGTAAAATGAGTAAAAGAGTTTTATTACAGGTGCAGCTCATGGCATATGGACTTACACTGGCAAAACTCTATAGCGAAAGTGGTAATCAAGTGATAGTCTGTGATGTCAATCAAGAGAATTTAAAAAAAGCTAAACTTGAATATCCTTCTGTCCATTTTTTTGAATGTAATGTCGCCGACAAAAGATGGTCTACGCCTTAGCGGAAAAAAATTATTAAAGATTTTTGGCGCCTGCATTATTCTGATTAATAATGCTGGCATTGTAAATTACACTTTTTAAACTGCCCTGATGAAATAATTGAAAAAGTTATGCAGGTAAATATATTTTCCCATTTTTGGACTCATTAAAGCCTTTCTCCCTGCTATGATAAAAAATGGTGGCGGACAAGTTTGTGAAATAGCTTCTCGCCTTCTGGACTGGGCGTTCTTAGGCTTAGTCACTTACGCTACCTCAAAACATGCGGTCATTGGATTTGTTAAATCACTGCAAGCGGAAATTAGTGAACTCCATCCAGGTAAAATTCACTTCACTACCGTCTGCCCTAGCTTTATTAATACTGGATTGTTTGCTAACGTTACGGCCCCTCGTCTAACGCCAATTCTGGATCAAGCAAAAATTGCTAAAATTATTTTTGACTCAATTGAAACCAAAAAAGATTTTGTGATGGAACCCTTTTTAGTTAAAACTATCCCACTACTCAGTGCCGTTTTACCTCCAAAACTCTTTAATAGTGTTACTAAAATATTTAAACTGCATAATTCAATGGATAAGATTCTAGAAAAAAAGTCGGACCACTAAATGGAGCGTTCAGAAAAGATTGCTTTTTGTCAAAAAATGAATTTTGATCTTGTGATTATCGGTGGCGGCATAACCGGAGCGGGTATTGTTCGAGATGCCTCCATGCGAGGCCTTAACTGTTTGCTCTTAGAAAAGAGTGATTTTGCCAGCTGCACTAGCTCCAATTCAGGTAAACTGATTCATGGGGGTCTCCGTTATATTCGTTACCTCCATTTCAAAACAGTGTTTGAATCGTGCCAAGAACGAATCAATCTGCTCAAAAAAGTGGCTCCTCACCTAGTTAAACCAGTGAGATTTCTTATTCCGTTTCATAAAACCAGCAAGACACCTAAATTTCTTACGATGATTGGGCTTTTTATTTATGATCTACTCTCCTCTTTTCGTAATATAAGTTCATTCAAAGTTGTGGCAAAAAATGGCCCAGAAATTAAAGAACTTGGCCCCCATTTTTTAAAAAATGGATTTAAAGGTGCTGTGACTTTTTACGACTGTTTTGTCAATGATGCCAGATTGACAATTGAATCGATCAAAGCAGCTGAAGCGTTTAAGGCAATTAATCTTAACTATTGTAAAGTTACCAAAATTGAAAACCTAGCAAAACTTAAGTGGCAAGTTACAGTTAATGACCAGTTAACCGGTGAAAGTTTTATAGTTAAAACTTCAACGATCATTAGCGCTACTGGGGCTTGGAACGATGATGTACTAGGGTTAAACAGTAAAACGTATGAGCGTTTTAATATGCAGCTCACTTCAGGCGCACATCTGCTAATTCCTAAAAAACGCTTGCAACTCAATCATACTATTACCGTTGAATCACCTATTAATCATCGTAACATCTATTTTATTCCGTGGGATGAGATGATTTTAGTTGGTACCACCGATTTCTATTTCGAAGGAGATAAAGACAAAATTCCATTAACCAAAAAACATATTGATTATCTTTTAAATGTAATCAACCACTTTTTTCCAACGGCCAACATTACTGAAAAAGATATTGAGAGTAGTTATATTGGGATTAGACCGCTGATTGGTTCAACTATCAATCAAGCGATTAAAATAAAAGAAGAGAAAATTTCACGAGACTATAAAATTATTTTTGATCCGAACGGTTTACTTGCTATCAGCGGTGGTAAATTAACCACCTACCGTTTAATGGCGCAAAAATGCGTAGATAAGCTTTGCCGTGAATTTTTTCATAAAGTAAAACGAGCCGACACACTTCAAAAACTCCCGGTTCCGTCTAACGATCTTACTTATATTATTCAAAATGAGTATGTGGAAAAGCTCAGCGACCTGCTCATTCGCCGTATCCCCTTTTTTTATTTAGATAAAAATCGCGATATGGAGAAACTAAAAGAGTATGCTCAGATTATGGGAAAAATAAAACAGTGGGATAGAACTAAAGAGGAAGCCGAAATTAACGACTACATAAATGAAACAAATCTTAAGTTAGGAAGAGTATCGTTATGAAAAGAATCTTTGTGATTAATCCTACTAGCGGTAAAGGCTTTAACCAAAATAGTATTAATGAACTTCAAAATTTTTTCTCTCCGCTCATAGGACCGATTGACTATATCGTTTCAGCCAATCGCGACGATTTTATTCTTAAAACACAAGCATATCTAAAAAAAGGATATCAAGAAATTGTAGCTATTGGAGGAGATGGCACTATTAATGCCGCCGTTAATGGTTTTTTTGAAAACGGAAAACTGATTAACCCTGATGCCTTTTTAATCGTTAGTCAAAATGGAACAGGTAGTGATTACTACCGTTCTATTACCTACAATAAAAATGTAACTGATTGGCGAACACTCGTCACTCACTTTAAACGTAAAAAAGTAGATCTGGGATTGATTGAAATTAACGATAGCAAAAAACTCTATTTTAATAATATAACCGGTATTGGTTTTAGTGCAAAAGTAGTAGATGATAAAAACCGACAACCCAAATTTATTCCTAAAAAACTCTCCTATATTGTTCCAACCTTAAAAAATCTGGTTAGTTTTCAAGCCGTTCCGCTTAGAATAACCATCGATCAAGCGATTTTTGATAATCAATTTAAAGCAATTTTTATAGCCAAAGGTAAATTCTCAGGTGGTGGTATCCCTTTTGGAGCGCTTAGTGAATTAGATAATGGACTCTTTGACATTAGTCTTATTTTAGATTTAGATATTTTTGAAGGTGGAACTTTTTTTAATAAAATTCTATTAACCAAAGATTATAAGTTCACCGATTTTCCTCAAGCCAAAAGAGTCGCTGCCTCTTCTATTGAAATTGTAGCAACAACTAAAACACATTTTGATATCGAAGTGGATGGCGAGCTCTTTCTAGAGGTTAAGAAAGTCAAAGTCAGTCTACTCCCACAAACAATAACTATTGGGTTTCCGCTCTAAATCTACAATGAATTTTATTTAAAACTTTAAATAGTTAAGAATATTTTAACTTACAATGACCTATATCCGAAAAGTGGTTAATGGATGTGGGACTAATCGATGCTTAAATTTAGGCACTTTTTACTATTTGTACTGATACCGTTTAATGTCTTTGCTTTTACAAATAGCATTGAGCATTTGTGGGTCAATTTATTTGAAAAAACACTGATGGATACTATACATCCTGAGGAAATTGAAAAACCTCAAACTACAGAACTTATACGATCAATAGCATCTGAAGCGGATCCTTATCGGCCACTCTTAATTGCCCACCGAGGAGTACTCTATCCCGATAGAATTGAAAATACTACTGATGCTATCATTGAGGCCATGAAACATAAAAATGTTGATGGGATTGAAATTGATGTTTGTATAACGCTCGATGATCAAATTATTCTATGGCACGACAATAATCCATTTGACCTTTTAGGCTATGTTCGACGTTTTGGAATTGAAGGAAGAAAAGTTATTCCAGCAATTTTTGACAGTGATTTAATCGGTAAAAAATCTATTAACTTATTAACTTATGAGCAGGTAAAGAGTAGCCTAGGTTATATTGATTCTACCTATAATAAAAATGAGATGTTTTACCAGTATCCAAAAATAAATGTAGAGATTCCTCTTTTTAAAGATGTCATTTCTGAAACATTTTTTCAAAGAGAGTATCCATTTGGAAATGGAAAGGCTATTTTCCTGGATACTAAACTTCCTGCTGATTTAAGTTACAGTAAAAAATTTGCCTTAAGTTTAGTCAAGGTTTTAAGAAGTGTTGCCAATGCTGAAGCAATTAAAAAAAATATTATTATATTATAAGAGAATCCAGCTAAACTCAAAATCATTAAAGAAGTATTAACCAAAAACAATATTGAAGTTAACTATGCCATTGACCATGAAATTACCACCAATAGTAAAAATGATATCGTAACGATTTTTTCTGCACGAGACAACTGTACCATGAGTAATAATTTTTCATTGTTAGGAAAACCCGTTCCGCTCTTTGGCCCAGAAACCTACTCTCTTTTTTTAAAACTCAATATGCGAGATAGAAACTTTATCAATCAAAAATGTCCCAATATGAAAAGTGTTATTTGGACCATAAACTCCTTTGACGATTTTAATGATGTTTTGGCGGCAAAACCAAACTATGTCATGACCGACCATCCCGTAGCTTTCGCCACATATCTTGATAAATGTTATAAAAAAGAGAATTCTATCTGTAAAAAAAAGTAAACAGCTGCTATAATAAATAGCATGAAAATTGGACTAATCATTATAGGTAATGAGATTCTCAAAGGTCAAACCCAAGATCAGCATGTTGAATTTTTGGCGAAAAGCTTAAAAAAAGGTCACTATTATTTAAATGAAGTAGTCATGATTCCAGACCAGTTAGAGATTATCACTCAAACAGTTAAAGAAAAATGGAACAAATTAGATGTCATTATAACTAGCGGTGGAGTTGGCCCAACTAAAGATGATTTAACTCCAGAGGCACTAAGAAAAGTTTTTCCTTATACCTTACAAGAGGTGAAAAATAATTTTGGAGCGGCTTCTGGATTTATGCAATTCACGGATAACCCCATGAAGCTACTCATGGCCCTACCGGGTGTACCTCGTGAGTTCCAAGGTATGGTGTTAAATGAGTTAATTCCAAAATTGGACTCATTAAGTAAAAATCGTCCAAAAAGAAAAGAGATTACCATCAGAACTTTTGGGATTAAGGAAGAGACCATTTTTTTTCAACTCTGCCCAACACTTTGGAGTGACTTAGAACAATTTTCTAAAACCATTAGTTCACTCCCTCGACTTACTGGAGTTGACATTGTCATTGAAATTGAAGATCAAAAAGAATTAATAACAAAGCTTATCCAGTTTATAACATCGACAAAATTAAATGAGTATATCTGGCATATTGGAGATGAGAGCGTTGAAGAAGTTATTATTCAAACCTGTTTAAAAAATGGTTGGACTCTCTCTTTTGCCGAATCCTGTACAGGAGGATTAATTTCTCATCTCTTAACTAATGTTCCTCAAGCCTCTAAAGTTTTAAATGGTTCAATTGTCTCTTACACTAATGAAATCAAACAGCGGTTACTGCATATTCCAAATGAGCTAATCCAAAGTAAAAGTGTGGTTAGCTTAGAAGTTGCAACCATAATGGCCGAAAACTGTTTAACTAATTTCAAATCTGATTTTGCCCTATCGATTACAGGTTTGGCCGGACCGCCTCATGCTAGTGACCCTCACCCGGTTGGAACTTTTTTTGTTGCAATTGCTGCTAAAAATAGCAAAACTCAATCCTTCGAATTCTCTTTTCATAATCCAGGTAAAACAGAAGCTAACCGCCAAACACTTAAACAACGTTTTGCCCTTAAAGCGCTACTTACACTTTTAAAAAGTATGAAAAACTAAGCTTGTTTAACTAATACTTCAATATCTTGGCGTAACTCTTTTAAGGTTTTAAGATCACGCAGATCTCCTACGGGAATTTCAAGTAGTGTATAGACATCAATTTTAATATGTTTCTCACCCATAAGCCAGTAAGCTGCCACCGCTGCTGTTCTACGGTTAGCATCGTTAAAGAGGTGATCTAAAATTAATTGTGTATAAAGATGAAAAACAGCTTCACCTAAATCTCCGGTAAAGGCAATGTCACGAGCATCCGCTATTACATCTCGCGCACGAATTAAGGGATTACTAATCATACTAAAGGATTGGATTTTTCCATTTTTTAATTGTATTTCGGCATTGGATAGACGGAGTACACTCTCCTGTTTGGTTAGCAACTGATTAATATGGACTAACTCTTGCGATGTGAGCTTTTTTAAATTATGAGAAGAGTCGTCAGCATAACTTAAGGCATGCTCAAAGCGTTGCTCTTCTAACTGTTTAAGGAGAGGATTATTTTTATCTGCAACCATACTGCTATTATAAATTAAATTTGAATTAGAGCTAGCGATAATTAAAACAGGAATCTGCGATTGTTTAACGACTAGGAGTCCAATCATTATCATCATCACCAATTACAGCAGTGAGATAACTCTCCTCTTCTCCGTTAGACTCTTCT
>JAXLVO010000013.1:0-50247 GCA_046328975.1 Bacteriovoracaceae bacterium | reverse complement strand
TTTCAAAGCAGATAAAACCTATTTCTACACCAAAGCTAGTAAAAAAAATGAACTAAGTGAAGCTAACTATCTGAATGCTCAGATTGAAATTGAACGCTTTACCTTGAAGCATCAATCAGGAACATTTAAACATTGTGAAAATAGTTACCAAATAAAAGTCAAAAATCAAGAGTTTAGAGGCTGTTTTACGCTGTCAGATGACCCCTTTAATCTATTCTATTTTAACCTACATAAGTATTTGTAACTAGCCAGATTGACCCCAAAAATTGAGTAATAAAGTGGTACATTACTTGCAAATTTTTATTTTAATGTTAAAGTTGGGGGCCAAAATGAGAATCTCTATGAACCATATTTGCTATACAATTATCGTATTCTTGCATTTAATGATGTTTAAAGCATTTTCTGCGACCGACAGTGGAAAACTCCATACTAAAAACAATAAAATTTATAATGAAAAAGGCCAAGTGGTTATTCTTAAAGGTGTCAATATAGCAGATCCTGAACAGATTAATACTAAACCGTGGGAGCGCCCTAACGTTGATGCCAAAATTATAGCCACCAAAGCCACTGAAAATTTTTATGCCAAAGTGGTTAGAATTCCTGTTTTACCAGGTAAAAAAAATGAGCGAGAAGGTTTTCTCAATAATAAAGATAGCTACTTTAACAATCATTTAAAACCATTAGTGGATGATTTAACCCGCAAAGGTATTTACGTTATTGTGGATCTTCACTATGTCAGTGATTACGATAAAGTAACAAAAGAGGTTGAAGAGTTTTGGACCTTTATGGCACCCAAATTTAAAGATAATCCGCATGTTCTCTATGAAATCTTTAATGAACCGATTAGACCTGATAGCTGGAGTACCTGGAAAAAACTTATTGCTGACCCTATGTACACGTTAATCAGAAAACATGCTCCCGATAATCTCATCCTCATTGGAGGTCCTTTTTGGTCATCTCATATTGAAGAAGCCGCAACTAATGCAGTAAAAGGAACCAATATTGTTTATACCGGACACATTTACAAAAATCAGACGCCTGACCAATGGGATAAGCTCTACGGCGCAGTTATAAAAAAACACCCTCTCTTCATTACCGAATGGGGTTTTGAAGCTGGTGGAACTGAAGGTGGCGATATTGAGTATGGAAAAAAGTTTTCGGCATGGATGGAGAAGCATGGATTAAGTTGGACCGCCTTTGCCTTTGATTCAAAATGGGGACCACGTATGTTTAATGACGATTGGTCACTTAAGCCAGCACCTCACGGAATGGGTGATTTAGTCAAAGAGTTACTTTCACTAAACCACCAAAACAGTGTAATCAAAAATAATTAGAACATTAATTTAAAAGTTGTATTAATGGTATTTCCAGTCGAATTATATTTACCTTTGATGCCATTATCCGTATCCGTTGCACTACCTGAAGCTTGGCTATGTTCATAACCAATTAAGAACTGCATATTCTCTAGCTCGTAACCAGAACCTAAGGTAAAGGTATGGCCTTTACCTGGAGAAGCAAAAGTAGCTCTCGCATAATCACTACTAGTTACTTGTGTAGTTAAAATGTAACCGAAGAAAATTGGAATATTTTTCATACAGTTTACTTCACTCGCTATTCTATAGTTATACTGATCTTTCCACTGTTGATTAACATTAGTTATCTTAGATCCGTTAGCCGATCCATCAATTACCAGTGTTCCATTTTCAGAGTATTTAGTATAAGTGAGGCCCGCTAAAAGTTTTACCACTGGTTGGACTTGATAGTAGGTATCGAAATGGAAATTCCAAGGAAAGCGGTTGATGATTTTAGCATTTCCACTAGTTGTAAGAGCCGTTGCGGTAGTTGGAACTCCGGTAGCAGCGTTAATGGATTCAGCCGTTGCCGTTACATTTCCTTCCGCTACAATTTTAATACTATTTCTAAAACTTGCCCCTACTCCCCATTTTTTATCTGATGAAGTATATTGTGCTCCTAATTTAAAACCAGTGTAGTTCTTATCTTTGAGATCTTTTAATTGCAGCGATGTTAGAACGGCAGGTCCACCTAAAGCTGTAACATTAGTCACTTTAGATGAGCCAAATTGAGCATCGATGAAAACCGCTCTCCAGCTTAAACCTAAATTAAAATTCTCATTAATTTTATAACCGGCACCTAGTGAAAATTCAGTTACCGCGAGTTTTGCTATAACGTCGGGTTTAACTTCATCAAAAGCTGACTTTACACCAGAGAAATCAACTGACTTATATTCAGCATTAGTTCCACCTGAAACATAGTAACCTGCACCCACACCTAACTTCTCATTAAACTTGTGAGAGAAGAGTGCTCCGAAAACTGGTGACATATTTTTTTACCAGTAACTTGAACATTCGAAACTGGAATTGGTCCTTTAAATTGTGAGTACGTGGGAGAAAAATTGAGTGAAAGCTCATTGTTCGCCCCAGCGGCCAAACCAGCTGGATTATAATAAACTGAATCAGCCCCAGTTACACCCGAAGCTGCGTTTCCAGCTAAGGACGCCCATTTAGCTGACCAGAGTACTGATTTTTCAAAACCAGCAGCAAAAGTATTGGCGCCAATGAGTAATGCCGAAATTCCAATAAAAATTTTATTCATAAAGTGTCTCCTTTTGTTTGATGGTACACTTTTTTTTAACGATTCACAGTTAAATCTAGTTAAGAATTATCTGAATGATCATTCCATGAATTAGAAATTTAAATAGGTGGTAGTTTCTAAGTGAATTTTGTCATAAAAGCAGGGAATAATTCCTAGAGCTACCATGAGAATCGACGTCACAATTAATGTGCAAGTGATCACTTTAGAAACTTTAATCGTCGCTTCATTACCTCTAGGTTTCTCAATATACATTTGTCTGATGATTTGTAGGTAATAGTAAAGTGAGATAGTTGAATTGATTGCTGCCACTGCTACTAACCAGTGAAACTCCATTTTTGAAGCAATCGAGAAAAGAAAGAATTTTCCAACAAAACCACTTAAAGGTGGAATACCAGCAAGACTAAAGAGTCCAATCATAAGTGCTAGACTGAGAACTGGATTGCGAAGGGAAAGTCCACGGTAATCTTCGATTTGGTTAAGTCCAGTCTGATTAGAAAAACTAATAATGGCGGCAAAGACAGTTAAGTTCGTCATGACGTAAACTAAGAGATAAAAAATCATAGCTGGAATACCTTCAGGAGTTGCACCTAAAAGACCCAACAGAATATATCCCGCTTGTGAAATTGAAGAGTAGGCCATGAACCGTTTAATATTTTTTTGCACGATCGCAACCACATTTCCAATAGTCATAGTAAGGGTGGCAAATATTGCTAAGATTAAATTGAAAGTATGAGCAACATCGGTCGAATTTAAAAATTGTGAATGTCTCCAGCCAAAAAGGTGATAGAAAATTAAGAATAAAAGTGCCAGCCCTGCCCCTTTAGACGCCACTGAAAGATAGGCCGTAATCGGAGTTGGTGAACCCTCATAAACATCGGGTGCCCACATTTGAAAAGGGAAAAGCGTTAGCTTGAATCCTACTCCACTTAAGATAGCGGCGAACGCTACCCAGAAAATTGGAGTATTAGAGAGGCCTTGGCTGATGGCCACTAATTCTATTTTTCCTGTCATTCCAAAAAGGAGACTTAATCCATAAAGTAATAATGAAGAGCTGAGAACGCCCAACACTACATATTTAAGACCAGCTTCAGTCCCAGCTCTATTTTTATTCCAAGTAGCGAGTAAAAATAGTGGAACGGTTGCAAGTTCGAGTGAAACGTAAAGTGAAACTAAGTCACGTGAGGAAGTTAAAAACATCATGCCCGCTAAAGTGAAAAGCAGAATACAAAAATATTCACCACGAGCTGCAAGTTTTTTATCACTAAGCAGATCTAAGGAGAGCAGTACGGTTAAAATGGATGCAATAATAAAGATAAATTTAAACCACCAAGCAACCGGATCCATCACAAATCTGCCACCAAAAGTCGCTCCATTTTTTTCAGCAGTAACTAAAATAAAGGCACTTAAGGTGAGTCCAAATATCACTACTAACCCACTCAATTTTTTAAGTCCGTTTGCTGTGAAACAGAGATCTATGAAGAGTGCGATGAGTGCCGTAATAAGGATAACAATTTCAGGTAAAAGAAGATTCATAGCTATTCCTTAATTAATTTTTAGTCGGTTAACAATTGGATAAATACTCAGTTCAATCAGTTTAATTAGTGGTGAAGGAAACATACCGATAAAGGCAATCACCGCAATTAAAATTCCGGTTGTTAGTTTTTCCGTAAAGCTAGCGTCGGTTAATTCTAAAAAGTGGTCGTCAAGAATGGGACCTTGGAAAACTTTGGCTAGACCTCGTAAAACATAGACTGCGGTTACTACCACTGAGCAAGTTGCAATAACGGTGAGGATTTTCATCCAGAAGAGATCTTGCCAGACGTTGCCGAAAAATCCACCTAAGAAAACGTGGGATTCAGCTACGAAACCTGAGAGTCCTGGTAAACCCAAAGACGCAAGTCCCGCTATATAAAATGAAATGGCAAGCCAAGGCATAACTTTGGCCAGCCCTCCCATCTCGGAAATGATTCTGGTATGAGTTCGGCCGTAGACCATTCCAATCAGAGCAAAGAAGAGTCCAGTCATCAGACCGTGTGAAACCATCTGAAGAACAGCACCTTTAAAACCCATTAAGTTAAGCGTTGAGAGACCAAAGAGTACGAAACCACAGTGGCTCACGGAAGAATAGGCCGTAAAATATTTTAGATCTTTTTGGGTGATGGCCCCAAAAGCTCCGTAGATAATATTGATAGTTGTGAGTGCCATAAAAAAGAGGCCCCACATTTTTGCCCCTTCTGGAAGTAAGTAGATCGCAACACGAAGAACACCATATCCACCTAACTTCATCAATACACCAGCGTGAAGCATCGATACCGCAGTTGGTGCTGAAGCGTGACCATCGGGTGACCAGGTATGGAAGGGATAGAGTGCACCTAAAATTCCAAAGCCCACAAAAATCGCCGGGAAGGCCCACTTTTGTAAACCAAGTTCATATTTAACGTTAGCCAGTTTTATTAAATCAAAGGTGTGAACTGGAGAGGCGTGATAGATTGCTAGAAATCCAACTAGGAGTAGCGCTGATCCTGCCATTAACATTAAGGTTAATTTCATAGCGGAATACTCTTTAGGTCCAGTTCCCCAAACGCCAATCAGCAGATACATTGGAAGAACGGCGAGTTCGTAGAAAACAAAAAAGAGAAAGAGATCGAAACTAACGAAAACTCCAAAAACTCCTGTTACTAGAAGTAAAAGTAGCGCAAAGAACTCTTTAGGCCGTTCAACTACATTCCAAGAGGCGATACAGCCAGTGAAAATAATCACCGCGGTTAAAATAATCATCGAGAGACTGATTCCGTCTAACCCTACAAAATACTCAATTCCTAAGGCCGTAAACCATGGAAATCGCTCTACCATATAGAGTTTAGTTTCAGTAGCAGTTTTCATGAGTTCAAAATCGATACCTGCTTCACACCAGAATTTATAGGTAATGTAGCCCGTGAAAATTAAGAGAATCCCACTGCCTATAGCTGAAATCCATTTTATCAGATGCGGTTGTGATTTAGGTGTAAAGAGCACACCTAGCATAGTTATAAACGGTATGATTATTAAGAGACTAACTAAACCCATTTTCGTTTCTCCAAAAGCAGCAGTTAAATTGTAAACGCCCACAACACAAAAAATAGTATAATAACACCTGAGACTAACCAGAGTCCGTAGGTTTGAACTTGGCCAGTTTGGAATTTACCAAAACGGCTACCTAAGCGTCTGGTGGCTTCCCCACTCACGTTAACTGCACCATCCACAATGGTGCGATCAAACCAAGCAATGGGTGCCGCTATAAATTTAAAAATTATTTTATGAGTAATAAACAGATAGATCTCATCAATATAGAATTTATTCTGAATAATTTTATGGATAGGCGCTAAACTATTTTTGATTTTGGTTACTCGATCACTGCTACCAGCGTAGAAAAAGCCTGCGAGAATAATTCCGATTAGTCCCATAATGGTGGCAGGAACCGCTATAGCAAAATTGATTCCATGGTGAGCTCCATGCTCTATTTTTAAACCTAAAACATCATTCATGGGAACAAAACCAACGACACATGAGAGTACCGCTAAAAGCATTAATGGTAGGGTCATAATGAAAGGTGATTCGTGGGCGTGATCTGAGTGCTCACTCTTTTTGCCCCAGAAAGAGACGAAGTAGATTCTAAACATATAGAAAGCTGTTAAGCCTGCCACAATTAAACCTAAATAATAGATTCCGGTAAAACCATTTTCATGAGCGGCTAATAAAATTTCATCTTTTGAAAAAAAACCGGCAAACGGATAGACTCCGGCGATAGCCAGACAGGCAATCAAAAACGTAATGTGGGTGATTGGCATTTTTTTAGCAAGTCCGCCCATATCCCAAATTGAGTTAGAGTGAACCGCGTGAATTAAAGAGCCAGCACCTAAGAAAAGTAACGCTTTAAAAAAGGCGTGGGTATAAAGGTGAAACATAGATGCCGTGAAACCTAGTGGTGAACTCAGTGTTGCTACCCCTAACGCGAACATCATGTAGCCTAGCTGACTTAAAGTAGAGAAAGCCAGCACACGTTTAATATCATTTTGAGTACAACCAATAATGGCGGCAAAAATACTGGTAAAAGCACCAACGTAAGCAATGAAGGTTAAAACGTCACTGGCTGTAGCGTACGCTGTAAAGAGACGAGCCACGAGATAGACTCCGGCCACAACCATGGTGGCAGCGTGAATGAGCGCTGAAACAGGCGTTGGTCCTTCCATAGCGTCTGGTAACCAGATATGAAGTGGAAACATGGCACTCTTTCCAGCCGCTCCCATAAAAATGAGCAGCATTGAGAGTGATAAAATAGAGAGATTAAAAATCCCTGAATCAATTGAGTGAAGTTTCTGAGCTACCGCTATGTTGGTTAAATAGTAGTAGTCCAGTGCTTGAAGGTTGCCTGCAAAATATTGGGATGAAGCCGCAGTAATGGCCGGCTCAAATTCACTAAATGTTTGATAACCGTAATACCCTAAAAGAATAATTCCTAAGAGAAAACCAAGATCGGCAAAACGAGTGACAATAAAAGCTTTTTTAGAAGCGCTAACAGCACTTGGTTTTTCAAAGTAGTGGCCAATTAGAAGGAATGAGCTCACCCCTACTAACTCCCAAAAGATAAATGTCTGCAAAATATTGGGAGCTACTACAAGTCCTAACATACTAAAGGTAAATAGATTTAAAAAGCCAAAATAGCGGCCAAAACCTTTTTCACCATGAAGGTACCCATTTGAGTATAAGTGAACGAGCGAACTAACTGTCGTTACAACTGTCATAAGCATAATGGAGATTGGGTCTAAGAGAACGCCAGCGTACATAGCAAGGTTTTCTTGAAAGGTCATCCACTCAAAACGAATCGGAATAATCACTGGGTGATTAGTTCCAATCGGATAAAGTGTGAAATATTCAAAAGCCACCATATAGGCCAAAACCATTGAGAACATAACTGAGATCGTGGCAAAAGTTCCAGCGAGTGATTCACTAATTCTGCGTAAGAAAAGTGAAGTGATTAAGAAGGATAAAAAAGGGAGCAGTGGAATGAGCCAAGCATTGGAAATTGCAAAACCATACGTCATATGATCAACCCTTTAATTCGCAAGCGTTGGTAACATCAACTTTATTTAAGTTACGGTATAACGCCACTAAAATACTCATAAAGACCACCACTTCAGCAGCGGCCACAGCAATAATAAATAGTGTAAAGATTTCGCCTTCAAGTAGTTGAGGAGCGATAAATTTTCCAAAGACCACAAAGTTTAAAGCGGCTGAATTGAGTGCTAACTCAACTGACATTAAAATGCCCACAGCACTTTTACGAGTTAACATGCCGTAAATGCCAATGGAAAATATGATGGTCGTTAAAAAAGTCCAGTGGAGAATAGTTGGATTTCCTTGAATCATACGTTTGCCTTTTCATCATCAGTTTTGGCTATCACAATACCGCCAATAATAGCAGCGAGAAGTAGAACGGAGATCACTTCAAAAGGGAGAATAAAACCATTGGCTCCCATATCGAGAAATTTTCGTCCGAAATATTTAATTGAATCTTCATGTAAGAGATTGGTTGATCCACCTTCAACCACCACTTTGAAGGGGAACATTTTTAAGGCATAAAAGTTGATCCCCATAAAAATACCTGAGGTGGCCAAAGCTAATAATCGTCTACTAGCGGGTGGTGGTGTCTCAATCTCTTTGAGTGCAGTCGTAAGCATAACCGCAAAGACGATGAGGACAATAATCCCGCCGACATAAACCAGGATTTGAATCCCCGCTAAGAACTCAGCCCCGAGTAGTAGATAAAAAGCTGCGGTAAAAACTAAAACAAACATTAAGTAGATAGCTGCTCTAAAAATATGTTTAGAGGTTACTACGAGGAGCGAGAGCATAATAGTGGCAAGTGCAAAGGCATAAAAAAAGAGTGCTGAAAAGTTTAGACTCTCCATTACTTCTCCTCCAGTTTAGAGTTATGCGTGTAACTATCCATCGAGTGCACCGGTGCTCCTGGTTGAGCTACCCCATTAAGCGGATAGTCCCCTTCAAAAATTCCTCGCGGCTCCATCTCTTTTTTTCGCTCTTCTGGATCTTCAATTTTTGAGAGAACCGAAGCTGTGGGACCTGCGTACTGATTTAAGTTATAAAGATAGAGTCTGCGGTCAAAGGCAGCTGTCTCAAAATTTTGAGACATAGTAATAGCGTCGAAGGGACAAACCATCACACAGATATTACAGAAAGTACAGCTATCTAGGCGCCATAAGAACTTATCAATTTCAATTTTTTTACTAGTAGCATTTTTTCGTTGAAGAACCACGATCGACATATTGGGACAGAAGTTGTGACAGATTTTACAACCAGTACATTTATGAAAACCATTCTCATCATGAGGCATGACAAGTTCAGCTCGATAGCGTTCATGCATTTTTAAGGTTGGCTTATTTTCAGGATACTGTTGTGTAACTACTGTTGAAGGTTTCACTAAGTAACTTAAAGTCACTCGCATCCCTTTGATGAGGGAAGAGATCGCTTTTAAAATCTCAATAAAAATAAAACTTCTTTTTATTTTCGGCGCTATTTTTATATTAGGTATCTTCATATTTTTTATCCTAATTACGGCTACGGAAAGAAATAAAAATTAAAATAACTTACTAGCGTTGCTACAATTAAATTAATAAACCCAATGGGTAATAATATTTTCCACTCTAATGTCATTAATTGATCTACTCTTAAGCGTGGGAAGGTCCAGCGAAACCACATTAAAACAAAAACTAAAAATGATGTTTTGAAGGTGAACCAGAGTCCTGGTGGAATCAGATTCATCGCTGAATTGAAAGCTTCCCAGTTTCCAATATGAAACGGCATCCAACCACCCAAGAAGAGGGTTGAAGCTAAAGCACACATAATAAACATGTTAATAAATTCCGCCAGAAAAAGAGTCCAAAACGGAGACCTGAGTACTCAGTATGGAATCCACCACCCAATTCACTCTCCCCTTCTGGAATATCAAAAGGCGTTCGATTAATTTCTGCCGTACCTGAAACAAAGAAAAGGAGAAACGCGACTAATCCTATTCCATGAGCACGCCAGATCCACCAGCCGCTAGCTTGTGACTCAATGATTTTCGTCAAATTTAAACTTCCTGCGAAAAGAACCACGACTAAAAGAGCGAGCGTTGCTGAAATTTCGTAAGAGATAATTTGAGCACCAGCTCTCATGGCTCCAATCAGTGACCACTTATTATTGGAACTCCATCCACCCACTAAACTGCCCAGAACTCCAAATCCACCAACTCCGGTTAGATAGAGTACTCCGATATTTAAATCGAGAATGTTAACCACTGGACTCATCGGAATAATTAAAAGTGAAAGTAGGGTTGCCAGAATAGCAAAGAAAGGTGCACCAACATGGAGAAAGGCATCGGCGTTGAAAGGAACGATATCCTCTTTCTGTAAAAGTTTTAACCCGTCAGCGATACTTTGCAAGATTCCATGCGGACCAACTCGCATAGGTCCTAGTCGACATTGAAAATGAGCCGCCACTTTTCGTTCAACGTAAATGAGAACTAATCCAAGCAGTGACACAAAAGTTGCGATAGCAATTAAACATCCTACTACCGTCAGCAGTATGGTTAAAGCGTCCGCTTCATGCACCCGGCTTGCGATGGTTAAGGTTTTAAAATATGAAGTCTCCATACTATTCCTTTCAAAACTAACGATCTATATCCGGCACCACAATATCAATTGATGAAAGTATTGTTACAATATCAGCAATTCTATGCCCTTTAGCTATTTCCGAAACACTCCAAACATTATTATAGTTAGGTGTTCGTAAATGGACACGATAAGGTTTCTCTTTTCCATCCGAAACCACCATCGCACCTAAAATACCACGAGCTGTTTCCACTTGGGTATAGTGAATTCCTTCAGGTAGACGAATTTTAGCCGCTGGTTTCATTACCATATGTTTACCTTCAGGAATATTATCAATTAACTGTTCAATAATCGAAACCGACTGTCTCATCTCTTCCATGCGAACCCAGTAGCGATCCCAACTATCACCTTGGGTCCCAACGGCTACATCAAAATTGACTTTGCCATAGACACCATAAGGTTCACTCTTTCGAAGATCATAAGGGACACCACTTCCGCGGAGAACAGGGCCGGTTGTTCCAAATGAAATCGCTTGGGCGGCTGTCATCTTTCCAATATTACGGACACGCTCTTGAAAAATAACGTTACCGCTTAAAAGTTCATCATATTCTCTGATTTTTGGTTTGAAATAGGTTAAGAACTCTTTTACTCTTGGAACAAAATTAGGATGGATGTCATACATGAGTCCACCTGGCCAAAAATAGTTCATAGTCAGACGAGCACCAGTAGTCTCTTCAATAATATCTGTAATCATCTCACGTTCACGAAAACCATAAAGAAAAGTGGTAATGGCACCTAAATCCATACCCATTACACCCCACCAGAGAAGATGGCTCTGAATTCTTTGCAGTTCACTCATGATCGTCCGGATAGTTTCGATTCGATCATTAAGTTCAATTTTTGCCGCCACTTCAACTACGCGTGATACCGCCCAGTTATTCATAAGTGCTGAGAGATAATCCATTCGATCAGTTAAGTGGATATATTGACGGTAGTTATGTGATTCACAAATTTTTTCAATCCCACGGTGAATATAACCAAGTACAGGAATCACTTCATGAATCATCTCCCCTTCGAGTTTTAAAATTAAACGTAAAACTCCGTGAGTGGATGGATGTTGAGGCCCCATATTGATAAAATATTCATGCGTAGTCTGTTTTTTACTACCTGGTTCACTTCTAAAATTGAGGGGATTCACACTATCAAAAGTTAGCGATCCCACTTTTTTTTCGATACTTGAAATATTGACTGTCATTCTGGAATCTCCAGCATAAAATCATCTTTATAATCTTTTCGCAGCGGAAAACCAACCCAATCATCTTCTAAGAAGACACGGCGGAGATCAGGATGGTTATCGTAGAGAATACCCATGAAGTCGTAACATTCACGCTCTTGAAACTCAGCGGCTCGCCAAATATCAGAAACAGTTGGTGCTACGGGATTAGCTCTATCTACTGTTATACTTACCATCACTTGATGCATATGTTCGGTTGAAAAAAGCAGATAGAGTAATTCAAATTTATTTTCCGCAATCCAATCCACCGAGGTGTGGCTCATCAGAAAATCAAATTGAAATTCACTCTTTTCTTTTAATGTAATCATGACACTTCGAAAATTGGCGAGCGGGACATTTACACATAACCGGTCAACTTTATCTCGAATGGTAATGGCTGGATCTAATTTTAAAATCTCATTTTTTAAAAGTTCTGTTTCCACTTATTTTAAACCTTTACCTAAAAATTTGGCCCAAATTTTATTTTTAGCTGCTAACTTCACATCGACTTTACTATCTTTTACCAGCAGCTCTTGAATCTCTTTGGTTATTTTATCCATAGTGTAGCCCGGTGGAAGATCAGCAAAAACTGGTTTACGTCTAATTCCAGGCTCACGAATAGTTTCACCCTCTTTAATCATTCGTTGAAGAGCAAGTAATCCATAGAAGAGTCCTTCCGCTCTCGGTGGACAACCAGGCACATAAACATCAACTGGAATAATTTCATCGGCACCACGAACTGTTGTGTAGGATTGAAAAATAAATGGTCCACCTGAAATCGTACATGATCCTGTAGCGATCACGTAGCGAGGTTCTGCCATTTGTTCATAGAGTAGTCTTAATCTTGGCGCCATTCTTTTAACAATAGTTCCTGCGATAATAATTAGATCCGCTTGACGAGGACTTGGGCGAGCAACTTCGGCACCAAAGCGAGCGAGATCGTGTTTACTTGATCCACTCGACATCATCATTTCAATCGCGCAACAGCTGGTACCAAAAGTAAGCGGCCAAAGCGAACTAGCACGTGACCAATTAAGTACCTGATCCATTTTCGCTAGTACTACACTAGCTCCAGGTAGATTCTCTACATATCCAGGAAACTCTTCAGTTATTTTTCCCATATTTTTAAACCCTATTTAATGCCACTCAAGGGCACCCTTTCTCCAAGCATAAATAAGTCCTATGATAAGAATGGAGACAAATACTCCTATCTCAATAAGTCCTACAATGCCAAACTCTTTAAACACCATTGCCCATGGATACAAAAAGGCTGACTCAACTTCGAAGATTAAAAAGATAAGTGCAAAAAGATAATAAGCCACATTAAAAGGAATCCACGTATCTCCAATGGTATCTTCACCACACTCCTAACTGGAATTTTTCCATTTATTTGGCCGATTAGGTGCAACCAAACGAGAGACGATTAAGCCCGCTCCAACAAATACAACGGCGAGAAGAATTGTAAAAAGAACAAACACGTAGTCGCTGATCATCTATCCATCCTTTTTTATACATACAGAATAAATTTAAAAAAATAGTTATACAACTTAATAGTAAGATTTAAGACTTTTTTTTCGCAAAAATTGCTTCATGCAGGAGATAGGCTGACTCATAAGTAGCATCGGTGGGATATTTATTTAACCACATTTCGTAAATGATAGTTTTAGTAGCTTCGCTAATTGATTCTGCTGGAAATTTTTCAGAACTATTTAAGGAGATCTTTTCTAACTCTTGGCGAATAGAATCTCTATTTTTTTCTAAAATCTTGAGTGCCGCTTCACCATTTTTATTGTAATAGAGTTCATAAAGAGCTTCTGCAATAATTTTTGCAACATCGCTAGATCCAGTAATTCGTTTACTCTTATTATGTTTTAGTGCCACCGCTATAAATTTATTTTGCTTATCGTTTAGTTTTAGATGACGTTCTTCAATTATTTTTGCAAGCTCTGGACCAATTGGATTATACGGGTCGCTGTAAGTATAGGCTAACATAGAGAGACCCGTAACACTTTTTAGATTCTCTTTTAAAAACTTAACGGCCGCTCCAGTTCCAAATCGGTTACGGTTAATCTCTTTAGCATATTGGATAAAATCTTCAACATACTGTTCATCAACCTCATTTTTATAATTACCAGAACAGATTTTACACGATCGTGCTTTTACTTCAGATTTTAAATCATTATTAAAACAACAATCTTCACAACTATAAAAATATTCAATTCCTTCAAAATGTTGCATTCCTAAATTATGCAACTGTTCATGAAATAGTGTTGCCAATAATTCTTCGTAATCACCTTTACGTTTCGACTCGGGTAATTTTGGATTAATTGAAATAAATGGATGAGCTGTATTAGGTTTAATAATAGTATCTTGGTGGTTAGTTGAAGCATGTGCCACTGTTTTTACCCAATCATAATTTTCAGTTTCACTACAGACAAGTGTTACGCTGTTTTTTTGAAGTAGGCTCGATAACTCGTAAGCATTTTTAAGTGCTCCAGTTATTTTTCTAGTCTCTCCAGTTTTAGTATGGAGATCCTTTAAACACTGGATCCCCTCTTTGGCCATTTTTTCCACAGTAGGCAGAAAGTTTTTACCCCATTTTTGAAGACACTCATCATCGATTCTATAACCAAAATTTGTCTGTAAAAACCCGCTCTTTAGTTGACTTGTAATGGTCAATGTTTCTAAAGCAAATTGATTTAACGTTTTTAGTGTAAACGAGTTATAACACTCGTAAAGATTTTTAGGCTGATTCGTTTCAATAATTTCAGTGTAACTTTGAGCTCCTACTTCTGTGAAAACTTTTATTTTTCCCTTTTCATAATAACTAAATGATTTTTTACGATCAATTTTACCATCAAAGTCGCTATCCTGCTCAATCACTTCAAAATATCCGTTACGATCAAAAAAGATTTTGTTATCAATTTTTTTGTCACCATTTAAATCCTCTTCTATGCGAACTACTTTATCAGCTTCAAAGTACTCAAAGCGATCCTTGATTCCATCGTGATTAAGGTCGAAAGTTTGAACATTATTTTTAATTGCAGCAAATACTAAAAAAGGCATTAAGAGAGATAATAAAAAGAGATGATGTTTAAACATAACTAAACCTCATCCCTTTATTATATGACAGAATTAGGTAAATAGTAAGGGTAGCCAAAGCTACCCTTTTAGGTATTATTTTCTTCTAAGTTTTAAAGAGGCGTCACCAAAAGTTACATAAGTCTCCCAGTAATATCGACTTCTTCCAGCTCCACCATAGTGGCGCCATAACTCTTTCATTCCGTATTCGGTAATAGCTTGGAAGCTCTCTTTTTGTTGCATAAAAATACCATCGAACATTCTTCTTTCTAAAATATCATCTTCATCCCAATATGTATTTTCCATTGATCCAAAGAACATGATGGCACCATTTTTAGCTTTTAACCATGTTTCACCAAATGATTCAGCTACTGTAAATTTTCCAGTGATACAAGCATTCGATATAACAAATGGATACGCACCATTATCTTTAATATTTAAAACATCTCTTTGGCTAAAACGAGGAGCATCCCAATAAGTTGTAGCTCCATGACCTGAATAATTAATAATCGTACGTCCTAAATTGAAGGTTTCAACTACATCATCTTTATTGGCACGGAAAGAGATTGCATAAAGTTTATCTCCACCTAAGGTGTCCGCTTCTGGAAAAATTCCAGTATACTCACGCTGTTTAGTAAAATTATCCATCACATAATTGTGACTTCCTTCTGCTACTTCATACTGATCATTAGTTGCAAGAAAAGCCGCTTTTACTCTGCCATTTATTATCAGCAAAAAATACCTTTTTGATATTTATAAGTTTATTAATAACAGTAGCTAACTCTGCTTCAGTTTTAATGGTCAATCGACCCACACCTTGGTCTGGAGCGCATTGATGTCAGAATCATAAGAATTAGTATCAATTGATCTATAATAGTGGTCAGTTACTCCCCCATTTAAAACTTTCGAAGGATAAGCTGCTACATCTTCATTGCGTCCAATAATTAAAGTTGCTTCTAGATCAATTCCATTTTGTTTATATACCGTTTGAACCATCTTTCTAATTTGAGCTGGTGTTGTTCCAGGGTTTATAACAGTGTTTATAACATTATATCCTAGTGACTCTTTTTTAAATTCGATGTATTCAGCTAAAGCAGCACTTTTTTCAAATTTCTTACCGGTTAAAAAAGAAAGTTTTTTCTTATCAGATTTTGCCAATCAATGGTTTTTTCACAGACACCATAAAAATGATTATTGATCATAATGGTATTTGTAACCGGATTATAATTGACTGGATATAGAGTTACTTGAAACTCATTTTTACCTTTGTAGCTACCAATATAACTAATCTCAAAATTTTTATTTGGGTAAAAACTATTGGTAGAATAGAGTCCTTTATTAAACGCTGGATTTAACTTACCTTAGGCAACTTAACCAATGATTCTTGCGCTGGAGCAACTAATCCCTCTATCTCTCTATTTTTGGTTAAGGTTTGGTCAACCATAATCTTAATATCTTTTTCACTATCAGCAAAAACATTCATTCTAATAACAGGTAACTCAGGATTTCCCACTTCATAGAGAATGGCTTGATAGTTTCCAATTCCTTGTAATTCAAATTTTAAACCATCATGTTTTTTTAACTCTTTAACCCCTTCCACTTGAAACTTATAGATCAGATTGTTTTGGACAGTTTCGACATGAACAGATGCAAAAGCATAACTGGTATAAATAAGTACTATAAACAAAATTAAATTTTTCAAAAACGACTCCTTCGTTTAATGTTAAATTTCTTTGACTTTCTTTAATGGTAACCGTAATTAAAAAATTGTTTCAGATGTAAGAATTTGTTTGAAAATTATTTAATAAATCAAGAGTAACAGTTCTTTACAACTCCAATCAAGTAAGCATAAGTTGCGAGAATTATGAAAATAGTTATTACTCTCGTTATCTATTTGCTTTTAAACACTCAATTATTTGCTCAAGATAAAGCTCCTATTAAAAATTTTTCACAAGTTAATAATGGAATTTATCGAGGTGGTAGGTTAAATTCCCTAGAAGCAACGCAATTTTTAAAAATCCATAAAATAAAAAATGTAATTAATCTACAAGGCGGAGATTTCGATACTAATATTCAAATAGTTATCCCTTGGGTAGAAGCTGGAGAGACCCCAGAAAATATAGCCATTGAAAAAAATCGAGTCCTGGCACTTAAGATGGGCTATTTCCATGCTCCACTTAGCTCACTCAAAATGGTTGATAAAAATTCAGATAAAGTAATCAATAAAATTTTATCTTTTATGCATGATAAAAAGAATCAACCTATTTATATCCACTGTGAACATGGTGCTGACCGAACTGGTCTATTAATTGCACTTTATAAAGTAAAATATCTAAAGATGAATCCCCAGTTAGCAAGACTTGAGTGGATAGTCAACGGACACTCCACTCTTCATCAAATATTTACCTATAAACTAGATCTCTATTTTTTTAATAAAATAAAAGAGCTCAATTAAATTTTTGCTTTAATCATCTCTAATAATTTTGGTAACTCTTTTTGTAATTCAGGTCCATATTTATTAATTAAATCTTTTAGCATTTCGCCTGATAACATATTAGTAAAGTTATTTGCAAAACTCTGTCCCACCGCTTTTGATTCTTCTTTGGGTGGTATTGGAAGTTTTAATAACTCAGCTTTAGCACTTAAGTATTCTGGTGTACTTGAAATGTATGGTCCATTGTAACTATAGTACGCTGAACTTAATAAATAACCTGTCTTAATACGTTCACCATGTTCTGGGTGAGACGCCATAAAGTTTTCTAGAAAATTACGTTTATCTTCTTTAATAGAGTTAAAAATTTCAAAGGTTTCTGAAATTCCCCAAGGTTGGTAACGAGCTGCCCACGCATACTGAGAACCTAAACGGTCTGCTTCACGTTCTGCATCTTTTCCATTAATCATTTGTAATACGATACCTGAAGCAACTGGTTTGATTGCCGGAGCAGCATTTTTCACAAATTCAATTCCACTTAACCCTTGTAATCCTTGCCCTACATATTCAGTCATTTTGTTACCACGAGAAACCGCTCTAGTTCCGTGACGAGCTACTACGTGTGCCCACTCATGTCCTAAAACACCCATTAATTGTGACTCTTTTTTAGTCGCATCGATTAATCCTCTGAATACAAATACGTATCCTCCAGGAAGTGCAAAGGCATTTAATACCTCAGCGTTAATAATATAAACATGAGGAATGATTCTTGGGTTATCAGAAACGTTTGCAATATTTTCCATCGCTTGTTGCATGTAAACAGTCATTGGATGATCTTTAGGTAAAACATATTTTTGATTCTGCTTAATAAACTCTTCAGCATACTGTTTACCTAGTTCAATATCTTGGTTCTCATCGTACTGATTATTTAAAGCATATCTATCTAAGGCATTTCCAATATCTAAAAAATTACTAGTGCTAATATCCTCTGCTTTAGAAATTTCTCGTTTTCCAATATTTTGTGGAATCATATTTTTCAAATGATTTCCTTCACAATCAGCAACAGTATTAATTTGACCAAAATCGATATTTAAGGTTTTGGTGTTAACGTCAGCTGAAAGCGAAATTTTACCGTTACAGTTAATCTTCTTTTTAGAAAACTTTTCAGCGTTAATATAGAAATCTGAATCATCTAACTCAATTTTTAGTTCACCTTTAGCTATCTCAACATTAATTTGTCCTTCAATTTTAAAGGTACTTGGTGCCATTCCAGGAGCATTACTTCCGTTAGCATCAAAACTGTTTTCAAATTTAATCTTATATGTTTTAACTTCACCAAAATTTAATAACGAGTCGGTTGAATTCATAAAGCCGGCGACTAACTCACCCTTTTCACCTTTTACAATGATTCGACCTGAAGATGGTGTTTTTGCTGTAACGTGAACGAAATTTAGAGGTACTGCCTGATCTTTACAAGCTGCAAAGGTAGCAACTAAAAGTAAGCAGGCAAGATTCTTTAAATTCTTCATAAAAGTCTCCAAAATAGGGTCTAAATTTACCAAGGTTTAATACAAAAAAAGTGCCAAAAAACACTTAGCTAACTCCTGAAATAACATGTAATTTCAAGATCAATAAAGTGGCCAACTCTCTAAAAAAGATAGATTTCGTACAAAGATTTGACACAATTTGAGCTTTCCCCTAATACTCATTTCTATGCTTAATAATCCGCTATCCATCATTACACAATTTATTCTCCAGTGGGGTATAGAGCATGAAGCTAACCAGTTTTTAGGACACAAATTTCCTATTCCTGTTGCAAAAATCGAAGGCCTCCCATCAATGGGACTCCATAAACTTAATACTTTAGAAGAACATGGCCTCCACTTTTCTAAGGCCCAACTTAGTCGAATTAAGAGCATTAAAAACTTGGAATACTGGGAAGAGATTCCGCTCTATTTTCACTTAAAAAATATTAAAAAAGAGATTAATGAAGCACTACTTTATATGTTTCTAAATCCCAATAATTTTGAATTGATTCATTACGTCCCTACTCCCTTAAGTATGCTTAATCTTCAGTGTACAAATAAACGCTATATTTCTCTTATGCTAGAACCTAATTTTACTTTTGAAGGCAAAAATGTATGGGAGTTTTTATTACACGATCTCAGCCACTTTGCTCGCTTTATGGAAAATAGAGAATGTCAATTAGGACAAGTTGGTTTTGCTAAGTTTATTAAAACAATGCTAGAGCAGAATCTTTTAGAAAATCTCCCTAAAAGTAATAAAGGCTTTAAAGAAGAATTTGAATATATCTATTCTGATATGAATGCTTACCCTGTTCATGCTTTAAAAGCATTTAAGGGTGTTTTAAAAAAACATTTAAGTGAAGTTGATTTTAACTACTATTTTAAAAATACTTTAAATTATTTTTTTAAAGAACAACCCAAGCTTCAAACGGCCTATAATAATCTTAATACGCCAAATTTTAATTTAAATGATGAGATTTTAATAAATGACTACTTTAATAGCTACAATGCTTAGTTAAATTCTGCTTCTAAAAAAAATATTGCGCCACCATTGATCCACCTTGATTGAGAATATAATTCATATAAAAACCTAAACTTAAACTTGACCCAAGCTTAAAAGTTCCACCATAAAGATGGTGCACACTTTGGTAATCAATCGGATAGCCAGGTGCGTACTGATTAACCAAAGTTATAAGTTGATCCATGTAAGGATTTACTTGTTTTCTAATTGCATAAGTTAAATGAAAATTATTAAAACTTATATTAGCTGAAAAATATGTGTTTTAACCGCGGTACTACCCAAAACGTCTCTAAAATATACATAATCAGCAACTAATCTCCAAATTTTCAATCCTGCCGTAAGCGTATGAATCATCTCACTATTTTTTTTACTGGTAATAGAATACCCCATATTTAAGTAAGGTATCTGTAAACTCAGTGCTGCCTCTTTTGCCCAAAAATCATCATCGGAAAGATACTTAGTCGAAGCCCCAAGGGTTGATTGTAAGAAAGCTCCTTTTTTTCCAAACAGATTAAAGGCAAAACCTAAATTAGTATTGGGTTTTGCTTCAGCTGCAACATTGGTTAAACTATTTTGCAGTAAAAAAGTATTCATATTATTAAAAGGACTATAAAAAGTATTAGCCGTTTTAGTAACACTGGCTCCAGCGCCTACTCCTTCAAAACCTTTTATCATAGAAAAATTAAATTTTGATCGATCATAAAATGCTTCAACTCCAACCGGTGTCGTAAAAGTAGGAAGTGCCGCTGACAGTACATTAAAGGCATCATAAAGAATGGGAAAAGATCCACCAGTTGAATTGGATCTAGTTAAATCATCACATCCTGTTTTTTGACCTTTGAAAATAGAACTACAGTAGCCGTTAATGTCCTGAGTATTTACACGTGGAATTAATATCAAATCAATAATAAAAATATAAAAATTTCATTATTTTTCACTCCTCCTTATTATTTTAGTTCATTTTAAAATTTTAAACCATAAGAAAATATTCACTAAGCATACCTGACTAATTCATTCCCGTACTTAAGTTATTAGAACTATTACCGAAAAAATTTTAATGAAATATATATTATTTTTTTTAGTTTGTTTTACGACAACTTCTGTATTAGTGGCTAAAGAGTCAATATTAATAACTTTGAACCTCTTTGCGGGAAAATCTAGCAACAACTCTATAAATGTTGCTTACGAAATTAAGAATTTATTAAAATATAATAATGAAATAGATATATCACTTTGTATTTTGCCTGTGGCATATATGATATTATGCTGCTAAAAACTATTGAATGCATTAAAACTAAAAAATAAAACCTAAAATCATACTTTTCGTAGGGCGAAGTCGGTTGTAAAAATCCGCTTGGAAGATAAAGCAAAAATAGAGATTATGATCCAGGTACTGCTTGACAATAAATTTCAAGTAAGAAATAATCATGAAATTATAAAAAATGACCAAAAGAAATAAAATTTAATTTACCTATTCAACAAATGTATTGTGTTGAAAAAGATCTGATATTCGATGAATATTTTACAGCCTCAAAAACATATGGGAGGTTTTTGTCTGGCCATTACCGTTTATATTTTAGCTATAAAACATTATCAGCCCATTATCAATATGGTTTTATCCATGTACCTCGTGAAGAGTGCAAAGATATTGAAATCCCAGAAAAATTGCTCAATTTATTGTTAAAGAATCTTTAACTATCATAAAAAAGTAAATAAAATTAAAAAAAATAGCAACGTATATACTACTTCCATCTGTCGGAAAAATAGTAACGAAATTAATCCACTAAAAGCACGAAGTAATCTAGCATTGAAAAATTCACTAGCTTGGTTAGCTGATGCTCTCTCTGTATTAAAGTTAGTCAAGTGATGAGGATTGATAAAAATAGATTTTGATTTAATACTCTTTTGGATAAACAATTGTTTATATGTTGTTTCAAAAAGTCGATGCGGTTTATGCCCAAAAATTATATCTTATGGTTTACGCTTAGTTTGCAAGCTGGAATCATCAACATGGGCGGCTATTTAGACTACAATTCTGCTTTGTCTCTCACATAACTGGCTTTGCGTCTCATTTTGGCGTTGATGTTAGTAGTGGGGGAAATTTACTGCAGCAATTGGCTCAATTAGTGTTCCAATTATTTTTCTTCTAGGATCGATGATCTCTGCTTTTTTTATGGGGACAAGAAACGCTCAGAAAATAGAGTCCCCTCCTATTTAGGTATCTTTACTTTAATATCAATCTGTTTTTTCTTTTCAGGATTATTAGACAAAATGATTTTTTTGGAACATTTGAAATCCCATCACATGACAGAAAAAGATTTTATTTTAATGGCTTACTAACTTTAGGTTGTGGGTTACAAAACGCCGCCATTACTAGTGCCTTCTATTCACTCATTCGAACTACTCATTTAACTGGAGTAACTACCGACTTAGGTATTGATTAGTTCGACTCATTTTTAATAATAAAAATACGACCTTTTTAAACATGAAAAAAGTGCTACATTCATATTCGAATTACACTTATTTTAGGATTTATTTTAGGTAGTATGCCAGGAACATTTTTATTTTTAAAAACGCACTATTCTGGGTTCTATTTGCCAAGTCTGGATTTCACTATCTATTGGAATCATCATTCACATGCAGAATTAAATTTAATTCAAATAAACACCACTACCTAGTGGACTGGTCCAACTGACACTCATGCCTTTCCATTTGCCCTTACGAAAACGAGTAAGAAAAGCAAACTTAACAAACAATATAGACACTAGCCGCAAGCCACGCTTTATAAACACCGTTAATATCATTAACAAAAAGATAGCTAGGAAAACCATTAACGGCCAAGGTAGCAAGTGTTGTAACGAAACAAAACGTATCTCCAGCACCTCTTAAAGCAAACGAGATCATTTAAGTTCACTATCAAATAAAGTGAAACAGGCAACAAAAATAAGAAGAATCGGAACCATTTGGCTAATTTGATCCCATAATGGTTGATTGTTCGTGTTTTTAAAACCAGTTCATATAAAATTCAGAATTAAAGAAATGTAATTCCTACGCATAAAATATAAGTCGCACAAATTTGAACACCAGCGTAGACTAAAGCCGCCCGCTCGCTGCTTTTCGCCTAAATATTTTCCAGTAAGTACGCTGATCGCCTGGGCCACACCTAAACAGGGTAAAATTGAGAGCATCATAATCGTTACAGTAATTCCACTTAGCAGCTAATGCCGCATCTCCATTGGGCATTCTTCTACAAAGATAAGAAAGGAAGTAAAGCGCCAGCCCCCTATGTGCCCACTGAAGTCCACTTGGAACACCAAACTTTAATAAATCGTTTTAAGAGATCAGCATTGAAGCTAATGTCCTGACTTGCATTTGAATATTTCTCTTCATAGGCTTGATTAAAAATTAAATAGAGTCCATAAAAAGCTGCTACAAAATTTGCTATGGCAGTTGTAATTCCCGCACCACTATTAATTCCCAAACGCGGAAAACCAAAATTTCAAAACTAATAAATAACCTAAAATAGCATTAATAATAACACCTACTACATTGATTCTCATTATGACCGAACTACGCTCAATACCGGTAAAATCCACTGGCACTTCAGCTACCAAAGCAGTTGGCATTGCTGACTGTTAAGAGCGTATCAACAGTTGATTCTAAAGGACGTAAATTGAGAATGTCTAAAAAATCAAAATATAGTGACTGATTGAATAAAAATAAAGAGTAGTCCACCAAAAAAAGCTACATAGATTGATTGCCAAAGTGAATGTGCCAACTATCTTCTTCTAGCACCTCACATTGAGCAATAAAAGTTGTAACATAGGAGGTAGTTTGTTGAATAAGTGCCATTGGTGCCTAAAATTCCAATTGCGCAATTCCTCGCCGCAAGTATCGGCTGAAAATTTTCCGAGAGGATCTAATTAAATTGTCATCTTGAGATTCCGTGTGCATTGGTTGTGAAATTGCTGCCAGTGCCAGCAAGAATCTCTTTCATTTTTCTTTCATTAAAAAACGCCGTTTTCGTTAGGTAGTTTTTCTACCGATAGGTTGAATACATCTCAATTCACAAATTTTCTCGTTATCAATTCTAAATATGACCACCACCATTCCCCATTCAGATTCATTTTAACGTGCGAATGGGTTACCACAATATTTTTATCTTCAATCACCTGTTTTAATGACTAATACCTTTAGTGGGATTTAACTGTTCCTTGACTCTTCCATAGCGAGTAGAAGTGACTTCTATCCCCTTTAAAATATTGATTGCGGTGTGAATAAAAGTAGGTGCGGCAAAGTGCTCAAAAGCCTTTTGATTCGCCTTCTTCGCCAGCAGTTCTTAAAAATCCCAGTGCTAAATCCCCATTTCATGTATATCCCTTGGTTTAAACATAACTTAAACAGTAAAGTGCAGCAAGGTAAAGGAAAAGTTAATTAAAATCCAAAATTTACACATCGAACTAATGTTAGTAATTATAAAGAATCAATTCGATTTTATGATTTTCTAATCTTTTCCACCTATGGGAATTAAACGAATAAATTGTACCAAAACTTGACCAAGCCATTTGATGGTCAAAAACGCTCCAAAGGCGACGACATATCATCACTTCATCTTCTTTTGAAGATCCTGACCGCATGAAGATCGAGTATGTTTATGTCTAACTACTGCGATCCAAACTAATTTACCGTTTCATTTTCTGTAAACTAAACGATTTAATTCCTCTTCGCAAATTATGGTTCGTACATAAAAGCTGAATATTAGTTAAATCCATTATCTCCATTCCAAGTAAACGGCTGAATATGATCATACTGAAGAAAAAAGTGAGCGCCACAAACCTTTTTAGATTTTGGGTCTATCCACCTCACATTGACCATTCGCCCGTTTCCAAACTAATCTTTTTCACTTTAGCCGGCATAATAGAACGCGATTGCTGCTCCTTTACTTGTTCCGGTTCAAGTATCACAGCATCATCTTTTTCAATTTTTTCGTCTCTTTAATTAAAGCTTCATCAACTAATGTTTGTAATAATTCAGCTGTCGATAAAATTTTGCCTTTATTTTTTAAAGCTTTTAGTTTATCCATTTTTGCAATAAGCTCTTCAGGTATTAATACCATTCTTTTGCGTATCTTCACTTCCAAATCTTTTCTAGTAGTGACTTTTGTAATTCACGTTTTGACTTATTTTCACTCGCTTCAATAATTTCTAATTTTTTACTAGGCTCATTAACTTCATGTTTTTTCAAAGTCGTCGCAATAATCGTCAAATTAGTCGAACTTCATTTTTCCCGACTCAATTTTTTCTTCTAATACTGGAAACTCTTTTCAGTAACTTCGCTGAAACAATTCGTTCATAAGCATCACTTTCAGAATAGCAAAGTTCATTCGTCAAATAGACAAAAAGACTAGAGTGACCAAGATCAACATAACATTTACGTTCTTATTTCACAAATAAATTTTAAAATCTCTAAGCCAATTTTTCTCTCCTTCAACGCTAATTTTTTTATTTCACTTAATAAATTTTTATCATTTAACTCTTGAATTTTCATTGCTAATTCCTCTATAATTTCTGAAGTTCATATAACATATTTATTAAAAAAAGTTGAGTGAAAAATTAAAATAGTTAATGTCTCCATTGGAATTTTTTTAAAAAATCTAACTCAAAAATCTGTCGACGTTTGGATGCAAGAAAGGAAAGAAGATGGACCACTGAACGGACTCTGGGAATTTCCTGGTGGAAAAATTGAACCAAACGAAACGGCCATCGACGCTGTTATCAGAGAAATTCATGAAGAGGTAGAAATAGAAATCAGCACAACCAAAAACCACATTAAATTTTTTAAACTTTTTCTTACGACTACGAAACCAAAAATTATGCTTAATGTTTTTACCATTCAAAATATGCCAAAAACTGAAAAGGAAAGTGGTTCATACACTCTCCTCTTCCCAAAACAGCGAACTTATAAAATTATTCCCAAGCGCCAACATCGTAGTTATTGAAGAACTAGTAGTCCATCTTATTAAATCGATCTAACAGACTATAAGCACTTGGTTCACAACAGAGTTAACCCTGTAGAAATTGAAACCCCAATTAATCATATGATATGCGCCATCGGAATTCTCGATTCCGATCTCCGCCCAGTCATAACTACTGAAGGAATAGCCCCACAATCGTCGCCACTGAAGTCATAAGAATGGCCGAAGTCTCACGTGGGACACGCTTCAATCAAGGTATCCTAGCCGACAAACCCTTTATGTCTCACTTGATTGTAAATTCCACTAACATAATAGAATTCTTCTTCACAATTCCCATTAGAAGAATAAAATTTAATTCATACTATAAACATTTAAAGTCTTATCTCCCAACAAGTGCGATAAAAGCACCCGATAAACCAACGGCAGTGCCATAAGAATTGTTACCGTATTTGATAAAACGATAAAATCAGTGATGCTAACACCATAGAAACTAAAATCCCCAACACTAAAGCAAAGATCAAACTATCAAAAGATTTTGGTGCTTTTAGTGCACTACTTCACTAATAGCGTAACTATAACCATCAGGTAGATTATCTTTCAAAATTTTCTGAACAGCATCCATGGCTTCTGCTTGTGGAACTATTTTTGGCAACACTCGCCCTCACATTAATCGCACGCATACGATCTTTCACGCGAAATCGATTGCAGACCATTACGTTTTTCAATCGATACTACTTTTTCTAAAGGAATCAGTTCACCTAAAATTATTCCGAACTTTCAGCTCTTTAATCGTTTCAATAGAATCTCTAGCTTCTACTGGTAGTCCAATTTCTCACACTACGGCGTCCTCCTTGAGAAAATTTTTCCAATCACCGTTCGCCATCATCACATTGATAGTTTGAGTAATTTCTGAAACATCGACGCCATACTTTATGCACTTACCGATTAGGCACAATCTTGATCTCAGGCATACCCGCTTGATAATTAGTATCCACATCCATCATTAAAATTAGTGGCTTCCATTTTATCCGTTATCAAAGCGTTGATATTTGATCTAGCTTATTCCAATCAGAGCCACGAATCGAAACTCGATTGGAGAATCTCGTCGTCCACCCAGTGCTGAAAGTGAAGGATCTTGCACCATAATTTTCACATCTTTGATTTTCTTTAGTTTCTTTTACGATAAATATTGGCTATATCTTGCGCACTCTCTTTTCTTTCATTAATCGGTTTTAATGTTAATTCCACACTACCAGAATTAACCTGCCCACCTCCACCATATCCACCAACGGAGGTAAAAAATCCCGCAACTTCAGGTCTTTCCCGTCAAAAACTTCTACTTCCACACAATTTTCATTAGTAAAATTTAACGAAGCACCCACATTAGTTGCACCCGAATCGTGAAAGCATCGATTGATCTGGTGTTGGTAAAAACTCTTTAATTTTCCACCAATCATCAGTGTTCCAGCAAAAAGATAATGCACCAAGGACCGTTATCCAGCGATACTTGAGCGTAACCGGAATAATTTACGATAGATATCTTCTGCACCCTTAAACATCTTTTTTCAACGGAGCGACTAAGTAAAGATGTTCGTTTTTCTATGGTTAAAAACGTGAACATCGCATAGGAGTCAAAATTAAAGCTTCTAATAACGAAAGTGTTACCGCAACTGAAAGTGTTACTCCAAATTGGAGAAAATATTTACCAATTACCCTTCCATAAAGGTAAATATGTAGCTGAAAATTGGCTAACGGCCGCTGTTGTTGCTAACGCCGCTAAAGTAATTTCGCCGAACCATCGAGTGCCGCCGTCATTCTATCTTTACCATGCTCTTTATGGCGTACAATATTTTCAAGCACCATAATAGCGTCATCCACCACAATTCCAATCGCAAGGGAGAGGCTCAAAAGTGTAAACGCTTGAGTGTATAGTCAAAGCATAGAGAACAAACGATCCAACCACCGAAGTAGGAATAGCTAGAATCACATTGAGTGTCGCTGAAAGTGAATCCTAAAAAAGATCCAATACCTAAAACGATCGCAGTTAAAATTGCCGAAAAAATTAAGGTAAAATTCAACTCTTTAACCGACTCTTCAATAAACTGAGTCGAATCAAAGCGTACACTAATATCCATTCCGTCTGAAGCAGGCAGATTTACGAGGTAATCCGCTCTTTAACTGGTTTAGCCACTTTCACAGCATTTGAGCCTGGCTGTTTTTTTATTCCTGAGACACCGCCACTCGACCATTGGAGTGACTTAAATTTCGTACATCGCCGTTCCATCTTCAACTTTTTGCCACCTCTTTTAGCGCAAGCGGAGTATAATTTTGTGTGAACCACCTTTTTCGATATCGTAATATTTTCAAAATCAGCAAACTACTTCAACACCTTGCGCTCGAATATTCATATTTCATTCAGATCAGTCTCAATCCGACCACCTGGTTTTTCCGAATGTTCGCGAGTTATCGCACCAATAATGATTGCTCGCCGTTAACTGATGTACTGATCCAAGCTTTTTCTGATTGAGCCAAATTCTTAAATTAGGATCAATATACCCACCTAGAATAATCTCACCAACTCCATCTACCGTTGAAAATTGATCTTGAATATTGTCGCGAACAAAGGTCATTAGATCTTTCCGAGACATATTATCTGCGACAACGGCGTCGTATGAGTGGTCGATCTTCCGGATTTGTTTTTCTTACAGTAGGTGCTTCCAAATCGCCGGTAATCTTCGTGCCATTCGACTCAGAACACTCTGAACCTCTTGAACTGCGGTGTATCGATATTTTACTTCATCTCAAACCTAATGCAATATTAGCTGAACCTGTTTTCGAAGATGATGACATATACTTAATTCCAGGAATCGAAATCAATGCCCCTTCAATCACGTCAACAACATCTAACTCCATCACTTCAGGCGAAGCTCCATTGAGATTCATAATACATTATCAACCGTTGAAAATTCACATCAGGTAACCGACTAATTCCCATTCGCTGAAAGCAGATTGCCCCAAAGATCAGTAAAACTCATTTTAACATCCAAGCAAAAACGCATTCTTAATCGAAATAGATGAGAGACTCATAGATCAATCTCCTCCGAAGCGGCCTTCAGTTTGGCCCAAGAAGTTAGCGCCTGAAAGTGCATTTTATCTAAAGATCGCTTAGTATCTTGCAAACTATTGAGGGCTGAAATCACATCTAAATTCGTGGCTTCCTCGCCAAACGATAGTTCACCTCTTTGCTCTTTATAATTTTGTTCAGTAAATTTTAGTGCAGCTTCTAGTGCCTTAATCTGATTAAGAGCACTGACTAAACTATTATAAGCGCTCTTAATTTCCACTTCAGCATCACGCCTTTTAGCAGAAAGCATTAACTCATTTTCTCTTTTTTTGGCAGTCACTTCTCGCATTTCTGCTCCAGTACTTCCACCGCTAAAGAGTGGGAAAGTTAACATCAGGGCCACATCCCAATCAGGATTTTTCCCACCGATATCACGTGAAGTATAGTAGTTACCACCTGTGAGAAGGAAAATAGCCAGCCTTCAAGCAGGTTTGATTTTGTTATCAAAATTGGTTGACTGAATTTTTAGCGAACTAATATCTGACCTAGTCTCAATTTTATTTAAGTAGGTTGCAAGGCTTGCAGGTAGATCAAACTTATCAACGTTCGCCACGAGCTTAGTGAGCCATTTAATAAGACCTCAGGTAATGGTAAATTTATCCCAAGCCGTAACTAACTCACCTTCAATTTGACATTTTTGAGCAACTACGACAGCGACAGAAGCCTAAAGAAATAATTTCCACATTCCGAGATTTTCCAATCTTTCACCTGACTGCGAATCTCTTGCATTCTATCAGTGGCAAGCTTAACTGTTTTATTTAAATTTTATCCAGTTCAGCTTGCAAAGATAAAATCGAATAAAAATTGGTCGTAATCGCTACAAAGAGATCATAATTTTCTTTAGAGAGACTTCTCTTAGTCGCTTCATTGATCCTGTTTAATGCCATTCAGCGAGGAGTCCCTACTTCCATCATAAAGATTGTGAAAAATTGAGTCTTGAACAGGTCTTGTTGTCCAATGAATCCTCTTGACTTTAAAAGATTTGAGCTACTACTGGCAATCTTTTCTTGTTCAGCATAGTTAAGTGAAAAGTTAACCGTCGGAAAAAACGCCTCACTTGATCAATTTTAGCATCTAGTTGATTTAATTTAGGCTTCACTGAGCTTTCCCTTCAGTTTTATCTAGCGCCAAAATAAAAGCACGTTTTAAATCAATCGGTAGCTCTTTTACTTGCGCTAAAAGTGGAAACTTATTAGAATTGAAAAAAAGCGATAACTTTATGATAAAAACATCTTGTAAATGCATTAACCCTTTTTCGAGTTCATCCTGTCACTGTCACTAAGAATCGCAAGCTTCGATCGCAGAATTTTTGAGTTGCCTGCTTGATGCTCTCTATATTTTTTAATGCCTTTAGGAGTTAAAAAAAGAGTGACTTTCGCGTCTATCTTTTCATCTGTCACATCGCGCTACAAATTTTTTTAGCTAAGACATCGACCGTTCGACACATTGTTGCCGCACCATTCCCATCCATTCAGCAAGTTGTTTATTGGTATGTGATGTATGGTTGAGTCTAGCTAAAATATGAAACGCGCTACCGTAAGTTCAGGTGTCGCAATTCCTCGCATCTCATTACGAATAAATACGCAATTACGGAGTGAAGAGGTCAACAATAGCACCACTTAAATCATTAGGCTTCATAGGAATTGATTGTAATACCTAATAATTAGCTTATGCAATTAATTTCTTAATTAAGTATTATTTAAATAATAAAAGTGACGCCCCACTCTAACTCTAATTCACCGGGCTGCTCTTGAATCTCAGGCTTACTCCACGACTCTTCAGGTCTATTTTTAAAATTTTTCTAGATTCGCGTTTTCATACGCTTCTTTTGAAAACCAAAAAGAATTCTAGTGGATTTTTTTAGGCTTGTATTCATTTCAATATAGATATTAGTTTTCCATGCAGCCACCAGATCCAGGATAGTGGTGGTCATTCATTCCGTAATTATAAAAGAGCCGCATCTATCAAGGAGACCAAAAAAGGAACATTTGAGTACAATGCTACAATGTTACCAGAAGATCAGGTGAAGCATCCACCACGATAACACTGACTAAAGAAAAATCCAAATCGCTAGAATTAAAACTTCTAAAAGTTACTCAACAATAGATAGATCTAAGTTCATTCCCAGAAGTGAAAGATTGTGAGTAGATAAATTATAATTTTTATAAAGATAAAATGCAAAAAGTCCCAACAAAAAGAAAAAACAACCCCAACTAATTCAGGTGATTTTTCTTGAACACTCTCGTCACTACTTTCCGTTTTTTTTTTACAAAGTGATCATACTCAACATAATCAAATCTTTATGAAAAATAGTATGAATAATAATGCCAAAAAATGATGAGAATAATGGTAGAGACAAAAATTACAAAAAAATTCAGAATATCTTTATAAACTTCACGGCTCATTACCTTGGACCATCATATAACCACTCAGAGCAAGTCCCAATGTAGCACCCATCATAATCAATGCCGCCTAACTAGACGCTACGATTGTGTCCCAAATAGAGTTTAGTTTTTTTGTAAAAGATCTTTAAATAAGTTAAGAGCTCATGTGAATCTAATGGAAAAGATAGGAAGCGAGCATAGGTATTACCTAATAACTTCAAATAATACGCCCATCACCTACAAACCATCACCATACCAATCGGCATGTGATACTGAAAAAAGGAGATTTTTTCGCCTAAAATTTTGCAAAAATAAAAGCTAAAATAAAAAAAGAAAGGCAAACGACCTATGGAAAATCAGAGTCGGTAGATCGTAGACACAAACTTTTTTTTTTCTGTATAATCAAACTAAGGGACAGCGTAATAGATCAATCTTGATGTTGTGGTACTGTTAAAAGATTGATTATTGCATTTAGGTAGATTGGTTTTTTAAGGATAGACTTAACCATCAATGAAGCTAGGCAGCTTTTTTGGTGGTCCAAGACTCGTGTCGAATTCCACCTATTATGATAGTGAATCTATTTTTACTTTTTTATAGTTACAATTAAAATCACTACAGTACAACAACTGTATAAACTTTCTTTTTCAACTTCAGTAGTAACACCTTGATTGATTGAACCCATATTAACAGCAACCTTTGCTTTTTTAGTTCTTCTGATTTTTCAATCATCTCTGTATCATTTTTGCCGTGTGGCTTGGTGGTCATGAAATCATTGGTCTAGCGATAATTGCTTGGTCACCAACCTGAGTATCAGATTCAACAATCTCATTTTTCTGCTTTGGTAATAACAGGTTGAAGATGTACTGTTAATTAATTTGTATCACTTTAACTTCATACTCTGTTACTATTCCTTTTGATTACTTCTTTAAATAGTTTTTCCAAAGCTCTTTAACTAAAATTCAGCTACAGTTGTGCCTGCTTTGTTTATTTCTTGAACAACTGTTTTTACCATCATCAATCATTGGAGATGTGTTCCACTATCACTGATCCACCTTTAGATTTGCCTCCGCAAGAAGTAAAGACCGTTAATGAACTAGCTAGAAGGATAACATTAAGTAGATGGGTAAATTTCATATAAACTGCTCCAAAATAGTTTTTAAAGAGTTTAAGTGATACTGAATTTAAGCAAAAACTGTCAGATTATTTGATTTTAAATTTCACCCTATTTTTCAAGCAATTCTCATCTTTTGATCACTTCAAGAACTGCTTCTAGTGCCCTGATCTAATTTATAATAAATAGGTTGGTAAATAGTGCACTAGCTAGAAGTTCCGCTTAACTTAATTTTAGGTCGATTTAAGCAGCCACTCCAAGATTCAACTAATTCACCCTGAACTGCAACATCGACTGATAGTTGGCAAAACCACTTAAGTAATGCTTCACTATTTAACGAGCCTACTCGAATAATGTTTTTTAAAGTTAGCTCGCCGGAATTGGCAAATATTCTGAATCATTTGAAATTGAATCACCGACCGAATCAACTCCTCCATTGCCACTGCTAACCACAAAAGTTACTGACGGATTGGAGCTATAATATCTAGCCAACTCTGCTTAAAGGCCACCATAATATTTTTTGCTTTTAACTCTGCACGGGTTTTATCTAAACCCATGGCCAAAAGGTCCTCTCTATTTTCTGCCTCAGTATCGCCACTAGCAATTTGAACAATTTGTGGTTGCCATTTTATAATCTCATTTTTTAATCGAAATAAAGGCTTAGTAATCTCCTCTTCAATATAATTTTCCTGTATTAGATGCTCTTTTCGTGTTGGTGGAAATCCTACATGCACAATGGTCCAATTCTTTAAGCCTGCTTCCACTAATCCTAAGATGTGGTGGCCATGAATTTTATAACTACTCTCTATTATTTGTGTAACATCTAGTACTTTTTCTTTAAGAAAAAATCGCTGGAGATCCTCAACTTTATTTACACAGTTATGCTGATCCCATTGATTTACAGGTGCTAAATTCACAATATGGATTTTGGAATTTTCGGTATACTGTTGGTCCATTCGTTCATCAACGGCAAGATCAACCACCAAAATTACTGCTCTTAATTTGTTCCATGGAAACACAACAAGATAGATAAACAGAATGAAGAGAGAAACAGGTTACTTTTCATAATTTACTCAATGAATACTATTTATAGTGAAATTATACCTAAATTAAGACAATATATTTTTTACTAATTAAGACACCCTAAGTTGACGCACTGCCTTTGTTGGTTAAATAGCAGCCTCATCTTTTAACCAGGAGTTTAAAATGAAAAAATTGTTATTGCTTTAGTCTTGTGTAATAAGCTTCAGTTTTTGCTGATAGATATGGTTGGATAGTCGCCACCATGATCGTAGAGGTTATGGAGACCAATGAGTTGTACTTGCGAAACGTACGGTACGTTTTACGCTTAAAGAGACATTTATTGATTTGTCGCGATGCTTGCCAGGAAGCTTATGTATAGTCGTGACAGACCAGGAGAACTAGATGGATCTCGATCTGGGATATGCTTCACAGCAACTATAGGTTATTAATTATTAATAAAAAACGGGCCCCACATTATACGGGCCATTTTTTATAGATTAAGATTAAACTCGCTTAAATTATATCCAATTTGCTTTATACGTTCTTTATGTTTTTGTGATTCTACTTCACATCCACTTAGTGATTTCTCTTGTATACCTAAAAAACGAAATGAAATTAAATAGGCTAACGAAGGATTCTGAGATAATTTTTCTTCGCAATTATTTAAAGCTTTTTTAATGGGGTCATTATTTAAAAAAGTAGTAGTAGCGTAGCAATTAGATACGAAATAGTCACCCGTCATTCGATCCAAAACTGCACAAGTTGAATAGATCTTATTAAAGATGAGTCCAGCGTTAGTATTAAAACTTAAAAAGAGAACCGAAACTAAAACTAAAATTGATTTCATATTTTCTTCTTATTTTCTACTTAAACGGTAAGCAGATAGAGCATAACCTAGACCTGGTTCACTATTGAAGGGATCGGCTTTCATAATTAATGTATCTCGACCTTCACTATTTTCATAAACTCTTATGAGTTGCCAACAGAATGAATCACTATCCGTTTTAATAGAACAGAGACCATCTACTCGCTCGTTATAGACATAATAAGTTGGGACTGAATCACTATCTGGCTTTATACAAGTTTTTGTCGTTAAATACTCTTTGCGTAAACATGAAACACTTTCCCATGTTTTATAATCTTTAGTTGTTATGACGCTAATAATTCCACTTAGTGGATATTCCCACTCCCCGTGAAAAAGATTTTTAGAATCCGAAGCTTCGGCAAAAAGTGAAGTCATGATAAAGAACATGGCAAAAAATAATTTTTTCATTGTGATACTCCAAATTAATAGGCGCTCTCTATCATGATCAAAACCAAATGTTAATGAGATGTTTGATCTTTTTAATAACAGCGCTACGAATTATGCTGGCCATAAAGCTTTAAATACCTTACTCTTTTCTTAAAAATACTAACTTATATCATGTTCTAAAGGAGAATTTTATGGATATTGCTCTTTTTTCGGTCGACGGACTCCAGTTTATTTTTAGATGGATTCATTTCTTAGCCGGTGTTGCTTGGATTGGACTTCTTTACTATTTCAACTTCGTTCAAGGTGAATTTTTCAAAGAGATTGAAGCGGGTCCTAAAAATATCGCTATTTCAAAACTAGTTCCACGCGCTCTCTTCTGGTTCAGATGGTCCGCCATGTTTACATTTATTAGTGGTGTTGTAATTTTAGGCATGAAAGGTCACGGTGGTGGTGCTGAAATCTTTAAAACTTCATGGGGAATCACTATTCTAGTTGGAGCAACTTTAGGAACACTAATGTTTCTTAACGTTTGGTTAATCATTTGGCCTAATCAAAAGATCGTTATTGCTAGTACTCAAGATGTACTTGCCGGAAAACCAGCTAATCCCGCAGCTGCTGCGGCTGGAGCAAAAGCATTGCTTGCATCTAGAACAAATGTTTGTTTCTCAATTCCAATGCTTTTCTTTATGGGAGCAGCTTCTCACCTTCCATTAACTGTTGGTGAAAATTTTAATTGTGGACTTTTAACTGCACTACTTGTTTTAGTAATTGGTGGAATTGAACTAAAT
Organism: Bacteriovoracaceae bacterium; assembly: GCA_046328975.1. Classification (GTDB taxonomy): domain Bacteria; phylum Bdellovibrionota; class Bacteriovoracia; order Bacteriovoracales; family Bacteriovoracaceae; genus JAXLVO01. The sequence continues at coordinate 14,997 of JAXLVO010000013.1, read as the reverse complement.
ACCATTAAAGGTAAACTTGGACCACTTACAACTATAAAAGGTGTAATTCATTGTGGACTAGGATTGGCCGTTGTTCTTTACGCTATTTTAGAAGTGGTATTATAACTTGAAAAATTTTTTATTGGCCCTTACTTTAGTAGGGGCTACTTCACTCTATGCCGATAACACTGAATTGATCAAAAAAGGTAAAACCATTTACCAAACGACTTGTATTGCTTGTCATAATAAGGATCCAAAACTTAAAGGTAGTATGGGACCAGAATTAGTTGGATCACCAATAGAACTGATTCAATCTAAAGTTACAAAAGGCGAATATCCTGCTGGCTATACGCCAAAACGAAAAACAAAAATAATGACAAAATTCCCACACCTACTTAAAGATATTCCGGCCATTCACGCTTATATTAACTCTTTTAAAAAATAGTTAATTGTCATTTAACTGAGAATAGAGATTAGCACTCTCTTGATAAACTGCTAAAACCCGATTATAGCTCAATTTATAGTCAATCATTTTAAAATTTTGGTAAGTATTCGTTTCAAACTCCTCAATCCATTTTTTACAGTAGAGATTATCTGGATCAAATTTTTTTTGCTGAATAAGTGGATTAAAAACTCTAAAGTAAGGGGCAGCATCTACTCCTGTTCCGGCCACCCATTGCCAATTACCAATATTGGAGGCCATATCATAATCAAGTAATTTTTCCGCAAAATATTTTTCACCCAGTCGCCAATCAATCAGTAGATTTTTTACCAGAAAACTCGCTGTAACCATTCGCACTCGGTTATGCATTAACCCGGTTTCGTTTAACTCTCTCATTCCAGCGTCCACTAGTGGAAATCCCGTCCTTCCTTCACACCAAAGTTTGAAATCATTTTTATTATTAATCCAAGTAATATTTTGAAATTTAGGATTAAACTCACGAGTTACAGTGTAAGGAAAATGAAAAATGAGTTGAGAGAAAAAATCACGCCAGATAATTTCACTAATCCAGGTGGACGAAATATCGTAAGCTTTGCGAACCAATTCACGAACACTGATCGTTCCAAAACGAAGATGAATGCTCATTTTTGAAGTGGCATCAAGATCAGGTCTATCCCGTTTTTTTTGATATGTCTCTAATTTATCCAAATCTAGTTTAGGCGCTTTTACTATTAATTTCACTCTAATAAAACCCATCTCTTCTAATGATAAAAGCGGCAATGATTTTATTTTATAAAAATTCTTTTTAAATAATTTGGTATCATAATTTTTAAGGTGTTCGTCCGTTAACAACTCTAGCCATCGATTTTTATAATGAGTAAAAACAGTATAGGGTCGATTTGAGTTATTTAGAATTTCATTTTTTTCAAAAATCACATGATCTTTAAAAGTTTTACAACCAATTCCCACTGATTTTAGAAATTTAATTATCGCTTTATCTCGTTTAATCTCTCTTGGTTCATAATCATGATTAAAATAGACTGATTCAATTCGATAAGTTTTAACTATTTTTTTCCAACACTCCAAGACCGTTCCAAATTCCACATGAATATCAGAACCGATTTTTTGTAATTCAGTTTTTAACCTTTCTATTTGAGTGAAAATAAAAGTGACCCTTTTATCTTCCGGGCTTTCAAGGTTTTTAAGTTGGTCTTGGTTAAAAATAAAAACCGGTAAAACCGCTTCATTTTCACTGAGAGCATTAAAAAGTGCCACATGATCAGTCAGTCTTAAATCACGCCTAAACCAAACTACAGATATTTTTTTCATAATAATTACTGAATTGTTTTAATCAATTTACTAGTATCAAAACCTTTATCTGAAATTTTTTGTAACAGATATTCATAAGTCTCTTCTGGCATAACTTTAGTACGATTTAAAATCCATAAGTATTTGCGTGAAGGGTCTCCAACTACTGCATAAGTGTAATTAACCTCATCTAATTCAATTATCCAGTAGTTACCAGCAAAAATAGGTAATCTCATAAAATTAAGAAAAAATTGCACCTTTAATTTTGCATTGGAATTGGTATCTACCACCCAAGCTCTAGCTGTTGCTTCAGTATACTTTCCATTTAACGAATTTCTATAACAGCTATTAGTAACTTTGATTTCACCATTAGCTTTTTTCTCATAGAGTGCTTTAGTGCCAGTACACCCTTTTTGAAAAGATTGATCAAAGCGAGCAATTTCATACCATGTTCCTAAATATCGCTCTAAATCGACATATGGAACTGTCTCTAAATCTGATTTTGTAGCATAAGCACAGAATGAACTTACCACTAGTAAGTAAAAGACCACCAATAATTTAGCCATGTAAAACTCCTCTTTTTAATATTTTGCTAGAAAATTATCAAAATCTTCTAGCGTTGATATAATCATTAACTTTTTAATTTTTTTATAATGAGGAAACTCAAGCTTAGCTCCTCCACCTAAAATAATTTCGAGTTCAAATTCAAGTGCATGATCTAACTCTTTTAAATAAGAGCGAATTTTTTTTTCATAATTCCATAAATCAGAGCTGACTACCCCTAGCACTAAACAGGTTGGCCGAATAGTATTGAGTGCGTTAGCTAGTGAGTTCGATGGATGAGAAGCTCCTAAATATACTGTTTCCTGCCTATGCGTATGACAAATTAAATTGGCCATTTGCAGAGATAGTTCATGGAGGTTACCATCAGCTGTCGCTAGTGCAATCTTAGTTTCAGTAATGCCACTAGCTCTCGTTTCAATTTTTATGATCTCGTCAGCAATAATATTAGAAATAATATGCTCTTGAGTTACTGTTAATCTATTTTGATAAACCATTTCGCCAATATTTCGCAAAAGCGGCAGAGAAAAATCAAAAATAAATTGTCTAACATTGGTACTTAATCGAAGATAATTAATTTCATTTTTTATTTTTTCAACTTCAAATTGTTCAATCAATTTTAAAATTCTTTTGTGAATATCTTTAAAATAAAAGTTAACGGGAAGATGCTCTCTTTTATCGATAGTTGAATCAAGTTTAGACTCCAATTCTTTTAAACTGTACTGAGATAATTGTGAGATGGCATATCCAGACTCAATTAGTTTTTTTAACAGTAGAGCTTTTTTTAAATCATTTTCAGTATAAACGCGTTGTCCTCCCGAACTTCGCTCTGGATGAAAAACCGCATAACGTCGCTCCCAGGTCCTCAAAGTATGAGGAAGTACACCACAATTTCGCGAAAGAGCTTTGATACTAAATTTATGCATAAACCTATTGATTGTTTAAATTTTGTTTAATATATTATTTAATTATTTATTAGTCAATAAGCCAAGAAGGATGTTAAGCATGGGAATTCTCATAACTGGCGCAACCGGTCAAATAGGTAGAAAACTGATTGAAGCCCTCTTTATAAAGGGCCATACCGACATTCGTATTTTAACTCGAGATACTAGCCGTGCAGCTCAAGACTTTTCCCTACCACTCTCATTTTACCAGTGGGATATAGAAAAAAACTGGATAGATCCTTCCGCTTTAATCAACGTGGATACGATAATCCACTTGGCAGGCGAAGGTGTGGCCGATGAAAAATGGAGTGAGGCCAGAAAAAAGCGAATTCTTGATTCGAGAATTAAGAGCGCTGAATTGTTACTTAATGAAATAAAAAAACAGAAGCCTAAAGGTATAAAATTTATTAGTGCTTCTGCTATCGGTATCTATGGTGACAATAACTTAGGTAACGGTTTTTTAGCAGAAGTTTGTAAAAAATGGGAAGAAGTACTCCTAACCGCTGACCTTCCAGCATTAAAAAAACATATTTTACGGATCGGAATTGTTCTCATGCCTGAGGGAGGCGCTTTAAGTAAAATGGTGCCCCCTTTTGAACTTGGACTGGGTGGACCTATCGGTGAAGGTTCACAATATATGAGTTGGATTCATATTGATGATCTGATCGCTCAATTCATTTTTCTAGTTGAAAACAGTTTAGAGCCAACTATCTTTAATGGTGTAGCAGAGACACCTGTTACCAATAAGGAGTTTACTAAAACTTTAGCTAAAGTTCTGAATCGGCCAGCTGTTGCCAAAGTTCCTGCAACCGTTATTAAAGCGATCCTAGGAGAAATGAGTGAGATGGTTCTCTTCTCGCAAGAGGTCTATCCTAATGAATTTAAAAAACTCGAATTTAAGTTTAAATTTCCTAAGTTACAAGAGGCTTTAACGGATATTTTAAAATATAAGGTCAATGGCGAGAGTCGCTTAGTAAACTATCAATTTATTCCTCAGGATATCAAAACCGTTTTTCCTTTTTTTATGAGTGAGACTAATTTAGAAAAGTTAACTCCTCCCTATCTTAACTTTAAAGTATTAGGAAAAAGTACGGATACTATTAGAAGTGGCACCATTATTGATTACAAACTCCACTTGCATGGTATTCCTATCAATTGGAAAACGAAAATTGATTCCTTTATCGAGAATGAACAGTTTGTCGATGAGCAAATTAAAGGGCCATATCAAAAATGGCACCACACTCACACCTTTATCCCACTAAAAAGTGGCACACTGATGATTGATGAAGTAACCTATAAACTTCCTATGGGAATTTTAGGTAAAATAGTGGCTCACCCATTTGTTAAAAAAGATGTGGAGACTATATTTAAATTTAGAACGGAAGTGATTAAACAACTTTTTAAATAAGGCTAGATAATGAATAAGAATAGATTAGAGGCTTTTAGTGACGGGGTTATTGCCATTATCATCACCATTATGGTGTTAGAACTTAAAGTTCCGCATGGTCACGAGCTCTCTGAACTCAATGGCCTGATTCCGGTATTTATTAGTTATGTTTTAAGTTTTATCTATGGGGGAATCTACTGGAATAACCACCATCATATGTTTCACGCTGTTCAAAAAGTAACGGGCCCCATTATGTGGGCGAACCTTCACCTACTCTTCTGGTTATCCATTATTCCCTTTGTTACCGCTTGGGCCGGCGAAAACCATTTTGCCCCAACGCCGGTTTTACTCTATGGAATAGTTCTCTTTATGTGTGCGATTGCCTATTTTATTCTCTCACACGTCATTATCAATCATCATGGCAAAGAGTCCGCTATTGCTAAAGCGTTTGGGAGTGATTTAAAAGGGAAAATTTCTACTGCGCTCTACTTGACTGCCGTTTTAGTTGCGCTACCTATGCCAGTCCTAGCTTGTGCTATTTATATTTTGGTCGCAATTATTTGGTTAGTACCAGATACACGAATGGAAAAGACCATTAAGGAGAAATAGAATGGAACTTGATTTTTGGTTACAACGATGGACAGAAAATAAGATTGGATTTAATCAACTCGAAGTGAATCCTCATTTAAAAAGCCTCTTACCTAAAATGAATCTAGCGAAAGGTTCTTTTGTCTTTGTCCCTTTTTGTGGCAAAAGTATTGATATGGTCTGGCTACAGCGAAATGGATTCAATGTCGTAGGAGTTGAAATTAGTGATCTGGCCTGTTTAGCTTTTTTTGAAGAGAATAAAATTCAATATAGGATTGAATCGGTAGATGCATTTAAAGTTTATAAAGCTGAAGGAATAACTATTTACCAAGGTGATTTTTTTCATTTAAGCGCGAAACATCTATTTGAACCAGCCGCCGTTTATGATCGAGCCTCTCTCATTGCCCTCCCCCCACCAATGCGAAAAAAATATGTTTCACATATGCTAGAAATTTTGCCCCAAAAGATCCGCATGTTACTGCTGACCATTGAATATAACCAAAATGAAATGAGCGGTCCCCCTTTTTCAGTCCCTGAAAATGAGGTCATTGCCCTCTATTCTAAAAGATTTACGTTAAACAAAGAGGTGGAATTCAAACTAAAGCAGCTCGAAGAACGTTTCACGTCGCAAGGATTAACTTCGATGACAGAAAAGATCTATCAACTTTTTTAAGACTTAAATTTTTTTAACAGTGGAGGTAAAATAAGTAGACTGTAAATAAGACCAATAAAAATCAGGTAGACCATACTAAACGCAAATTCACGAATAGGTAAAAAATCATTAAAGCCTAAAATTACAAAGCTCACCATGAGAATGATACCACTAAAAAGAATAGGATTAATCAATTCATCTTCGAGCTTTTTTTCATAACAGATATGAATTGCATTATCGACCATCATTCCCAAAGCTATACTAAAAACTTTTACTGTCGCCATATTTATTGAAAAGCCGGTTATAAATAGAAATAAAAAGAAAGAGGATATGGGAATTAAATTAATTAATCCAAAAATAGATAATAATTTTATGTTTCTAAAGTAGAGGCCTATAATAATAAAGATCACTAGACAGCTTGAAAAAAAACTATAGATAAGAAAATTTAATATAGAATAGTGGGAAGTAACCACACTATAGAAAAATCCATTAAAACTATACTTTTCGATCTTTTGATTTTTTAAATTTAGCCTAACTTTATTTAGAAAATCATTATACTCTTTAAAGTTAAACTGTTGGCCTAAAATTGTAATACGGTAGTAATTTTCACTGGTATATCCTGTTTTTAATTCTTCTGGAACCTTACTTAAAAGTCCCATCAAAGCATAAGCATTAGTTGGGAGCTCTCTATTTTTCAGATAGAAAAAATTGGCTTCTTTACTCATTTCACTCAGTGAAATAATTTTGATATCACTAATACTATTACCAAGATTTTTTTCTACTTCTCCCATTGATTGTATTAAATCAAAATCGGACTCCTCACTCGTTTTATCAACAACTATTTCGAGAATAGGAAGTCCCATGATATTTTTTTGAAAAAAATCAAAATTACTTTTCAGATCTACTTTATCTGAAAAAAAATCTACTAAATTAGTATTAATTTTTAATTGAGGATAAGCCAGTAGACTACCTACAACAAGAATAAAACTTACCCAAAGTGTAGTTCTTGGAGGAAACTCAAACTTACGTACCATTTTTAGTAAAAAGAAAAAAGGGACATCTTTTTTGATAAAAAAGGGCCGTAAATAATAGATAATCAAATAGGTTAAAAGAAAATTTAGCATAATGGAAAGAAAGGAGACGATGGCAAAATCTCTTATCACAACGATATCACTAACAATTAATGAACCAAAGCCAATGGCTGTTGTGATAACAGTTAAAAAAGTAGGAATAAATTTTCGCTTCAAAGCAAACTGAGAAAAATAGAGATGTAGCACTAAAGTTAAAAAAATTACAAAGTTAAGTAAGGGAATAATACTGTTGATTGCATTTAAATGTCCGGTAAATAACTTAATTAGGAATAGGCTCACAAAAGCTGAATTAAGTGCTGGAATAAAAATTAAGAGCGCATTAGTTAACTGCCTAATAAAAAAGAGTAGCATCACAAAACAGGTTAAAAAGAGAATGGGAAAACTTTTAGTGCTAATATTTTCAGAGCTCTGATCCAACAAAAAGTTATTATAGGGATAACCAATAATTTTTACATCTAGCTCATTACTTTTAAGTTTTAATAGATAGTTTATAAGCTCTTTAAAATGGGAAGTCTCTAACCCAAAATCTAATATAAAAGTCCTGTAATGGTCACTATTAAATTTAAAGAGGAAGTTTTGTTCATTGGCCTGAACTCTAACTGACTTAAATTTAGATTTTAGCTCAACTATTTTTTCCTTAACTAAATTGTTATTACCTGCAATAAAACTCACAATGATAGACGGAGATTCATTAAAAGTTTTTTTAAATAACTGATATTGGTCATTTTTTTGATTACTTAAGAAGAGTGATTCATCATTATTTTGAGGTAATTTCAGAACTGATCCGCCCAAAATAAATGTAAAAATTATAATGCAAAATAGAATAAATTTATTCATAATTTAATAATAGTTTTTTTTACAAGGATAATAAATATGAAACTACTCTTTTTCGCCCTATTCAACCTCACCTTAAACTTCACCCTATGGGGAAAGAGTCTTGAGAAGGAATTTATCTTTAATAGTTTTAGTGAAGCTCAAAAAGCTGAAGATAGCTATTTAAGTTTTGAAATTAAAAGTACCAAAATGGGCCTATTTACCAGTACCGTCCCCGGCTTGGCTAAAAAATTTAAATTTAACTCTGAGTATGATGAAAAAAATCAGGTGGCAAGTACTACAGAGATTAGTTTTAATGTGGAAGATTTAGATACTGATAGCAGTGGGCGAAATGAAAAAATGCATGAAACTTGTCTTAGTAAATCTAAAACTCCCCAAATTACCATTAAAACAGCTAAAGTCGATATAAAAAATCTTGAAAATGGTAGTGTCGATGCAGTAATGAATGTTCGAGGGGTTGATAAACCAATTAAACTCAATTTAAGTGTCAAAAGTGTTGATAAAAATTTTGTGATTGAAGGGACTAGTCAGGTTAAATTTAGTGAACTGGAAATTCCAGATCCCTCAATTGTGATAGCTAAAGTTAATGATGTTATTGATATCAAATTTAAGTTTGATATACCTAAAGAGTAAAAAAATGCCTTTTATTCATTCAGTGGAGTGTAGCTTTCCAGACAATTATTATACTCAAAACGAGATCTTAAATGAATTGGGTAAAGTTTGGAAAAAACATTTTAAAAATTTTGAAAGAATTGAAGAGATTCAAAAAAATAGTCAAGTTGAACACCGACATCTTTGCTTACCTTTAGAAAGCTATTTACATTTAAAAGGGTTAAAACAGAAAAATGATTTTTGGATTAAGCATGCGTTGGAGCTATCTTTTAAGGCCGTCTCTAACTTATTGAATAAAAGTAATATTAATCCAGCTGAAATCAAACTTTTGGTTTCATCAACTGTAACTGGCTTTAGTGTTCCAACAATTGAAGCTAAACTTATGAATCTTCTCCCTTTTGATTCAGGGACTAAACGTCTTCCCATTTTTGGACTGGGCTGTTTGGCCGGAGTTGCTGGTTTAAATCGAACCATTGATTATTTAAAAGGCCATCCCAAAGAAGCTGCTATTTTTTTTACCACAGAACTCTGTTCATTAACTTTTCAATTTGAAGATTTTTCTATTCCTAATGTCATCTCTACTGCACTTTTTGGAGATGGCTGCGCGGCTGTGCTATTACTCGGAGATGATCATCCTTTTGCATCTAAAGCGAAAATTAAACTACTTAAGGGATACTCTAAGTTTTTTCCTAAAACAGAAAATATAATGGGATGGGAGTATATTGATACTGGCGCAAAAGTAGTACTTAATGCTGAAGTCCCAACCATTGTAAAAAACTTTATTCCCTCTTTTTTAGCCTCAGCGCTTGATGATACTAAATTAACACTTAATGAAATAAAATATATTTTGAGTCACCCTGGCGGCCCCAAAGTTTTAGAATCGTTAGCAGATACATTGAATTTACAAAAGTCAGATTTGAACTTTAGTTGGGAATCCCTTAGAAATAAAGGTAATATGAGTTCAGTGTCGGTACTCTATATTCTCTCAGAGTTTTTAAAATCTAAGTATGATAAAAATAAAGCGGGCATGATGCTGGCATTAGGCCCAGCGTTTTGTGCGGAATTAACACTTTTTAAAACAGTGGATTAAATTATGTTCAATTTTGACCACAGCCCTTCTTTTGCCTACTCTATTCTTATCTGTCTAATTATTATTGAAAGAATAGGTGAACTTTTCTATTCAAAAAAAAATGAAAAAAGACTTTTGGAAAGAGGCGCATTAGAATTTGGGAAAAAAACTTATATTTTAATCGTTATTTACCAAGTTACGTGGATTTTAACCTGCTTAATCGGAGATTTTTCAATTTCAAATCAAACCAATTTTATTCAAATCTTTATTGGTTTTATCTTATTAATTTTCGCTAAACATTACGGCTCGCTAGTATTGCGGCCCTCAAAAAGTCGTTGGACCACTAAAATTATCGTTTTACCCAATGAACCACTTATTCAAAAAGGAATATATAAATATATTAAACATCCAAACTATTTAGGTGTTATTTTAGAAAGCTTTGCGTTACCTCTCATTGGAGGCTTATGGGAACTCTCTTTTGTTTTTGGAATACTAAGTATATTTGTCATGTCACTTAAAACTCGAATTGAAGAGAGTGCCTTAATAAAATATTGTGGATATGATAAACTCTTTGGACGAGACATTAAAAGTGATCAAGTATGTCAGTAGATGATAAAAAAAAATTAATATTTAACGATTTACTTAAAATATTTGATACAAAATTAAATATCAATTCATTACAAATGGATAGTGATTTAAATGAGACTTTAAAATTAGATAGTATTCAACTCTTAACCCTAGTTACAGAAATTGAAAATCACTATTCAATCAATTTGCCTGTAAGTTTAGAACATAATTTAAATAAAGTTAGTGATCTAGTAGACTTAATATTTAAAGAGCTTAATCATGAAAATTTTAAATGATTATTTACAAGAGGCTGCTAGCACAGAGCAAATTGTTCAGTTTTACTCTCTAAAAAAAATTGAACGATTTACCTACAATGATATTTTCAAAAATTGTCAAAAAACTGCAGCAACACTTCAGAAGCTAGGAATCAAAAAAGGTGACAGAGTAGCAATTATGTTACCAACAGAGGTCAATTTTTATTATGCGTTTTTTGGTGCACTTTTGATTGGAGCCATTCCCGCGGCACTCTATCCTCCAGTATCGCTGGGGCAATTTACGGAATGGAAGCAACGAACGCAAATCTGTCTTGATTCAATAAATACTAAAATTATTCTTACCAATAATTTAATGATCGGAGTTGTAAATCAATTAAAAACTGCTACCGGTGCACTAACTATTGAGGACTCACTTAAAAGCGACTCGATATTGTCCACTCAAATGATTAATGAAGAGGATTTAGCATTCATCCAATTTAGTTCTGGCTCAACCGGCATTCCCAAACCAGTGGCACTTACCCATAAAGCAGTGGTAACTAATGCCCTAACAATATTAGAATCACTTCCAAGTGATCATAATAACAAAGCCGTTAGTTGGTTACCTCTTTACCATGATATGGGCCTAATTGGTTGCTTAATAGCAACAATGATGAGTAAAGGTGAGCTAACTTTAATTCGCCCTGAACAGTTTTTAACTAACCCAATTTTATGGTTTAAAGCTCTAACAGAAACCAAGGCCAATTTTTCGGTTGCCCCCAATTTTGCGTTTGGTCTATGTGAAAAAAAAATTAGCTTAAATGATTGTTATGAACTTAAAATTGATCTGAGCCATTGGAAAAATGTTCTCTGTGGTGCAGAACCAGTCTCTTATAAAACACTAAAAGATTTCTCTGATAAATTTAAAGCTATTGGATTTAAATTTAATGCCATTACTCCTGTTTATGGTCTCTCCGAAGGCTCTTTGGCCGTTAGTTTTGCTAAAATCGGAGAAGAGCCAAAGATACTCTATTTTGATGAATATGAACTACAGATCAATGGCAAAGCTCAAATTGCTTCAAATAAAACTTTGGGTATTGGACTGGTAAGTCTGGGGCATCCCTTAAATGAGGTTTTCCTTGAGGTTAGAAATTTAGATAATCAAAAAGTTCAAGATCAAGAAGTAGGCATTTTATGGATCAAAGGACCATCCTTGTTAAAAGAGTATTTTCAAATGAGTGAAGCAACCAATGCAGTTCTCAAGAATGGGTGGTTTAATACTGGAGATAGAGCTTTCATTTTTGAAGGTAATCTCTATATCTGTGGACGCTATAAAGATATTATTATAAAAAATGGTAAAAATATTGATCCTACCAGTATTGAAGAAGTTGTTAATAAAGTTCCGTTTATTCGGGCAGGAAGATCGGTTGCTTTTTCTTATGTAAATAATTCCACCCAATTAGAAGAGATTGTACTTACCGTTGAAGTTGATAAATCTAAATTAAATGAAATAAATGCTAGTGATGCCAAAGAAGTAATTAAGCAAACTGTACTTAAAAATATTAATATAGTTATTGATGAAGTTGTTTTACTTAGTAAAGGTGAAACCCCAAGAACCTCTTCAGGTAAAATCAAACGCTTTGATACCAAAATGCAATTTATCAACAAAAAATTAGCTAACAATAAAAATGTTCCTAATAAATTTAAATTAATAGCGGAGAATTATCTTTTTAAGATAAAATACAGATGTCAGAAAGCAATTCAAAACATAATAAGATTTTAATAGTTGGCGGTGGGCCTAGTGGACTAATGCTCTCTATTGTTTTAGCTGAGTCATCACCTAATTTAGAAATTACGGTAATAGATAAAAAAGAGTGGCCTGTTGATAAAGTGTGCGGGCAAGGAATAATGCCAGGAGGAATTAAACTATTAAAAAAGTATGGCATAATAGACTTTATACCCAAAGAATTACAGATTCCATTTTTAGGCGTTCAATATATAAATCAGGACGGAATAACGGCCAAAGCCTCATTTAATAAGGGAATACACGGAATAGGTATTGAACGAATTGTTTTAAGTAACGCTCTTTTAAAAAAGGCTCAAACTTATCCAAATATAAAACTACAAGATCAGACCAAACTAGTCATGCTAAAGCCAGGTGATTCATTTACTCCTATTATTGAAAAAAATGGAGCACAAACAACTCTTGATAATATTAATATTATTTTCGGAGCAGATGGAACCAATTCTCAAACTAAAAAATTTGCACAATTAGAATCAGATAAAAACGTACCCTTAGTTAGAATGGGAGCCAGAATTCACTATGCTATAACTCCTTGGACTAATTTTGTACAAGTTTATTGGAATAATGACATCGAAGTCTACGTAACACCTGTAAGTAATAGTAAAGTAGAATTAGCATTTTTATGGAATAAAAACAGTCCAACTTTTAAAAATAGATCATTAGTGCTTGAAGATCTATTGATATTTTTTCCCAAACTTCAGCGAGAACTTGAAACAGGAACGCCATTAGAAAAACTCAAACTTAAAGGCCCCCTCTATTCTTCATCCAAATCTTTTATAAATAAAAATGTTATTTTATTAGGAGATGCCTACTATTTTTATGATGCCATAACTGCTGAAGGCATTAGTCTATCACTCAAACAGGCCATTTTATGGGGAGACTATTTAAAAAAATTCAATTTTGATTATAAAAAAATAGAAGCTAGCACAAAAGAAATTAGACAAACTATAGTAAAATCAATAATTCGACCTTATAACCAATTAACTCATTTAACACTTCTTTTAAATCGTTTTCCATTGCTACGAAAAATTGTAATTAAAATCTTTCAAAAATTTCCAAAACTTTTTTCTGCACTCTTAAATCAAAAAATTATCATTAGCTAATAGAAAATATTCTGAGATTATTAATAAACTCTAAATTTACTTTTTAATTTATTAATGTCACTATTTATTTTATGGTCCGATTGTTGGTTGTATCCATTTTTTTCCTCTCCATGATAAATAGACTTCAAGCTGAAGAATTTTTCGCTTACAAAAAAGTGGATCGTGGCAGTGAATACTATTTCAACCCTATTAGCTACTATTTCAATATCTCTTTTGATGTAAGCCGAAACGACTACTACTTTCACCAGAGAAATATGTGGCTAAATCATAAAATTCTCTGGAACCGAGTTAAAAATCCTGAACGTGCCGTAAAACAGAGTGGTGGTTATAATAAATTTTTCAAAGATGAGATTTATGGCCTTCGATCCTCACCTAACTATTCACTCCACCTCCTTGGCGGAGGATACGATTTCAGACGACTCGAACAGTGGTATAAGCTTAACGATTATTCACATCCTTATGTTTGGGCGTTACTCACCAGTCTTTGCCGCCACAATTGGAAATGAGTTCTAGAAAACCACCTTAAGTACGATGTTGTTCAAGCAACTGATCATGTGGCCGATCTTTTTATTTTTGATATTGCCGGAAGAGTTCTTTTTTTAAATGATGATGTCCTTAAATTTTTTCATGAAGATATGGAAATGAGAAATTGGTCAAGCCAACCTATGGTCTCAACCGATGAAGGTAAAATTTTTAATGCCGGAACAAATTATGTTTTGCGCCCCCATATTTTTAAAGGTCGAGTCTCGCCACTTATTTATGCAACTCTTGGAGTAATGGTTGGAGCCAGTTATAAATTAGATGATTTACATAGTTTATCAGCTGCTGCCGGAATTGGATTTACCGATGCTATAAATTTCAAAGGTCACGGTCAAATTGGCTTTTTCTATGACGAAAATGGTTCACTACTAAGTTCACTATTTTTGAATACAGTTGATAATCTAAGACTCCAATATAATCTTTATCCCGGAATTTTTAAAATTAATGATGCATCACTCGGATTAATGGTGGGATATGATCGAGCTAATCACCCCGTCTTTGGTTTAAATTTTTTAAATCTGCTTGGTGCAGGTTGTAAAAATTTTTAGATCTATAAAAAAGCTTGTTTCAATAATTTGATGATGTTATAGCATACGCCATGTACCTTTTAAAAATTACACTACTTACTCTACTTATTTCAAGTTCAAGCTTCGCTCACAGTCTCCGTTGTGTAAGAATTTTCAGCGAAGCTACTAGCAAACTTTTCGTCTCCGTTTCAAACTTAGGAACTCCACAAGCAACAGCGCTCGTTACCGTTAATAACCGCTTAGTATTTAAAGTAGATAAACAGTCATTAAATTATAGAAGTGTAGAGAGTGACAACTATTTAGAACTAAATGCCATTGGAAGTGCGCGCGCTTTTTATGTGAAGCTAGCTAAATCACTTTTTGATGGAACCAACAAAACCAAATCTATCACATTCAAAATCGCTGACCGAACAAACTATAGTCTATTAAAAAAACTAACCGGCTATCCTAATTTCCAATTAAATTGCCACTTGGAAGAAACAGAGGACTAAATTAACCCTGCTGTGATATTTATTCTTAAATATTTTCTGCATTAAAAACGAATTCATCTTGATTAGAATCAATCAACTAAAGCACTTCTACTTATTCCAGAAAAGATATTTAATCTTACTTAAAACTAATAACATTCTACCGAAACTGCAACACGTTTATATCCAACTTTAAATTCATGTGAAAATTTTTTATTTTCATAGACTGCCCATTCACCTAAATCTTTTACAGCATAATTTAAACTAGAAT
>JAXLVO010000012.1:0-52214 GCA_046328975.1 Bacteriovoracaceae bacterium | reverse complement strand
CGTTTGCTTTTGTCTTCGTTTAATTATTAACAATTTTGTTAATTTTTAAATAAGGAGAAGTAAATGTTTAAGAAATCGACTGCATTAGCTTTAATGATGGTTTTTTCGTTATCTTCAGCGATGGCAATAAATCCAAAGAGAGCTAAAAGTGTTATTCCTTTTTTTCCTGAAGTCGGTATGGATGTTGGTTATGGAATTGATATTGGAACTAGCGAAGTGATGGGCAAATGTGTTGAACATGATGGAGTTAAGCAAGTGGCGGATTTGCGTGGACAAAAAGTAAAATTTTCATTTTTAAAAATTGAAAATAAAGATGAACTAATTAAAGAAGTTAATATCTCAGCTTCAGCCGCCTTAAAATCCACCTTCTTTAAGGTTGAGGGCAAATCAAAATATTTTGAAGAAATTAAAATTAATCAATATTCTCTTTATTATTTAGTTAAATTGGATGTTTTAAATAATACTAATATTATTCAAAATCCAAGACTTACTAAAAGTGCTTGGGATCTTTTACAAAGTAAAGGGACTATTCCGTTTATAAAAAAATGTGGTCAAGAATTTATTAACACCTATACATCAGGTGGAAGATTTTATGCTTTAATTGAAATTAAAACTAAAGATCAAAGTGATTTAAAGCAAATTGAAGCACAGTTTAATGGAAGTTTAATTGCCAATAAGACTACAGTTGGAGTCTCTTTTCAAACTCTTTTAAGAAATATTTCTTCATCTCGAATGATTTACATCAATATGTATGCTGAAGGTGGAGGAATTAAAAATTCATCTGATCCTGATAAGATTTTAGATCTTATAAATGAATTCAATGAAAATGTATTTAAGGGTTTTGCAGTTCCAATAATTGCTTCAACCACTAAGTATGAACGAATTGATTTACCAACTGAAATTACTCCAATGGATACATATAATCAACAGGATGTTCTTGATAAATTGGTTGAATATAGAAATAAATATTTACAAAATTTAGATAACGTTGATTATATTTTAAAAAATCAAAATCAGTTTGTAGAAGTTGATATAGTAGGACTTAATAAAACTGCTAACCTGGTTAGATCTGAATTAAATAAACTGAAACGATATTATACTAAGTGTATTGATAACTATACTCAATGTGTATTTCCTGAAGATTTAACTTACCCAGAAATGCACTATCCAAAAAGAGTTGCAGGATCTGCAGAAGAATTCTGCAAAGATCCAATCTACAAAGAAAAATCTGATCCTATTTGTGGAGTGAAAACTTACAAATGGGGAAGTGGTGAGGTCTGTGGTGTTCTAAGATATAAAAGAGGGTCTGGTGAAGTATGCGGTCCACTTTTATTTAGAAACTCTTCAAGTGAAGCTTGTGGTGGTGTAGTTTATAACGAAAAAGCTGATTACTCGTGTGGTAAAGAATATAATTATATCGTTCAAGAGTATGATCCAGGTTATAGAAATTGTATTGATAGTTGGGGCAGAATAAATATTTCCACTGATGAAACATATAATAATAATATTCGTGAAACTTATTTCCCTAAAAATCAATGGACATGTGATGCTTTTGATCGTGTACATAGAGTAATGGTTAATGATGGTGATTATCGTGTATTACCTTATCAATCAAATGGTCAAACAATTTGTACAAATAAATCTACAGGACATCAATGGATACTATGCAAAGGTGATAAACCATTAAAATGTAGAAAACCTGAATTTGGTATTGAAAGAACAGATAGTTGTAGACACCCTTCTCATGGAGTAGAAGTTTGGAACACCTGTGAAGATAAATCATTTGGTGTTGAAACATATGCTTCTTGTGCTCACCCGTCTTTTGGTCCTGAAGAGTATAAAACTTGTAGAAATAAAGATTTTGGTTTCGAAAAATGTGGAAACGAATTTTAATTATAAAAAGGAGAGTTAAAATGAAAACAATGAATTTAATTATGGCCGCAACACTAGTTTTAAGTATTAGTTGTTCAAAACATGAATCTGAAAAAAGTGAAACTATAAAAGAAAATCAAGAATTAGCTTCGACTACAGTTGTGCCTACGGCAACCCCAATAACTATTAGTATAGTTGAAACACCAAAGCCAGATGAAGAGTTATTGAAACGTCGAAAAAAGGATCTTGAAGAAAATATTGATAAGTTTAAAAATAATTCTATAGAATTTGAAAAAATTGGAATTGTTTTTAATGAAAAAAAATTAGATCTAAATTACTCCTTACTTAATCAATTAAGACATAAGGAACATTCAAAACTATTTATAACTAATCTTAAAATTAGTTTTGAAAACCATAAAAAGCAATTAGATGAAATTCTAAATGATTTCATTGATGTATTAGATGAAGCTACAAAAAATAGTTTGAAAGATAAGTTTCAATTTAAAACAGATATTGATACTTTAATTTCTGATATCACAGAAAACACTAATGGATTTGTAGATTTTTGTAATGGCGAAAGTATTGATGCTGATTCAATTGCGTTTGCTCAAGATATCTTTGAAAAATTGAAAAACACAAAATATGTTTCGCCAAAAGTAAATTCTTGCTCAGATGTTTTAGCTTGGGTAAATGCTGGACATGCAGCAATTGCTTTTGATGAAGTTGATTTGAAAAGTCGTTTTCATAATCCAAGACTTTTAATTGGACTTGAAAGGCTATACGGATTGGAAATTCAAGGTGATAAGAAAAACTTACTTAATTCAAAATTTGTTGATTTATCAATTTTAGAAAAATTTCCTGATTTAAATTGGTTTAAAACTACTCGTTTTAATTTTACTATGAATGAAGTTTCAAAACCTCTAACTCTAAAAAAGGTAATTTTAATAGAAGGTAATTTTGAAAATCCTAAGTTTCTTAAATATTTTCCTTACTTGGAAGAGTTAAATATGTTTTATAGTGGTGTTAAAACACTAGAACCTATTTTAAAATTACAGTATCTAAAAGAGTTAGAACTACAACATAATCTTATTGAAGACTTATCTCCACTTGTTCATATGTATAACTTAAAAGAGCTTCGTATTCAGTATAATTTTGTTCAAAATTTGATGCCACTTAAAAACTTGAAAAATTTAACAAGTTTAGATTTAACTCATAATTTTGTTACAGATTTATCGCCAATAGAAGATTTAGAAAATTTAAACTGGTTAGATGTAGCTAGATCTGAAATTAGGATTTGTCCTCAAAATAGCAAGTCATCTGGTTTAAGATATATCTGTGATATGTTTTAAATAATATTCTCTTAGAGGGGTAGAATTATTTCTACTCCTCTTTTTTGGCATTAAATAGCTAAATCAGTACGTGATTTGAAACTCTCTTTCGGATAGATTAATCCTTTACTTACTGTTACAAGGTTAAAAATATTCTGACGAGTAGAAAAACTCAAACCATTCATATCAAAATAAGTTGTATGATAACTTAAAAAACTAATCAGCTCTTCATTGCTCATTCCAATGGGTTCATTTTGTAAATGCTCATCCAAGCGAATCACTGAAAGTTGTCCTTTGATGGATTTTTTCCCTTCTCGTGACAGTATAGTGAGCTCTTTGGGATTAATGAAAACTGCTTCGTAATTACACTGTTTAGGTTTCATAATTACTACGCCATTATCAACTGTCACACCCCAAAATCCTACGTAACCAAGTTGATCTAGTGACCAGGTTAGAAAACGTGTTAGAACGCACGTACTTGCATAACGCTCATCTTTACTTCCAAAGGTTGGCATTACGCCCAGTTCCCAAACTTGGCTTCGATTTGACATAACCATCAAACCAACACCTTTATATCTGTAAACCTGGTATCCCAGTTTTTGATTTAAACTTTCAAGGCCATAGCGATCTGTCTCAGTAATGGCGATAATGTTTTTTACCACTTGAGATGATGCGTCGTTTATTTTTAGAATCCGGCAATTATCTTTTTGTTGAAGTTCATTTAAACCACCTTTAACTGTGACTTCCGTAAAATTTAGCTCCTTTAAAAGGCTAACCAGTGACGGATTAAGTTGCTGCAGGTCAATCTGCAGAAAAATATTGATGTCATTTTTGGTGAAAAATTGAAAATAGTGAAATTCTCCGGCATCTTTAGAAACAGGTGCGTTCGATTTCTTTTTGCTTTTAGTGTTATCCATAACACCTCCTAAAAACCCTTCGACCAAATGGCGCGTTAAATTAAATTTATAGACTTGACATCCGTTGCTTATCTACATATTAACTACATATTCTGGAAAAAGGGTTTAACCGACTAAAAAGTAAGACAATTATCTTGTCTTCCCCTCAACCGAAATGTCAGGAGTTATTATGTACGGTATCGTGGAAATTGGTGGACACCAATACTCAGTTAAATCGGGCGATGTTCTCGATGTTGAAAAGTTAGAATCAGAAGTTGGTTCAACTGTTTCGTTTGATAAAGTTTTATTCATTGGTGGTGATTCTCCAAAAGTGGGAAAACCAGTAGTGAGTGGCGCTCAAGTTACAGCGAAAATTATTAGACAAGGTAAAGGCGAAAAAGTAATCGTTTTTAAAAGAGCTCCAGGTAAATGGCGTAGAAAAAATGGTCACAGACAATTATTTACTTCACTTCTTATTACATCAGTAAAAGATGGTGCTGGTAAAGTTAGTGAAATTGATAAAGCGTCTAAAGAAGCTCAAAAATATTTAAAATAAGTAATAAGATTTAGGAGATATTATGGCACAGAAGAAAGGGGCCGGGTCCACCCAGAACGGACGAGATTCAAACCCGAAGATGAGAGGCGTGAAAAAATATGGTGGCGAAGTTATTAAAACTGGTGCGATCATTTTAAGACAAGCGGCACGCGTGTTCACCCAGGAAAAAATGTTGGAATGGGTAGAGACTTGCACACTTTTTGCTCTAACTGATGGAAAAGTTGAATTTTCAAACTATAGCCGCTCTAAAAGAATTGTTTCAGTCCTTCCAGCTTAAAGAAACCTGAAAAAAAGTAAATATATCCGGTTATTGATATAGGGGTAGCTTGTATACCCCTATATTATTTGGTACTGCCTTTCATATGAAATTTATAGACGAAGTTAAAATATCAGTTAGTTCAGGTCATGGTGGTCCTGGGGCCATTAGTTTCCGTCGAGAAAAATATATTCCTTTTGGTGGACCAGATGGTGGTGACGGCGGTCGTGGTGCCGATGTCTACATTGCTACTGATCTTGGGTTAAATACACTTTTACACATTCGCGGAGTTAAAGATTTTAAGGCCGAAGATGGTGTTAAGGGTGGAACTAACGGAAGATGTGGTCGCGATGGTAATGATCTTATTTTAAAAGTTCCAGTCGGAACATTAGTTTATGATGATGATAATGGATTAGTACTCTTTGATCTCAATGAAGAGAACCAAGTGGTAAAAATTGCTGAAGGTGGAAAGGGTGGTAAAGGGAATCTTTATTTTCAAACCTCGATTAATCGGAGTCCTGATTTCTGCCAAGATGGATTACCTGGGGTCTCATTAAATTTAAGATTAGAATTAAAGCTGCTCGCTCAAGTGGCGTTAGTTGGCTTACCTAATGCTGGAAAATCGACACTCATATCTTCTATCTCAAATGCTAAACCTAAAATTGCGGATTATCCCTTTACAACTTTAGAGCCGCACTTAGGGATCGTAAGAGTTAATGAGAGTGATACTGTGGTGGTGGCTGATATTCCAGGATTGATTGAGGGTGCTCACTTAGGTAAAGGACTTGGAATTAAATTTTTAAAACATATTGAACGAACTAAGGTTTTATTGCACTTAGTGGATGTATCATACTGCTTAGATGAGTTTGAAGCACTTGAAAGTTACATGACAGTTCGAGAGGAACTAGCTCAATATGATGAAAATTTGACAGACAAACGAGAGATTGTTTGCTTAACTAAGATTGATGCGTTAAGTGAAGACGAGATTGTAAAGTTTCAAAGGTGCTTTGAAGAGAATTTACAAAAGAAGGTTGTGCCTATTTCAGCAGTGTCTGGACGAAACATAGACTTCTTAAAACAACTTCTATTGAGAGTCGTCAAAGAAGATAAAAAATCTTCTAACGACAAAGAGGAACAAGCCAATGTCAAGTAACAGAGATTTTATCCTAGCTAACGTAGAAAAAATCATGGGTAATTCTGCTAATGAAGAGTCACTAAATTTAGCTTATGGTGTGACTTGGGTGATGGCAAATTTCAAAGGTACTGATCTTAAAATTCTAGATATGAGAGGCATAAGTTCTTTAGCTGATTTCTTTATTATTGGATCAGCAAGCAACATGATTATGGCTCAAGCAATGAGTAACATGGTAATGCGAGTATTACGTGAATCTAAAATTAAAGTTAGATCTTTAGAAGGTTATGAATCTGCTGAATGGATTTTAATTGATGCTGGCGATGTAATGGTTCATATTTTCCAAGAGGGTGCTCGATTAACTTATGATATTGAAACAGTTTGGAAAAATGCTGGTAACATCACTATTCCAAGTGAATATTACGTTGCTAATCCTGAAATTACTCTTGAAATGGAAAAAATAGAATTCCAGCAAGACGAATTTAAAGTCGAAAATTATTTCTAAAAATGCAAAAAGAGATCTATCTTTTAGTTGTTGGAAAACTGCGTGATAAGAATCTGGCAGCACTGGAAGATGAGTATCTAAAACGCATAACACTTCCCAAACTTAAAATTTTTGAACTTAAGTCTGAAGACGATATTCTTAAAAAATGTAAGGATATTTCCCCTAACAATAAATGTAAAATTATTTTACTTGATGAAAATGGTCAGCAAAATAGTAGTCATGATTTTTCCAAGTGGCTCTATGATCTCATTGAGAGTTCAACTGAAAAAATCTGCTTAGTGATTGGTCCATTCCAAGGTTTCAGTGAAGAGTTTCAAAAATTAAAATTGCCGAAAATTTCGCTTTCCAAAATGACATATCCTCATATGTGGGCCAGAATTATACTGGTAGAACAAATTTATAGAGCACAGACTATTTATCAAGGACATCCGTACCATTACTAATGTGCTCTTTGGAGTGCGAGGTTATGTCAAATCAAGTTAGTTCCATTAAAGGTTTAAGTAAGCAGGTTTTATTAGTGATTCTAGATGGCTTTGGGATCAATCCTAACAAGTTGGCAAATGCTATTGCAGCAGCAAAAAAACCTAATATTGATAAGCTTTTTAAAGAGTATCCTTTTACAACTATTCAAGCTAGTGGTGAGTTAGTGGGGCTACCTAAAGGTGTGGCTGGAAACTCAGAAGTAGGACACTTAAATTTAGGTGCAGGTCGACCAGTTAGACAGGATTTAGTACGGATTAATGAAGTTATTGCTAAAAATGATTTGAGTAATATGCCAAAGATGATTGAGTTAATTGAGAATGCCAAAAAACATTCGAAGCGAATTCATTTGATGGGGCTTTTGTCAGATGGAAGTGTTCACTCGCATATTGAGCATTTAAAAAAGATTATTGAGGTTTTGGGTGCACATAAAGATCTAAAAGTTTTTTTACATGCATATATGGATGGACGAGATACGGCGAAAACTAATGGAATTAAATATCTAGAAGATATTTTGAAAATGCCAAATTTTACTTTGGCGTCGATGCAAGGACGTGCGATTGGGATGGATCGAGATCGACGTTATGAGAAGATTTTGCATGCATATAAGACGTTTATAGGTGAAGGTAAGATTGAGAATGTTGACCCTATTAAATATATTCAGAGTCAGTATGATAAAGGGATTTATGATGAGTTTATAGATCCAATTCTTTTTAAGAAAGAGTATGCAATGGAGAAAGATGATTGCATTTTCTTTTTTAATTTTAGGCCGGATCGAGCAAAAGAGATTACATTAGCGTTTACTGATCCCAATTTTCAGGAATTTAATAAGTATAATTATAAAACACCATTTAGAGCGCAATATTATCTGTGTATGACTCCTTATGTGGAAGATGAAGTAAAACTCCCTATTTTATTTGATAAGGAAAAGTTGAAAAATACGTTTAGTGATTATTTATCGTCCTTAAAATTGAAGCAGTTTAAGATAGCTGAAACTGAAAAGTATGCACATGTGACTTACTTTTTTAATGGTGGGGAAGAGAAGCCGTTTGCTGGCGAAGATCGCGTTTTGATTTCGTCTCCTCGAGATGTAGCGACATATGATCAAAAACCTGAAATGAGTGCCTATTTGGTTTTAGCTGATTTGTTGAAAAAATTAGATGATAAACAGTATACTTTTTTTGCGGTTAATTTTGCTAATTCAGATATGGTTGGCCATACAGGAAATTATGAGGCAGCAGTGAAAGCGATTGAAGCGCTTGATAATTGTGTTGGTCAATTGATGAAAAAATGTGAAGAGAATGGGATAGCTGTGATTGTGACAAGTGATCACGGTAATAGTGATCAGATGAAATATGAAGATGGAACACCACATACGTCACATACCGATGCAGTTGTACCATTTTGTGTATTTCATTCGAAATTAAAAAACGTCAGTTTGAAGGCAGCTAATTCTAACCAAGCGTTAAAAGATGTAGCGCCGACAGTGTTACAATTACTGGGAATGAACAACCCTGAAGCATTTACTGGAAGAAGTGTTTTTGAATAATTAGGAGTTTTCTATGGCAGACAAAAGTAAAATTAAAACAGTAGGATTATTGTGTAGTGGAGGGGATAGTTCTGGAATGAATAGCGCTATTCGTGCCATTGTGAGAACTGGGATTATTAATAATTTGAAAATGGTGGGTATTAAAAAAGGGTACGCAGGTCTATTAAAATCCAAGTTCGTGGATATGGATGTTTCAAGTGTTGGGAACATTATTCAACGAGGTGGAACGATTCTGCAAACTTCACGTTGTCCTGAGTTTTTAAAACCAGAAGGTCGAAAGTTAGCGTTTGATAATTTAAAGAAAAATAATATTGATGCTCTGATTGTGATTGGAGGAGATGGTTCGTTTAATGGGGCTAATCTTTTTAATCTTGAAACTGGCATGCCAGTAGTTGGGATTCCTGGAACGATTGATAATGATATTTCGGGAACTGAGTATACGATTGGGTTTGATACGGCCGTTAGTAATGCGGTTGAGGCTGTGGATAAGATTCGGGATACGGCTTCGTCACATGAGCGGACTTTTATTGTGGAAGTGATGGGGCGATCGAGCCAAGCTATTGCAATTCATGTGGGGGTCTGTACTGGTGCTGAGAATGTGATTTTTCCGACGGAGACTAAAATTCCTTATCAAGAGATTGCGGATAATATTCAGCGTGGAATTAAGCGGGGAAAAAATTCATCGATTTTGATTGCGGCTGAAGGGTATAAGAGTGGAATTAGTTATGATATTCAGACGACTTTGAAAGAGATGTTTCATATCGATTCGCACGTTTGTATTTTAGGCCATTTGCAAAGAGGTGGTAGTCCAACACCAAAAGATCGTTTTGTGGCTTCTGAAATGGGCTATTTGGCGGTTAAAGCGCTTATGAATGGAGAGTTTCCAACAGCGACGGTGGTGTTGAATGGTAAAGTACAATTAACGCCGTTAAAAAACTGCTTAACTAAAAGTAATGAGTATCGTCCTGATCTCATTGAGCTGGCTAAAGCGTTGTCAATCTAAATAGATCTTGCGATTGGTTCGCTTGAAAATAACCCTTCGAAGTCTTTATCCGTTCGATGTACCAAAGCGATGAGGTTATTTTTTCCAATTCTAAATCTTGTAAATAAGCACCATAAATGCAGACTGATTTCTCATTTTCAATCAATTTTGACCAAACCTGAATTATTTTTTTACAATCCCATGTATATTCAGGACTCAAATCATACTCATTATCTTCAATATTTATGATTGGTACATCATGTTCACCATTATAATCAACTGTCCCGCAGGAAAATTCTAATTTTTCTGAAGAGAAACACCTCCACTTATTATATGATTTCCATTGTATTTCATCTTGAACTGAAGATGAGAGTGCTGGGTTTTCATTATTTTGCTTATATAAGTTCCAATCATTCTCATTTAAAATATCATATGAATTATCCTGCCAAGAGAATGATAAGTTAAAGAGTAACACAACTGAAATAAGAAAGAATTTTACAATTATCTTTTTCATTATTTTAATTCTTTTAAGTATCTTAAAAAAGGACCCATTATTTTTTCACCTTGCTTGTTATTTTCAATATAGTCATTTAAGGATCCCTTATAATCGGCTACAGTTTCTATCCAATCAATCTCTCGACCTAATTTTTTACTGGCCAATTTTCTTTTTTGAAATAGCCATCTAATTCCAGCGCAAATGTTTAAATTGGGTTCATTGAGTTCGATTTTAGTCAAAGTTAGATAATGATTCTTCAGTTCACCTTTTTCATCACTAAGAATTTTTCTAGTATTATTTGTAATCTGAGTTAATCCGCGTGCACTATTTGAATTTTTTTTATTGGCAAGTTGAAGTGGATCAAAGCCTGATTCTGAAGCAATTAGTGCTTTAACCAAACTTGGATTTAGTGGGTCTATTGGCTCTAAAACCTCATTCCAATATTGTGTCCATCCAATTATTAAACTATCAAATCTATCACCATTTTTAAAAATAGATGAAATTGAATTAAGTTTTTTTGTAAGTTGTGAAAAATTTTTATCTGCAATTTCATTAATTTCATCAGGATAAAGCTGATCTTTTTTTGTTGGATTATTAGCACAGTGTCCATGCCTAGTAGTTATTCCACCTTCAGGGTGTTTTTTACTACGTCGTACTCTCATTTGATGAGGTTTAACCCAGTGTTCACCAATTGGACATAGTCTCCAGGGATGAATTTTCTTAGGTTCTACTGACTTTTTTTTCATAGATTAGAACTATCTAAACTCAGGTGTATTGAAGTACTGATTTAATTTTTAAACCACGTGATTCAAGGTTGTTTAAAAATTTCAGATCGATTAATACGAGAACATCAACTACATTAAGTTTGGCTTTTTCACATAATTGGATAGTTGCGTTTAGTGTTCCGCCGGTTGCTAGAACGTCATCAACGATAACAACGTTTTTAGAACGTTGATCTGATTTAATTTCTAATGTATCCGAACCATATTCAAGTTGGTAAGAGTGAGAAATTACTGGTGGAGGAAGTTTGCCTTTTTTACGAACAGGAATAAAGCCTTTATTAAAGTGGGCAGCAAGTCCTGCGCCTAAAATAAAACCTCGCGATTCAATTCCAACGACAGCGTCTACGTGTCCCCATTGAACTTGAGCGCCCATCTGTTTAACTACTTCATGGAATTTTTCGTTAAGAAGTGGAGAGATATCTTTAAAAATGATTCCTGGTTTTGGGAAATCTTTAATGTCTACAATGTATTGTTTTAAGTCCATTTTTAATCCTCCAGTTCAAGTTTAATTTGTCCAGCTAGCTTGGCATAATTGGTGCGGAAAAACTACAAAATTTTATCTGGGGAATGTGTTGTAAAAGTTCCCGAGCATCGATGAGTGAATTGGGTTGGTCTGTGCTATTTGCGTCACTGAGATTTTCAGGAATGTTGATGGAGATTTTTTTGGAATTTTTGAATTTTGAATCAAAATTTAAGATTTGAATCTCTCCTTGAGGTGTAATCGAACCTGAAGCGTAGCATTGATCAAGGCTTTTGATTTTGATCTGTTCCGAGAGAGACCAGTAGAGGAGGAGTAGGGGAAACTCCAGCCAAACGTAATTGATAACATCGATGTCTTGCGGGAAACTTTCACAACAAAGGGTATATTTTTTTAAGGGGATTTTTAGGTTGCGGGAGCGTGAGAGAAAGATAAATTTCTCTTTGATGATTTTGCCAAAATGTTTGAGGCCTACTATTTCGATGCCGGGGATGCTTTTGGAATCGTAGCCGAAGAGGGTGATCTCTTGGGGGCCTTTGGGGGTTAAATAGATGGCGGATATTTGTGTTTGCATAGTTGGGAGCGTGATATGCAAGGAGTGAGGTGACATTGGAAAATATAAATTGTTAAAATGATTGGGATTAAGTTGGGGTGATTATCAAAAAATGAAATTATAAATTCAAAAACTGCAAAAGATTAATCGTAAACTTCTCTTCTGTGACCAATTTTAATTATTTCAACAGTAACTGTATCATTTTGAACTGAATAAATAATTCTATAGTCACCAACTCGTAATTTCATTAATCCTTTTAAGTTTCGGCGTAATGGAGTTCCAAATTTGTGGGGATCAACCATTAGTTTTTCTTCAATAGCACGCCTAATGATATATTGCATATCTTGTGAAATACTTTTTAAATCTTTTGCTATTGATTTTTTGTAAACGACAGTCCACATTTACTTTTTCCAGATTTGTTTGTGAGATACTGTTTTTTCTTTTTCACGTTCAAGTGCGATTTTAGAAAAATAGAGGTCTTCTTGAATTTCTAAAGCCTCTTTGGTGAGTTCTAAAACAACTGCTGACATTGAAGGTGCCTTTCTTAATTTTTGAATTTGTTCAAGTTGTTCATAGATATCTTGATCTAATGTTAAATTTACTCTTTTTTTAGCTGTTGGCATAAGTTACCTCGATGATAAGTGTTACTTGAGTGTAACACCTTTTTTGAGTTTTGTAAATAGTCACGATTATAGAATCTAAGCCTTTGTTTTTATTAAAATACAAATAATGCGAGTTGCGTTTTCACTCCCGTAACGGGAGTGATTTTAAGTTTGGATTCTTATTTAAAAAATGGTTTTATAAATTCAAAAATTGCACTGATTTAAAGTGTTCGTTGTTTAAATTAAAATGTGAATAAAAATAGTCTAGCAGCTGTTTGTTGTATTTTTGGATGATATCCTCTTTTAAGTGGAGATACTGTTTGTACTGGATTTGGTAGACCTCTTTAAAATGTTTAAAAAGGTTAAAATTATTTTGAGTGGTACTTGAGCATTGAGCGCAGGCGAAGCCTCCTTCCATGATTTTAAATTCGAGGTTACTAGATTCTGGAAGATCGCTTAAGAGATTTTCACAAAAAAGACAGTGGACAAGGTTGGGTGAAATGCCTGATTCATGAATGAGTTTAGTTAAAAAAATAAAAGTGTGGTTAAGTGAATTGAAATTTTTATGTTTAACGGACTCTTCTAGATAAAAAATAGCATTACTGAGTAATCTAAAATATTCATGTTGTGATGGTGTTCGATTTTCATCTAACAAATGAGCTGTCGGTGCAATTTTTGTAATCATCTCGCAGAAAAAACATAACAGATAAAAAGCTTTGATATCGTAGCGAATGTTCTCGGGACGAAAAATTAGGCTATACTCTTTGACGGTTAGAATTTTATCTGGCGTTGAAATTTTTTCGGGTTTTAGTTCAACTTTGAGTGCGTTTCCAATATCTAATATTGTACCTTTTTGATTTTTTCCGCCGCCAAGACCACCGTAGAAAAGGAGAGTTAATTGCTCGCCTTCTCGTAGAAGGAATTTCACAATGAGATCCTTCTCACGATAGGGAACTTGCAAGGATGATTCCTTCAATTTTAGTTTGGGTTATCATAAAGAGGTATTTTATCAGAAAAAGAGAGATAATTCTAATATTAAGTGAGTGAGTTATGAAGCGAATAGTGATGTTGGTAATGGTTTTTTGCGTTGGTTTATATTTTGCAAACCAGAGTTCATTATCCAAAGATAGATCAATTGCATCTAAAACGCGTGACCGTTTTTCGTATAGACGGTTACCTAATCATAGTCCCTGTGTTTACAATTTTAACTGTGAAAGTAATTTTTGTGATGAAAAAAAATGCGTTAAAAGACCTTATGGTGCACCAGATGGTGATGTGGGTGACGCCTGTTATGGGAAAAATGAGAATTGTCTAAGTGATTTTTGTTATAGTGGCTTCTGTTTGGGTAGTGACAAATTTAAAGCGAGACTTGGTCAGCTATGCATTGCTAATTCAGAATGCGAATCAGGTTATTGTGCCGACTATGTTTGTGCAAGAAAATTACACTACTGATTTTTTTCTTCCAAAATACTCCATTCATTAAAGAGTGTTTCGATTGCGCTTTCAGCTTTTTTTATTTTTTGTTGGAGCTTATCCATCTCACCAACTTTACTTTTATCTAAATTGGCAAAATTAAAAGTGGCTAATTTTTCTTTTAAGTCACCAAGTATTTTTTCCTGCTTATCAATTTCGGTTTGGAGCTCTTTGTGGCGAGCAATTTCAGCAGAAGTTAGTTTTTTATTATCTTTAGCGTTACTATTTTTTTTAGCTTTCTCTTGCTCTTTGGCTTTTTGTAAATCGTATTCTAACTCAATAGCTTCTAAGAAAAGTTCTGCTTGATTAAATCCACCGTCGAACTGTTCGAAGTTTTTTTCGTAGATTAACCAGCACTTGTTAGTTACGTTTTCGATAAAGGTTTTATCGTGGGATACAATCAGGAGTGCCCCTTCGTAGTTTCGTAACTCTTCTTCTAGAATTCCAATGGTTTCAAGATCGAGATCGTTAGTTGGCTCATCGAAAATCCAGATATCTTGCGCGTGTTTCATAAAGTGCGCGAGTTGTAATCGATTTTTCTCACCACCTGAGAAAGTTTTAATTGGGCGTTTAATCTCTTCTGAGTTAAATAGAAAACTTTCGAGATAAGCGGCCACATGTTTTTTCATACCGGTGTTAGAAATAACGTAATCAATACCTTCGCCAATAAATTTCCACGGCGTTGATTCTAGATCTAGCACTTCACGTTTTTGTGAAAAATAGCCAACGGATAAATTTTCAGCGCGACTAATTTTACCAGCTGTGGGTTGGAGTTCATTTAAGATAATTTTTAAGAAGCTACTTTTACCTACACCGTTTTTACCCATGATCGCGATTTTATCGCCTTTGTTGATGGTGAGGTTAACGTTATTAAATAGTGTATTTTGGCCAAAAGTTAAGTTTAATCCTTCAGCCTCGAATAGAATTTTAGTTTTACGACCTGAGTTTTGAATATTTAAGTTTACTTGCTTATGTGCTTTCTCTTTTAATTCACGAATGGTGTTGTTGAGAGTTGAGTAGTCTTCAATTCTCTTTTTACTTTTGGTTCGACGAGCTTTAGCTCCTCTGCGAATCCAAGCAGTTTCACGTCTTTGAGTGTTGGCCAGTTTATCTAACGCTTTTTCTCGACTCTGCTCTTCTTCGATTAAGAAGTTTAGATAATCAAAATAGGTTCCCTTAAAACTTTTAATTTTACCAAACTGAATATGGATTATTCGGTTAACCACGTTGTTTAAGAGTGATCTATCGTGAGAAATAATGAGATAGGTCTTTCCAGCATTTTCTAACTCATCTTCAAATAGTTTAATGGTATGCAGATCGAGATGGTTGGTTGGCTCATCCCAAAGAACAATTTTATGAGGAGCAGATAGGCCAAGACTTAAAGCCACTTTTCTTTGCTCGCCACCAGACATATTTTCTAGACACTGCTCTAAATTCTCAATTTCAAAATATTTTAAGTAGCTTATGTATTGGTTATAAATGCGATCTTCATTTAATTCGTGCAATTTATCGTAACACTTTCCCTGTCTATCGATTAACTTTTCAAATTCGGCGTCACTTTTAAAATCACCTTCGCTGATTTTCTTTTCAATAACATTGAGTTCGCTTTTGATTGATTTAAACTCTGGGTAAAACTCATAAAAATAATTACTAATATTAATACCCTTAAAAATTGGGAGCTCTTGCGGAACTAAGAAAAGCGAAAAATCTTTACACTTATCATACATGAAGGCAGGACTGGTTTTATCGGGAGTCACTTCTTCATTTAAAATTTTAAATAGCGAAGTTTTACCGTGACCGTTGAGGCCCAAAAGACCAATCTTATCACCCTCATTCACATTGAACGAAACATCTTTGAAAATCTGTTTGTAGGGATAGGTTAAACTTAAATTTTGTAGGGTGCAGAGTGTGCTCATAAATTAATCCTTCATATTCCAAATAAAAGAACCTAAAGTTTTACGAAGGTTATTTAGAGGAGTTCGATCATACCAATAATTTTGAGTGGCATTGGTGAGTATTATATGTCCGCGCATTTTTTCAATATCAATCCAAATTGAGGTTCCAGTAAAACCTAAGTGGCCAAACGTTTTAGCTGAACAGCCTTTGCCAGCGAGACTGTTTTCTAAATCTTCAGCATGGTCCCAGCCTAAAATAAATCTGCTGAGTTTTGGAGATTTAAACTCTTCATCCATTTTTTGAATGAGATTATATTTTTTATCAAAACTTATGACTGTTTCAGTTAAATTTTTAATAGTTGAAAAGAGTCCAGCGTGCGAGCAGAATTCATTAATGGTGTAAGCATTAGGGTCATGTACTTCACCTTGAATTACTTTACCGTTTCTCGTTCCAGTGGGAGCACATTTGAGTTTCTGGTTAAACGTTAAATCTTTCCAGAAAAGAACTTTATGGTCGTAAAATTCTTTACAAGATTTTTCAAAATCAGTTTTGAGTTCTAACATTAGTCTTAATGCTGAGTAGTCGGAATAAACTGTTGGTGACTCTTTAATCTCATATTTTAAGAGCTCTTGTTTCCAATCAGAGTGGTTTAATCGTCCACCACTAATTAATGAACCTTGGTGGTTAAGTAGGAGTTTTAATTTGGGATTATCTTTAAAGAGTCCAGGATTTTTAAAATAGTGAAAGGATAAGGTTAGCGGCTTAGTGATACTCGCTAAATCAAAAATAGGATCAAGCTCAGAACCACTTTTATTTAAATTAAAAAAATCATATTTATGACTTTTAAAATCAATAACCGCCACACTTAAGAAATCAAAAGTCTGTTCTTTTAAAAGTGTTGCCGATAAATTTTTTAATTGGTCTAACATTTATAAATTCAAATTATCTTTCAAATATTTTTGTACTTGATCAAGTGCTACACGTTCCTGTTTCATACTGTCTCTATCTCGAATAGTTACAGCTTGATCAGTTAAAGTATCGTAGTCAATTGTGATACAGTAAGGTGTACCGATCTCATCTTGGCGACGGTACCTCTTTCCAATGGAACCTGAAAGATCGTATTCACATTTATAATTTTTTTGTAACTCTTTAAATAGTTTCATCGCTGGAGTTTCTAACGGCTCTTTTTTCATGAGTGGTAAAATGGCTACTTTAATCGGAGCAATTTTTGGATGGAATCTCATTACGATTCGCTCTTTCTCTTTGTCACCTGGAAACTCAACTCGGTAAGCATCACACATTAAAGCTAAAGTCGTACGATCACATCCAACCGAAGTTTCAATAACATAAGGAATATATTTTTTGTTTCCGTCAACTTGATCAACATAGTGGAGATTTTTTCCAGAGAACTGTTCGTGCTGTTTTAAATCAAAATCAGTTCTAGAGTGAATACCTTCCATCTCACCCCAACCCATTGGGTATTCATATTCAATATCAAGAGCAGCGTCAGCATAATGGGCAAGTTTATCCGCTGGATGTGGAGCAAATCTTAATTTTTCAACACGTAGACCATTATCAATGTGCCACTGTTTACGAATATCAGTCCACTCTTGCATGAACTCTTTTTGTGTTCCTGGTTTAATAAAATATTGCATCTCCATCTGTTCAAATTCGCGCGTTCTAAATACGAAATTTCCTGGAGTAATCTCATTTCTAAAAGCTTTACCGATTTGAGCTATACCAAAGGGAAGTTTTCTTCTCATACTAGTTTGTACGTTTAAGAAGTTAACGAAAATTCCTTGCGCTGTTTCTGGTCTTAAGTAAACTAATGAACCAGAATCTTCCACTGGACCCATTTGCGTTTTAAACATTAAGTTGAAAGCGCGTGATTCAGTAAACTGTCCGACAGCTCCACAATTAGAACAAGGTTTAGTTTTATCGATTTGATCTTCTCTGAATCTATTTTTACAAGCTTTACAATCAACTAGCGGATCAGTGAAATTATCTACGTGACCACTAGCTTTCCAAACTGTTGGGTGCATAAGAATACTAGCGTCTAATCCATCTACGTCTTCACGAAATGTCATCGCTTTCCACCAAGTCTGTTTTACGTTGTTTTTTAATTCAACTCCTAATGGACCATAATCCCAACATGAACCAAGACCACCATAAACTTCTGAGCTTTGAAAAACAAAACCGCGCTGTTTAGATAGGCTTACTAGATCAGCCATAGATTTAATATTTTGTTCGTTAGAATTACTCATACAGACTCTTCCTTTAAATTTTGCTTGATGGGGAGGATCTTAGCACAAAAGATCAGTTGGAACGCTGGGTTATTTTGTAATTATTTGTAGTATAGAATTTATCCATCATGCTTTTTAAGACACTCGGATTTCCATTGACGAAAAATTGGTGATTTGCTGTGGTGCTATTTTCGTTTCTAAGATGGTTTTGTACTAAAACTCGTTCAATCTGTTTGGCCACAGCTGGTGCTGGATTAATAATATTGACGTTTTTCGGGAGTATTTCTTGCATAATTTCAATCAGAAAAGGGTAGTGAGTGCAGCCTAAAACTATCTGATCAGCTTTTTTAGTAATCATAGGATCTAAGTATTTTTTTAAAACAGCACGGGTTTCATCTGTTTGAAATTTGCCCTCTTCTACTAATTGAGCGAGACCTTTAGCATCTTCAATAATTACTTCAATATCTTTACAATATTTTCCATAAGTTTGGTTAAAGAGAGTTCCTCTAAAAGTTCCGGCGGTGGCAAGGACTCCAATCACTTTGGATTTGGTCGCTTGAGCTGCAAGTTTTATTGCAGGTTCAATTCCAACAAAAAGATAATTAGGAAAAGTTGATCGCAAATAGTTTAAAGCAATTCCACTAGCAGTATTACAGGCCACTACAATAATTTTGCATCTATTTTGATCATTAATTAAAAACTCTGTGATGTTTTTAACTATTACTTGAATATCTTGGTCGGATTTTACACCGTAAGGGCAGTTATTAGAATCAGCATAATAAACAGAATTTTCATTTGGCATTAGCTTCGCAGTTTCAAGCCAAATTGAGAGCCCACCTACTCCTGAATCAAAAAATCCAATTGGATTATTTCTAGTGTTTATTACCTACCCCTTTTTCATTGACATGAATCTGAATGTCCTTAATCATTATATCTACCTACAATATTAACTATAGATTAATCAAGGGGGAAATCTCAATGAGGAGATTATTGGGTAGGAAAACAGATGGAATTGTGCTTGCTACACTGGTTTTGGCTGGAAGTTCATCAGTTTTTGCACAAGATCTTAATCTTGAAGATATTCTAAATCTTAATGTTGAAGTCGTTTCAGCTTCAAAAGTCTCAGAAAAGGCCAGTGAAATCCCCTTTGCAATATTTGTTTTAACTTCTGATGATATCCGTCGTTCGGGTGTGACAACCATTGCAGATGCAATTGCGTTGGTTCCCGGTGCCTATTCAGAACACATGACAAACAATAGTCAAACTTTAACTATCAGGGGTTTTGGTGGAGGGCTGGCTCAATTCTCAAATAAACTATTAGTACTCATGGATGGTAGAACTCTCTATTCACCAATTTTCTCTGGGGTTTATTGGGATTTAGTAGATTACGCATTAGAAGATATTGATCGTATTGAAGTTATACGTGGACCAGGAGCAACTGCGTGGGGAGCAAACGCAGTTCACGGTGTAATTAATATCATCACCAAAAATGCTAAAAACACACAAGGATTTTTGGTTTCGGCTTCAACTGGAAATGTTGAAAAAGCTTCTACAACGATTAGATATGGTGGAAAGGCAAACGAAGATAAATTAAATTATAGATTGTTTGCAAAATATTATAGCCGAGGTGAATCTGAAGCTTATAACGATACTACCTTTTTTCCAGATCTTGGAATTAGAACGCATGCGTTTGACGGGTCCACGACTACACGTCTTGGTTTTAGATCTGACTACACTCTAGATTCAAAAAATAACATAACTGGTCTAGCGAATTGGAGTACGGGAACAGCAGATCATCAAGTCGCAGTTTTTTCTTATTCATCTCCTTTTGTTGAAGTAAAAGATTTAATAGCACGACAAACTACAGGAAATGCTTTAGTAAAATGGGATCACTCTTTCAATGATACCCACCATCTTTATGGGCAATATTATTACGATAAATATACAAAATATGTTCCCAACAGTGGTCACTCTGTTAAAACTCATGATGTTGAGTTTGTTGATAGTTTAGATTTAGGTAGATGGTCTTTTTTTGTATCTCAGTTTAATTTAAGACGTTACAAAATTGATGCTGATTTAACTAATAAAGTACTGACATTTGGCGGTCAAAAAATTAAGTCAATTACCCAAACAAATTGGAATTTATCCTTACAAGATAAAGTCAATATTATTCAAGATAAAGTTTATATCACTGCTGGGGCTAAGTATGAAAATATTGAAATAGCCAGTGATGAAATTAGTCCATCAATAAAAGTGCACTGGAAAATTAATGATAAAACTTTTGTGGGCAGGCTATAATAAATCAATTCGTATTCCAGGACAGTACAAAAAGATTTGGGTGGAATGCTAAACATGACTAAACCAGGTTCAGCTAGTATTACTAATTCAACTTTACGTGATTTAACTCTCTAATACCACTAGTAGCTCGACAAAGCCACGCAAATAGTAATACTCCGCTTGAAACAGATTTTTATCCAGGAAATTTAGCAGTTGAAAAAATTACTACTTATGAGGCGGGTTATAGAATTACTCCTACTAAAAATCTTTTTGTAGATACTTCAGCTTTTTTTAATATCTACAGAAATAACTCAAACTCTACTACCTCAGTTCCCGTACAATCATCTGGTTTACCATATTGTATGGATGGATCAGCCTATTTGCCATGGAATGCTCTTTTTGCAACAGTTTATCAACAGCAAAGAGCTAACGGTGCTTCAGTTTCAGCAGCTACTACCGCGGCTACAAATTACGCTAATGCCAACGAACACAACTGTACCAATAGTGCAATAGCAACTCG
This sequence comes from Bacteriovoracaceae bacterium, assembly GCA_046328975.1. GTDB lineage: Bacteria > Bdellovibrionota > Bacteriovoracia > Bacteriovoracales > Bacteriovoracaceae > JAXLVO01. The sequence goes on along the minus strand of JAXLVO010000012.1, from coordinate 31,338 downwards.
TCTGGTTACAGATTACTCAACTTCAGGTTACGGAGTTGGTGGCGAGATTTACGCTGATTGGATGGCAACAAGTGAGTTAAAGATAAGACCTCAATACGCTTATTTACATGATGTATTTAAGGGTATCAATGGTGTTAATTTAGAAAGTTATAATTCAAACTCACCAATGCATAGTTTTGGATTAAATACTTGGTGGATTTTTGCTGAGAATTTCTCATTTGATACTTTTTCCAGATGGAAATCATCTTTTAGAAATTCAAATGGTGAAGATACTCCAGGAACAAAAGCCTATTTTGATATTGATGCAAGAGTTGGTTGGACTCCAACTCAAAATAGTGAACTTTCTCTTACTGGAGCTAACTTAATTTCACCAAAACGGCACACTGGATATGAGACAAATACTAGTTTTGGATTACCAAATGAAGTAGTAAGAAGTGTTGTATTAAATGGAAAAATGACGTTTTAATAGAGTTAATTTGGGCCGATTTTTTTATCGGCTAAAACTTTCTCATAAGCTTCTTTGATTTTTAAAAATCTAGCCTCAGCTTCTTTCTTGTTTTTGGAACTATCAGGATGGTACATTTTAGCTAATTTTTTGTAAGCTAATTTGATTTCTGTTATAGATGATTTTTCAGTACATCCCAAGATGTTATATGCCAGAACTAATTCATTTGAATTATTTGAAACTTTAGGATTGTTAAATAACCAATTTTTTAATTTGTCTTTGAAATAATTATAAAGAAATTTACCACCAAAATAACCAAAAATTATAGTTACTACAAATGCTGTACTGGCTTTGGAAATGATTATTGTTTTGATATCCATATTTAACTAAAGTGATCATATCCTTTAATGTTAAAATCAACTATTTTACCTGATTTTAAAGTTTTTAAACTATTTTTTTGTTTTGTAATTAATCCAATTTCATAAAGTGGTAGTTTAAATTCTTTAATAAATTTATTATTTAGTTTATTAAACATACCGGCTTTCACAGTAAACATTAATATATAATCTTCACCACCACCAAGAATAAAATTTTCAAATTTCCAATTATGTTTATCACAAATTATTTTAAAACTTTTTGAAAAAGGAATTTTTTCAATTGAAATAGCAGCTCCACACTTTGATTGTTCACAAATTCTCTTAATGTCAGACATAATCCCATCTGAAACATCCATCATGGCGTGGACCTCTTTTTGTTTAATTAACCATTGACCAAATGTAAGATGATTTTGGTTAATTAGATGGTGGGTTACAATCTTTTTTTCTAATTTATTTAATAAGACCTTTTCCTGCAAAAGTTTAAGCCCAAGTCCGGATTCACCTACGTTTCCAGTTAAACAGATTGAGTCACCAATTTGAGCATTAGATCGCTTTTTTAAGTGGTTTTTTTTGACGGTACCATTCATTAAAACGTTAATAAAAATTTCGCTAGTTGATTTAGAGGTATCTCCACCTAGTAACGTTATTTTATATTTTTGACACATAAAATGAATAGCAGAATAAAACTCTTTAAAAAAGTGAGAGTTGTTTTTTGTAGGAATCGCAAGTGAAATAAAACAGGAGTGAGGTTTAGCACCTTTGCTGGCCAAATCGCTTAAATTTACATTCATAGCTTTTATGCCTAACTGATATGGAGTAATTTCATCGCGTTTAAAATGGGTTTTTTCTATTAATAAATCTGTAGTTGTAACAAAAAGATTTTTACTATTAATAGGGAATGCGCTACAGTCATCTCCAATACCAAGATAAGATTTAGGAAGACTATTTTTAAACTTATTTTGCAGATTCTTAATAAAGGTAAATTCTGATTGTGAGGTTTTCATAGTGTCTAAAATAACCATTAATCCTGACGATATTATTAACTATTGTATTAATCATAGTACACTACCTTCTAGCGCATGTGAAGAAATTGAATTAAACACCAAAAAAAATGTTCATGGTTCACAAATGTTAATTGGCAAGCTTGAGGCTTCATTTTTTCAATTTTTAATTCAACTAGCTGGTGCTAAAAAAGTTTTAGAGTTAGGAACCTATACTGGGTACTCAGCATTAACTTTTGCAGAAGCACTACCTAGCGATGGAAAAGTAATAACTGTTGATGTTAACGTTGAAACGGTTAATCTGGCTAAAACTTATTGGAGTAAATCAATTCATGGAAAAAAAATTGAATCAATAATTGGAGAAGGCTTAACCGTTTTAGCTAAATTAAATGAGAAATTTGATTTCATTTTTATTGATGCTGATAAAGCTAACTATTCAAATTATTTAGAGATCTGTTTAACCAAATTAAATGATAATGGATTTATTGCTGTTGATAATACGTTATGGGATGGGTTGGTGCTGGATCCTAATGGTGATAAACAGACCAAAGCTATTCAAAATCACAATAAACTAGTTAGCTCAATTAAAGGACTCCATGCTTGTTTAATTCCTTTAAGAGATGGTATATTTTTAATAAAGAAGAGAGGGTAAAAAATGAAATTTACTATTTTAATTTTATTATTAAGTATTAATGTTTTTGCTGATAATTTTAAAAAAGAGACTCCTCAATTTTATCAATCTAAAATGAGAGAGTTTGTAATTAAGCTAAGTAAATATGCCAAGGGGAGAAATCCAAATTTTATAATTTTACCCAATCAAGGTTATGATCATGTTAGAGCCGACAAAAATTTTGTTAACTATGTTGATGGAATTCTTAATGAGTCACTATTTTGGACTTGGAAAGAGAATAGTTTAAAACAGATTGAGTATGTTCCTTCAACTGAGCATAGTGATAGAAAACGAAAAGTTTTTGCTATTTTTAAAGAGAAGAATAAAAAAATTCTTAATATTGACTATACTGACAATGGTGAAGTTGAAAATGTAGCTAGACGAAACGAATCTGTAAGTCAAAATAAAAAATATGGTTATGTTAGTTTTCAAGGCGAAATAGCTTTGGAAAAAATTCCTCAATTTAATCATACTTTAAATACAACTAATATTGATAAACTAGCTCAGATAAGTAATTTTTTATATGTTTTTCTTTCAAGCGATCTAATGAAAAAAGTAAAAGGTAGTGATATTTCGTCTTCAAAAGAAAATATCATTAAAAGATTTGCAGAAACTGATTACGATTTAATCGTGACTAATTGTTATTTTCCAGGTGGTAAAACGGGTCAATTTGAATGGTTTAATCAAGATGATTTAAAGCGAATGAAGATAAAAAAGAATGGTGCTAAGAGATTGATCATGTGTTACGTAAGTGTAGGTTCTATTAATAACAGTGATTATTATTGGGTAGATAATCAGCTAGATGAAGCGCATTTACCTGCTTGGGTTGGATTTAAGCATGAATTTTGGAAAAGTTATCGAGTTCAATATTGGAGTGAAATTTGGGAAAAAATTATAATTCATAATGATGAAGGTAAATCAAGATCTTTTGTGGATAGAATTTTAGACGCTGGATTTGATGGAATAGTTTTAGACGAAGTAGCGGCTTACGATGACTGGATAAGTGAAGTTAATTTGAGAAAATAAAGATGTTTAGAACTATTATTTTATTATTAATTTCTAACATATTTATGACCTTTGCTTGGTACGGGCATCTAAAAGATTTAAGTAGTAGACCACTTTGGATTGCTATTATTGCTAGTTGAATTGCATTCTTAGAGTATTGTTTTCAAGTCCCCGCCAACCGAATTGGTCACCAATATCTAACCTTATCTCAGTTAAAAATCATTCAAGAGGTTATAACTCTCACTGTTTTTGTTTTTTTTAGTGCTTTTTACATGAAAGAAAAAATTTCACTCAACTATTTATGGGCGGGCTTTTGCTTATTTGGTGCAGTCTTTTTTATCTTTAAAAAGTAGTGTATGATAGTGAAAACTACGGTGAATTTATGGCAGAAGCATATTCTAGTGACAAGCTACCAGATGAGTTAATTAAAGGAAAAGTTATCTTAATTGTAGATGATGAACCTGATCTACGCGAACTTTTAAGATTTGAATTTGAGCTGTATGATTGCATTTGTCTAGAAGCTGGAAATGGAATAAGTGCATTTGAAATTATTAAGTCAGGCAACCCCAGTGTAGATATTGTTATTAGTGATGTTAGAATGCCAAAAGGTGATGGGGTTGGGCTCTTAGAGAATATAAGAAAAATGTCTACAGATAAACCTGCAGTTTTTTTCGTAACTGGATTTGCTGATATTTCAAAAGAGGAAGCTTATGCTATGGGTGTTAACGGTATGTTTGGAAAGCCCTACAATATCGATTTCATTGTAAATGAGGTAAAAAAATCACAACTTCCAGGTGAAAAAAAATGGAGAAAAAGCGAACGTTTTGGTGTAAGTTTGGTTGGAGAATTTCAGTCTGGTGATAATGAAAAAATTCAGGTTAATGTACTAAATATTGGTCAAGGCGGAATGTTCCTTTATATGCACCAAAACTTTCCAAAGGTAGGTGATGTTATTGGATTTAATTTATTAGTAGATAAAGAGTACAACAAATATCTTAAAGGCAAAGGTATCGTACGTTGGGTTAGAGATTTAAAAGAAAATGATTTAGAGCCAGGAATAGGTATTGAGTTTTCAGAGTTATCTGATGATTCTTTAAATCTAGTTAACGAAACATTAAAGAAAACAAAAGTGAAAAGTTTTATTCCAATGAAATAAAAGGCTTACAATGAAAATTATTATCCTGTTAATTTTTTTATATACAAATATAGTTTTTGCTACAACTTTAGATAAGATATTACCTCACTATTTAGAAATGCAGACTGCGCTTGCCAATGATTCATTAGCAAAAGCTCAAGTGGCAGCTAGTGACATAAGTAAGCTTAAAAATATTGAAGAGAATAATTTACTTCAAAGTAATGATAAAATTAAAAATGCTAAAAATATAAGTATTGCTCGCGAAGAGTTTAAAATTTTTTCAAAACCATTTGTAGACTGGGTTCAAAAAAATAAAAAAGTTGGGTTAATTGTTGTAAGCTGCTCTATGGCGGACGCCAAATGGGTTCAAAAAGATGGAGAAGTTGCGAATCCTTATTTTGGCAGTGAAATGAAAACTTGTGGTGATAAACTACCGAAATAGATGCAAAATGAAAATCTCTTCATTGCCCAGAGGATTTTTTTGAATTTGTACCGGATATTTTTCTTTAAAGCCAATTTTTTTCATTTCATCTAAAAAAGGCTGAATATAGGTTCTTCCTGGGTCAGTGATAATAATTTCTTGGCCGTTTGAAGCATTTTTAAAAAGATTAACCAATGTGCCTACCTGAGGTAATTCATATAAAATATCAGATCCAATAATAAGATTGAAATTTTTTATAACAGAATCTAATTGAGTCCAATTGGTTTGAAAAAAATCAAAATAGGTATTATTCAGTTTTTGATTTTCATTTAAGAACGACAAGATATCTATATGAAAATCTGAAGCAGCAATATCTAGTCCCATTTTTTTACAGACAAAAGAGGGGATGGCCAGACCTGAACCAATTTCGAGAATTTTCTGATCTTGTAATTTAGACTTGTTATCACTATTTAATTGAATCATGTACTGTGAAAGAACTAAACTTGACGGCCAAATATGTCCAAAATAGGGTGAATACTCTTCTAAAACTTTACTGTCAGTGCTGGAAGCGTAGAACTCGCAAAAATCATCGACGGCTGTGCTAAAATCCTTAAACGTTTGAAAGCTTAATTGAAAATTATTTAATTTAATGTCGCTAATAATGGTTTCATATTTCATAGTTGGTTAGACTTATTATAAATACTAAAGCTTTTCAATCAAAAAATAAAAATTTGATTAAATAATTAATTTTTTGACCGATATAATAAGTATAAATAATTGATGTAGGATCATTAATGACAGATGAAGTTGTCGTAAAAAATCATGAGCCATATGCTACCCGTAGTGATTTACAACTGGTTCGCCGTTTTTTTCATATGGCAACCGGTGTTTTTATTGGTACAGTTTATGCCCTTTTACTTAACCATGAGCAATCTGTTTTTATTTTAGGAACTGGTGCTTGTGTTCTCTATTTTTTAGAGCAGGTAAGAATAAAATACCCTGAAATTTCTCGAAATATTAAATGGATTAATACATTTGTTTTAAGAGCAGAAGAGCGATTAAAAGAGTCCTCATCTGTACCCTACACAATAGCGGTACTACTTACTATAATTACATTTCCTAAAACAATAGCTTTAATTGCAATTTTCACATTAGCTATTTCTGATCCAATTAGTGCCATTATTGGTATTAAATTTGGACGTAGAAAAATTGCTAAAGGCAAAAGCTTAGAAGGGAGTTGTGCTTTTTTTCTAAGTACTCTGGTTATTAACGTTACAATTTTATTTATTACTCAATATGATTTTAAGTTTGAGCATTTTGGAGTATCGTTTATTGTTGCATTTATCTGTACTATCTTTGAAATGATTCCTATAAGGATCGACGACAATTTAACTATTCCACTCTTTACAGCGTTTACCCTCTGGATCTGCTTTTCCAGTTTTAATATGCATTTAATTTGATCCCGTTTCGGGTGGAGTTAAGGTTTTAATTAAGCTATTTAAATCGGCTCCTTGCGATTGACAAGAGCTATTAGTACAAATTTGCCAACCTTTAAATTTTGCTTCTTCATGATAATCAAAGACAAAGCGAGAAAGAAGATGAGGAATAACCTCCCACCACTCTTTTTGTTCTAAAAATTTAATTGGCACTTTTATTACTCGGTAAATTTCTAAAGGATAGGTTAGCGCACGCAATGCCTCACCACCTGAAACAGGAGAATTTAGCGTAAATTGTGTTAGTTTTTCACGTAATGGGGCAACTTTTTCTATTAGATCTTGATCACTCATCAACACACTTAATCTATTTATCGAATTGATCAAACGAGCAATACTTGAGACATAGGATGTATCATAAAACTGAACTGGAATATTGGGATAGGTAGCTTTTGCATCTTGAGCAAATGGGCGAGAATAGAGTTCTCCATTTTTATAAAATTCATTTAAAATAAATTTAACTGTATGATAACTATTCTGTTTTAAAGTTTCATTCCCAGTTATTTCATATAAGCGTAAATTAGCATCTGCAAAGAAAACATAATCTTCTAAATGAGAAACAGTAACCTCTTTGGTGGTAGTATGACGAATATTAATTAGTGATTGTGGGTTACTCACTAGAAAAGTTTCAAAGATAGTAGGAAAAGTTGCAAATAATATATCACGAGCGAGAAATCTAATACCTTCTATTTTATTATATTGAACTACGTCTACTAGTGCTGAAATAAGCATGAAATTCCAACCTGCCACACCCTTGTTATCAGTACTTGGTGGAATTCTCATTTTTCTATTATCCATTAATACTTTTCTAACTTTTCTAATGATTTCCCAATTGCCGTTTTTAAAAAATTCCATTTTGAGAGCAGGATCAAGACTAATGACATTGAGACCATTTTCAAAATTACCTGACGAAGTAATTTGAAACCATTTTTTAATTTCAAGTAGACGTCCCTTTATTGACTCATCATCTATGCTTAAAACATGTTCAATAAATTCTGCCTCAGTGAAAGTAAAATAGAGCCCTTCATGCCCTTCAGAGTCAGCATCTTGAGCGCTAAAAAAATAACCTTTCTCTGATTGCATTTCAGTTCTTAGATAATCTAACGTTTGAAAAAGTGAATCTAAAATAAGTGGACTAGGATAAATGAGGCTAGTTTTGGTTAAAACTCGAATGAAGCCAGCTTGATCATACAACATTTTTTCAAAATGGGGGACAAGCCATTTTTGATCAACAGAATAGCGATGAATGCCTCCCTTACAGTGGTCATTAATTCCACCTAAGCACATATTATCTATTGTTTTGATGATAAATTCACCATACTGCTGATCAATCTTGCCCTCACTCATTTGCTCGACGGCCCACTCTAAAAAGGTGAAGTGAGGAAATTTTGGTTGTTTTCCATATCCACCCCATTCGCTATCTTCTAATACTTTAAGCGCATTCATTACTGCGTTGGGTGGTGGAAAGTGACCCTCAATTTCAATTTTAGGAGGAAGTGGGATACCCTCTTTTATGAGACTAGCGGCTTTATCACCATTTGCTTCGAGCAGTTTTCGGTTGTTCTTAAATCCATCAATCATGTTTTTTAGAACATCTTCAAAGCTGGAAAGGTTATGTTTACTAACTTTGGGGAAATAGGTTCCCACAAAGAAGGGCCGCATATCCGGCAACAAGAAGGCACTTAGAGGCCATCCACCTTGGCCACCAAAAATTTGACAACTCAATTGATAATATTGATCGATATCTGGAAACTCCTCCTTATCAACTTTGATACAAATGAAGTTATCATTTAAAATTTTAGCGATAGTTTCATCTTCAAACGATTCGTGGGCCATAACATGGCACCAATGACACGATGAATATCCAATTGAAAGAAAAATAGGAAGATTTTTAGATTTAGCAAGTTCAACGGCTTTTTCCGAAAACGGATACCAATTAACAGGGTTGTTTTCGTGCTGCTTAAGGTAAAGAGAGGACTCACTGGCTAAACTATTTTTCTTCATACAATCCTTATTATTGAGTGTGATTATTCTGATTATATACACTTACGTAATCTAGGCTAGTAAAAAGGGGGAAAAGTTACATCGTGACGCACATAGTCGTTTACACTAACCTCAGATTCCTGTAAATATTCTCCCCACTATGGAAACAAAACCAACAACTACCAAAACAAAATTTCATGAGAAGATAACATTAGAGTTTATCAGAATCTTCTCACAAATCGATGTTTACCTATTTGGTGCCTTCTTTTTTATCTCTTTAGTGTTTTATGATGCAATGTCTTCACAGATTAAAGATTGGAAAGAGGCTTATAAGCAGCTCGATACCTACTTTGTTGAGTATGAGTATCCTGGTCATCCATGGGTCTACAAACATAGAGCTCTAAAAAAGTTCCAAGATTATTCAAAATTTGCTTTGAGAAATCATCTTTTACTTTCACTGCCCAAAGAAATTAGAAGAGATGCAGAGCCTTATATGACTTTTATCTTAGAGTGTTCAGAGAAATATAAGGTAGATCCATTCTGGATTACGGCTATGATTTGGACTGAAAGTCATTTTAAGCATGAGAGTACAAGTCCGTTGGGTGCGAGTGGATTGATGCAGATTATGCCATACACGATGGATTATATTGAAGAGAAAATGGCCATTGGTGTTTTTAGTAACCACTCGCTCACTGGTAAACGCACAGATACTTCAATGCTTAGTCCTAATGGTAGAAAATTAAGTAAGTCATATAAAAATATTGAATATGGAGTGAGTTATTTTAAACATCTACTTGAAAGCTTTAATTACAATTGAATATGCCACGGTGGCCGCAACATGGGTCCAGGCTTAACTGTGTCTGCCGGAAAAAAATCTTCCCGCAGGTCGTAGAAACGACTATCTGGCTATATGTTAAAAAAGCATACCAGACATTAATAAAGGGATAAGTTCAGGTGAACAGTCGAACCTGCTAAAGTGATTGCGATCGATGGTCCAGGTGGAAGTGGAAAATCAACAATAGCTGTTAGTCGCAAAAGAGTTAAAATATTTTATATATTGATACTATGCGATGTTTCGGAGCGATTGGTTACGCATTTGTAATAAGCAGACGTTTCGAGGAGCACTGTTACAATTCAAAAGAGCTTAAGATACTTAATATTAATATAATAATGATGTAAATCGATGATTCGTGATTAATAATGAGAACCTATCTCTCAAAAACTGAGAACATTTAATGAGTTAGCTTCTGCAAGTTTCGTGCCAGTGGTGGTTCGAGAATTTTTACTCCATCTTTCAACGAAAATTAGCAGAGAAACATTTCTGTGTAATGGAAGGTAGAGATATTGAACTGTAGTTTTTCCTAATGCTTTTTTAAAAGTTTTTTTTACAGCAAGTGATGAGGTTCGTGCAAATCGAAGATTAAATGAACTTAAAGCAGGTGATTCTAAACTTACTTATGATCAAATTTTAAAAGATATTAGGAGAGCGTGATGAGAGTGATGCAAAACCGAGCAATAGCCCCACTTAAATTAAGTTTTCGATGATGCTTATCTATTAGATACTTAATATGACTCAAAGAGGTTACAGATAATTTAGTTGCTCTGATTAAAAAAAGCTAAAAGTTTAAATCTGATTTTGTCTATATGATGAAGTGCTGCGAATATCGTTTTACAACGAAACGATGTCGCCAGATCTTCTATTAACGCTGCCGATGGTTCCTGCAATAAAAAAAGTATCCCGGAAGCCATGATTTTACTTTATTATTTTCACGTAGTTATGAAGCTTACAAAGCAGTCCGCTGCTTGAAAATGTATTATTACTTGATCCCTTGAAAAATTTGGGAGAAGTTTGTACTATGTTGAATTTTTGGGCATTGATTAATTTGTCAGCCATTTTTTATGTGGTGGAGAATGGATTTGTTAATTGTTTTTTGTTTTTTTATAAAATTTGTGAGGTGGACTTATCTCAAAATGGCACGCCTTTTTTAAATAGATATCATTATCGGCAGTTGAGACTTTGTGAAATGTATGAAGCTGAATACAATTTAGAATCCTACAACTTAATATTAATTGGGAATGATAGTCTACCTTTATTGGAACAAAATTACCAAGTCGAATGGATATTGAAAATGTCTAGCAAGAAAAATTTAGAAAAACTTTCCAAGAGCAAAAAATTCTTTGTGAAAAATATATTGTTATTCACTCCAGGATGATGGACATACGCTAAATCGCCGAGGTGAAAATTGTTACCTAAAATCTCTATTAGTGAAATTGACAAACAGTATCCCGCTTATTTTTCTTTTGTAATTTCATTTACACCCTCAGATAAGAGATATCTGGTCGGAATTGAAAATGAATTTTCAAAATTAAACGATGAAAATTTAAAGGCTCGAATCTGTTTTTTTGATGGATCAAAAAAGGGATTAAGTGACTATGTGGGAGTGCTGAACAGTGCGACACTTTTTGTTGGTCCAAGTACTGGTCCGCTCCATTTGAGTAATATTTTAGGTAGAAGCTTAGTTGGTATATATTCCCCAATAAAAGTACAATCAATTCAAAGGTGGGGACCATGGTTTGGTGAACAAAATAATTGTCGAGTGATTACCCCTGAGGTAGCATGTGCTGAAACTTTTGAATGTGCCAAAAGTGCATGTCGTCATTATGAGTGTATGGCGAAAATTGAACTAATAAAAGTTTTAAAATTGGTAAAAGAGATAATTGCATGAACTTAATTTCTGAAAATAGATTCAGCGAAATCGTTAATAAGTTTACTAGTATTGATCCTATTCTTGTTTTAGGCGATGTAGGGGTCGATAAATATACCTTAGGTGATGTAAGAAGAATTTCGCCTGAAGCACCGGTACCTATTCTGGAAGTTCAAAAAGAGTGGGAAAAATTAGGGTTGGCGGCAAATGTGGCCGATAACCTGATTGGTTTAGGTATAAAGACTAACCTCTGCGGCGTCATTGGTGATGATAATAATGGAAGGGTTTTTGAAGAGCTGCTAGCAAAATCTGGACTCTCATTGCAAGCATTAATTAAGGCCTATGATCGGAAGACAACATACAAAGAACGAGTACTCACTAATACTCAACAGATCTGTCGAATAGATTATGAAACGCTGGTTGATATTTCATCAGATACTAAAGCTGAAATTTTTAAAAAAGTGGACTCATTTATCAATAATCATGAGGCTATAATCATTCAAGATTATGGCAAAGGTATGATTACCAAAAATCTCTGTGAAATTGTAATTAAAAAATTTAAAGATGCAGGAAAAATTGTTTTAGTCGATCCTTATCGAACAACTCCACCTGAATTTTATACCAATGCCACTTTGTTAAAACCAAATAAGTTAGAAGCACTACAATTAATCGATTCATTGGGATATAAAGGCGAAAAAAATATATCGACTATCGCAAAAATATTAATTGAAAAATTAAAATTAGAACAAATCATCATTACTTTAGGTGCTGAAGGCATGGGGCTCATTGATCTTAAAGCGGGTGGGAATTATGAAGTTATTCCAACTATAGCTAGTGAGGTATTTGATGTTTCAGGAGCTGGTGATACTGCCGCAAGTACCATTGTAGCTTCATTAGTCGCGGGAGCGAGTTTAGTGGAAGCTGCTTGGGTTGGAAATTGCGCTTCAGGCGTTGTGGTCGGAAAAAAAGGTACAGCTCGCGTATACCTAGATGAATTAAAACAGTTCTATCAAAGTTCAATTATTAAACTCAATAAATCTAAAAAATAATGGGAACGCTAAAAACTCCAACTAGTGCATTGCTGTTTTCCAGTATTCTCTATCGCACTGATTTAATAAAGTTTACCGATGTAGTAAAACTCTTCACCGATAATTGGGGAACCAATAATTTAATTTTTAAGCATGATTTTTTTCCAATGCTTGATTACTACTATCCTGAAATGGGTGGAGATAAAAAAGATTATGCACGAATTTTTATTGTGAGTTTAGATCTAGTTGATCGTATGCAGTTAAAAGCTGCTAAATTGATTGCACAACAATTAGAAGAGAAACATTTTATTGGAAAAAATCGAACAGTTAATTTTGATATTGGTATTTTAACGTTAGAAAATTTACAATTAGCTACTTCAAAAAATTTCACTCATCGAGTTTATCTAGGCGATGGAGTTTACAGCGATCTTACACTCATTTTTCAGGGTGAAGCCTTTGATAAACTTCCCTGGTCTTATCCAGACTACGCTCATCCGGAAATTATTGCTTTCTTTAATTATTTAAGAGCAATTTTATCAACTAAAATCAAGGTATAAAATTCCCATCACCTCAATAGTCATGTCTATAGGATAAGATATAGACTAGGTATGAACTATATAATCTTATCCATTCTTTTTTTAATTTCTCTGGCTGGTTGTATTGGCAGCAAAGATAAAATCGAAGTCAATTATAGATCGTCACAAGCTAGTAATCTTAAAAGTAGTAACACTCTTCCGGTCACAGTTTCAGACATTCAAGTAACGAATAATCAATTTGTAGTAACGGGAAATAATTTAACAGCAGTTAATACCCTTCAAGTAAAAGATGGAAGTACGACGACCACTTTGCAAATTGAATCTAAAAATGCGACCACCTTAGTGGCCAATACACTTTCCTCTGTAGCTTTTAGTGCTGATAATGTGCTCGATTTTATTTTCACAAGTGCTAATGCAGCGGCAACTTTTCAACTCAATTTTTCTTTATGTAATTCTACACTCGGTGGGAAATCGTTTAAATGTACAGCTATTCCTAACGACAAAGAGGTTTTGACTTACGATGACAGTGTTGGAAAATGGGTTCCTAAAAATATAAATGCTCTAGTAACTCTAAATGGATTACTCTACAAAGGAACATGGGATGCGCTTAATGATTATCCAGAACCTGCAGGAAGCTATAGAGATTACTATATAGTTAGTGTAGGTGGTAACGGATATAGTGTTGGAGATTATATTGTTCATGATGGAAGTGGATGGGAAAAAATTGGAAGTGCAATTCAAACGCTATTTTTGGAAGAACTGGTGCCATAACTGCGGGTAAGGGTGATTACGATTTAGATCAATTGTCAGACGTTGACACTACTACAACTATACCATTTATAGGAGATTACTTAAAATATAATGGAGACGGTGGGTGCCTGAACCTGCTCTTCCAGGTGCTGGAACTGTAACTAATGTTACGGTTACAACGCCACTTTTAGTTAGTCATAGTACTTCACAACCTGCACTTTCAATAATTCAAGCTACAACTAGTACGAGTGGTTATTTATCGAGTACTGACTGGAATACTTTTAACAATAAAGAACCGGCCATAACAAATCCAAATGATACAACTAAGTATTATCGTGGCGACAAAAGTTTTCAGACTTTAAATACTACTATTGTTACAGAGGGAACCAATCTCTATTTTACCGATGCTAGGGCAAAAGCTGCGGCAGTAGCGGATGCAATCTCTAACGGTGTTACTGATGTTGGGGCTTCTCAAAATGCGGTTTTCGATGCTCTAGCTTTGAAGTTAGATGCAGCAGCGGCTATTGCTCAAGCGAGTGTTACCAATTTAGTAACTGATTTAGCAGCTAAGCAAGCTATATCGACTCTTGCGGCTGATGTTAGAGCAATCGTTTTAACAGGACTATCAACCGCAACTAATTCTGCCGTTACAGCCACAGATACAATTTTAGCAGCTTTTGGAAAACTACAAAGCCAAATCTCCTATTACCATTCATCAGTCACTACTGTTCAACGACTTGCGATTGCGTCTCCTGCTACTGGGTATGAAGTTTTTGATACTACTGCAAATGTAAAAATGTATTATAACGGTACAAGATGGCTTGAAGTTGGTGCTCAACCGATCGGTTCGATTACATCTTGGCATAAAACTTTTGCGAATACTCCTACAATTCCTTGGGGATGGAAAGAGTGTGATGGTTCAGTTCTAAACGATACTGAATCACCTTATCACGGTCAAACACTGCCTAACCTCAATTCTGCGCCAAGTGATCCAGCAGGTGGTGCGGCTTCAACTTATTCCGCTGGTTATTATCTCCGAGGTTCTACTACAAGTGGGTCGACTCAAGATGACCAGTTTCAAGGACATTATGCTATCCCTGCTAATTCAGAGTATTTTTGGAATACGAGTGGATCTGGTCCAGGACGATGGCCAGATGGAACTGGCTGGGGTGGATGGGACACCACAGTTTATAGTTATGCTATTCTCTCCAGTGATGGTACTAACGGTTCTGTTAGAAAGGGAAAAGAGACTCGACCGGTTTCATTTACCGTCGTCTATATTATTCGTGTGAAGTAAGCGTAAAATCAGGCTATTTTTTTATTCCATAAAAGGCTTAAAAACTGATCGAAAGGAAAGACTTCAACGTCATTATTAATTTTTCTATAAGTTTTATCTAACGATACAACTATTTTTCGTGAACATTTTCCTAAAGAGGCAAATTGGGTTAATCCTTTTAAATGTTTTTCACTTATAAGAGTTGTGGCCTTAATTTCAATTGCAATATCTTCATTTAAAATTAAATCAACTTCATGTTCTTGATCGATTCTCCAAAACTCTATCTTTAAATCAAGATTGAAATAGTCCCTATAAGCAAGTACTTCATTGAAAATATAGTGTTCAAATAAAAAGCCATACTCTATAGTCTTTGGTGTAATTGTTTTACGTCCAATAATGGAATTTACAACTCCAACATCGAAAAAATAAAATTTTCCAGTAGCTGTTGATTTTCTTTTAGCGGTAGCTTTTACGGGTAAAACAACTTCACCCATCAACGTATCTTTGAGTATAGAATAGTATTCTCGAATTGTACGGGCAGGAACTTGTGCATCACTGGCCACTGATTCATAATTAAGAACTTGGCCACTGGTTAATGCTGCAAAATCGATAAACCGTGAAAAGTTTTCTATTTTTCTTACAATAGATTCAGCTAAAATTTCTTCTTTTAAATAGAGGCCGGTATAATCCCTCAACTCATCCCAAGGATCAGCTGAGTTTTGAACAATAGGTAAAGTGCCGAATTGTAAAATATGATTAATATTAACTTTTTTTATTTTTTCAAGCTCAGGATAAACTAAAGGGTGGAGAATCATTTTCTTTGCTCTACCGGCCATTAAGGAGGTATAGGATCTATTTAATTTACGAGCACTACTTCCAGTTAATAAAAACTTTACATGATTTTTTTCAATTAACAGGTGAACTAAATCCATTAAACTTGGAATTTTTTGAATTTCATCGATGGCTATTATTTTTTCTTTTCCAGTTAATTCTTCTCTAATAATTTCAGGTCTACTAGATAAACGTCTAAAGGTTTCAGGATCAAGTAAATCGTACTTGCGGTCTACTTTTAATTGATTATTCAGATAATAACTCTTACCTGTTCTGCGAGGACCAAGTAGAAGGACACTTTTGCGGTTTAGTACTTCTGATAAGGGGATGATTCTATCAATTTTCATAAATAGATTATTAGATAGATTCATAAAATCCGCAATAGTATTGCGTAAAAAATATATAATTCAGCTATAATTATACGGATTATATATTATTTAATAAATTCAATTACTTAATCCGGATGAAAAGTAAATGCTTGACAAATTTAATGCAATGAGTTATTATTAACCCATACAACAAATCGTTTTTTGGTTAGGTTAGGCGGTACCTGCCGTCGAAAAAGGTGACTGTAGTCGAAAGGCTATAGGAGCAAAGTCCAGCCCTAAGGTTTGCCTTAATTGGTGAATGGATGGGTTATGTGGATTGCCGAAACGGTGGAAAAGTCTATTACTCTTGGCCAGTTTGGAGCTGGCAAAATTAGAGGCGGGTCATGGGTGTGTGGCGAGCACATTCATTACAAGAGTAAGCTTTATGGAGGGGGAATGGATCCGACTTAGCTGAGTTCTTTTAAATTAGATTTTGGTAAAATGGAATTTTCACTTCAGTTAAAATTTTATGAATCATGGTTATTAAGCCTGCAGGACGCAGTAAAAATTTAATTTTTATTCCGCTACTTGATTTTTAATTTATCGATCGAAACATAAGAAGGAAATCTCATATAAAGGCCCAATAAATTTGGGCACTTTTCTATTTTTGTTGCGCTATCTGTGTCATTGACGAATTTACACCTCAAATGCTACACCTAAGTGTTCGAAAAATCTTTTGAGGTGATCAAATTTATGCTGAGTAAATTAGAGGAAATTTTTGCGAGTTTTAATTCCGGAATTCTGGAATGTAAAACGCAAGCTGATGTTTTAAATTTTAAGGCGAAATATCTGGGTAAACAGGGACTTCTTTCAGAGATTTTAAAATCGCTCAAAGATGCACCAGTTGAACAGAAAAAACTTTTAGGTTCTAAAGCCAATGAGTTTAAAGATCTGATGGAGAAAAGAGTTCATGAGTATCTATCTGAAATTGAATTGATCAATATCAATGCTGAACTTAGTAAAGAAAAAATTGATATCACTTTAAGAAAATCTTTATTTGATAGAGGATTAGATTGTTCAGCACTTCACCCAGTGACTTTGGTCCAACGTGAAATTGAAGATATCTTCTTATCCATGGGTTTTGAAATTTTAGATGGACCTCACATCGAAGATGATTTCCACAATTTCGAAGCACTCAATATTCCCAAAGATCATCCAGCTCGCGATATGCAGGATACCTTCTGGTTTCGTGAAGCTGATGGAAGTGCCAGCACCAAACATCTGTTAAGAACACATACTAGTCCAATACAAGTGAGAGGAATGGAGAGTAAAAAACCTCCCTTTAAATTTGTGGGTCCAGGTAAAGTGTTTAGAGCGGAAAGGACCGATGCCTCTCACGAAATGGTTTTCCACCAATTAGAAGGGATGATGGTGGATAAAGGTGTTTCGGTTGCTCACCTTATTTATTTTATGAAAACATTACTGAGTGAGATTTTTGCTAAAAATGTTGAAGTAAGACTTCGGCCTGGTTTTTTTCCTTTCGTAGAACCAGGTTTTGAATTAGATATCAAATGTTTAATCTGTAATGGTAAAGGCTGTTCCGTATGTAAACATGTTGGTTGGGTAGAATTACTTCCATGTGGGATGGTTCATCCAAATGTATTAAAAGCTGGAAAAATTGATACCTCTGTTTATAGCGGATTTGCTTTTGGTCTAGGCCTTGATCGTCTGGTAATGATGAGATACGCGATTGATGATATTCGTTTAATCCATTCAGGTGATCTTCGTTTTAATTCACAATTTAAATTATATTAAAAGGTTTCTCCATGTTAGTTTCATTAAATTGGATAAAAGATTTTGTTAATGTTCCAACTATTTCACCTAAAGAGTTTGGACAAAAATTCACTCTAAGTGTGGCTGAAGTTGAAGAGGTTTTAGTTGCTAACGAAATTTTCACCAAAATTAAAGTAGCTAAAATTTTAAGTATCAGAAAGCATCCTGAAGCGGAAAAGTTAAATTTAGTTACGTTTCAATATGGTTCAAAAGAGACAGAAACTAAAGAGGTTGTCTGTGGAGCTACTAACGTTCGTGTAGGATTAAAAGTGCCTTATGCAGGATTAGGTTTACTACTTCCAAATGGAATGCTCTTAGAGGCAAAAAAAATCAGAGGAGTACTCTCTGAAGGTATGCTCTGTTCAGCTGAAGAGCTAGGGATGACAAGTTCAATTGATGGACTTTTAGAATTAGCGGAAGATGCTGTTGTTGGCAGTAGTTTAAGTGAACATCTAAAACTTGGTTCCGACATTATTTTAAATATTGATAATAAATCATTGACTCACAGACCAGATCTTTGGGGTTATTTAGGCATGGCACGTGAAGTAGCTACTGTCTTCAATACACCATTAAATAATCCTTATGATTCAAATTGGGAAAATAAATTAAAAGCACTTTTCTCTAATGAAAATTCTCCTATTAAGCCGGTAGTTGAGCGTGATAGTGCTGGTTTAATTTATCTCGGTTTAACTGTAAAAAACGTTATGATTACGGAGAGTCCAGATTGGCTAAAAAATCGTTTAAATAGCGTTGGAATTCGCTCTATTAATAGTATCGTTGATATTAGTAATTACGTTATGATTGAACTAGGAATTCCACTACATATTTTCGATTTAAATAAAATTAGTGGCAAAAAAATTCATATTAAAAAACTAACAGAATCCACTAAATTTAAAACATTAGATGAAGTAGAAAGAGAGTTGATTCCGGGTGACACAGTTATAGCTGATGATAGAGAAGTTTTAGTTCTAGCTGGAATTATGGGAGGACTCTCAAGCTCAGTAACGAATGACACTAAAGATATTTTTATAGAAGTGGCTAACTGGCATGCTGCGAGTGTACGCAGAACTTCAGTTCGCCTTGGACTTAGATCTGAGTCTTCTCAACGATATGAAAAATCACTTGATAGTAATCAATGTTATAGAACACTTCTTCGAACACTTGAACTTGTTAAAAATTTTAATCCTAACTGTAAAGTTGTTGGAAAAGTTGAAGGAGATGGAGTTGATTTTCACCAATCTAAAGCACCTTTAAAAATTAAAACCAGTGTGGAAAGAATTGAAAAATATTTAGGAACAGTAATTGGTGAAGAGCGAGTTTTAACTATTTTTAAAGCACTCGATTTTAAAATTGATAAAATTCAAGAAGCAGATTTTAAGTTAGAACTTACGGTTCCCACTTACCGATGTACTAAAGATATTGAGTTTGAAGCAGATTTAATTGAAGAGATTGGTAGAATGATTGGGTTTGATAATATTGCCCCACTTTCACCTTTAACTGATATTAAACCGGTAAAACTGAGTTTAGCTAAACAACTTCATCGAAAAACTCAAGATTTTTTTGTCAATAGAACTAAATCCATTGAGGTTTTAACATATCCATTGGTAGGTGAAAAATTAATTCAGGATGCTTATTGGGGAAGCTTAAATGAAGGACTACAACTCTTTAACCCACTTTCAGCTGAAACTGATAGAATGAGACCATCGTTAGTGCCCTCTTTGGTGAATTTAATTGGTCTTAATGCTAAAACCTATTCTGCTTTTAAATTTTTTGAAATTGGAAGAAGCTATTTACCTGATAGTAAAAATTTTAACTTAGAAAAAAATCATTTAGGTGTAGTTTATTTTAGTAAATCTGAAAGTTCTGAACATAACTTTATGAGTTTGGTTAACGATATTGAAGAGTACTTAAAATTTATTAATGTGAGTTTTGATTTTTCTTATGAAATAAATGATAAATTTCCCAATAAGATAATCCCTGAAACCTGGAAAGGTCGTCACCCTTTTGAGTATATTAATATTCGTATTATGGGTAAAGTTTGCGGTGGGATTACTTCACTTCATCCAATTTTAATGAAGGATTTAAAAATTAAAGGCGCTGCTAGTATCTGTATTATTGATCTTGCTGAATTAGAAGAGAAGAATTTAAAATATAAACATGGCTACAAACCAATATCAAAATTTCAAACATCACTTTTTGATTATACTATTAAAGTTGATCGAGCTGTTTTTGCAGGCCAAATTCTAAACGTATTGAACAAAATTAAACGCAAAGAGCTTGTTTCGCATAGACTCCTAGATGTCTATAATCTAAATGAAACTGAAAAAACGATTACTTTGAGAAGTACTTTCTTTGATAATGAAAAAACTTTAACCGGTGAAGTAATTAAAGAGTTAGAAAATTTAATTATTAATAGTTTGAAAGATGCAGGATTTAATCTAAAATAATTTCATGCGAAGTTATTTATATATCGTTGCGTTAATCACACTCATCTTTAGTTTTGAACTAATTGCAATTCCTTTTAAGGCAATTCAGTTTGAAAATAAAAAAGCTAATATTGTTCCAGCATCATTTCTTATTATGCTTAAGCCCTCTTTTAATAAAATGAGTTTAGGGGAAAATAAAAAATTTATTTATTCCATGTTCTCCAAAGTTTTATTTAATAATAAAAATCAAAATAAAATGATCGATGTTTACGAAGTTGTACAATTAAAAAATCAATCGGTGTTTGATGTTCGTGTAAAAGGTGATGATCCATCTTTAGATGAAGCTAAAATCATAGCCGCTTTAAAAAAAGAGTATCAAGAGATTGATGAAATAGGACCCAATTTTATCTATAAAAAAATGGATTTAGATCCCATACCTTATATTTGGGAAAATATAACCGAAAAACGTGAACAGGTTGAAATTAATGAGGCTAACGGTTACACCTGGAATATGAATGCACTCAATGTTCCAGCTGCTCATAAATATCTAACTGAAAAAAATCTCTGGAATAAAAAAATTAAGATCGCAGTTTTAGATACAGGACTTTATACCCAAAATCCCTACATTGCTCCCTGGGAAAATGCTTATAATTTTTATCATGTATACTATATGTCTGGTGCAAAAACTTACCAAACTAAAAACGAGTATGAACCAGCACTACAAGGTTATCGTTTAAATGATGAGACTGGAAAATGGGAAGATTATGAAGTGGTAGGTGGTTATCATGATTGGGTGGGACACGGAACACATTGCGCTGGAATGGTAGCAGGAAAGAGGGTAACTGAAAAAAACTTCAATGGAGTTGCTCCAGGTTATATGATTATTCCTGTTAAAATTCTCGACGATGAAGGAATGGGGTCATCTGGTGAAATTCTTCAAGGGGTAATGTACGCTGTAAAACAGGGTGCTCAAGTTTTAAGTATGAGTTTGGGTGGTCCTAATTATGACCGAGTTAGTGAAAAAGTTTATAAAGAGGTTTACGATAAAGGGATTCCCGTTGTTGCGGCTGCAGGAAATTCTTATGAACAGGGAAATCCTGATAGCTATCCAGGAGGATATCCTACCGTTTTAGCTGTGGCTTCGCTTGGTAGTGATGATTTTATATCTTACTTTAGTGAATCTCATGATTGGGTGGATATAGCAGCTCCTGGAGGGGATGGTTATAAACCTAATCGTGGAAAATCCTTAAGACAAATTTTAAGTACTTGGACTAATGATTCACGCATTCCTGAGCCACATGTTTTTAGAACAAAACCAGAACCATTTGAGGATCGCAAATTTTTGGCCGGAATTTCTGGAACGAGTATGGCAACACCTCAAATAGCAGGACTTGTAGCACTCATTCGTGGAATTAATCTTAAATTAACTCCAGATCAGATTAAAACGCTTTTACAAGAAACGGGAGTTAAAGTTCTTGGCGGTTACTATCCAAAACAGTTAACTTTAAGTAAAGGCTTAAAAAAAGCTGATGCTTACGCTGCTGTAAAAAAAGCGGCAGAAGGTTCATCTAATGATCCAAATGATCCAGGAAATGGAAGTGGAGATTGGTCACAAGTTTTTGTAGAAATTCCAAGTAATTTTCCAACGAATAGGCTCTACTGGTTAAAAGCAACTTTAAATTTAAATTACAACGATGGCGAAGATTTCTTTCCACCCGGAAGACGTAAACAAGATTTAATGAGCGTTAATTCAGATTCACCATTTATCACATTTAGTAGTGGTTTAATCCAGATACAATCGACTCTAAAGTTCATTTGCAGTTTGATTTGACAGCGGATGGCTTTATTCCACTTCGATCAATTTATTTAAAGACTCTTTTTTCACAAAAAGAGTATGTGATTTACTCTGAAATTCGTAAAGATCCCTACTATAAAATCTCGTTGGTGACCGATTCTGTTAATAAAGTCTTTCGATTAAAGATTGTTAATATATAACATGTTGAAACTACATTTAAGTATATTATTTCATTGATTTACAGTTAACTAATATAAATAAGGTACGAGTTCAATCATCAAAATTTTATTTTGTAGATACAGGTATTAAGCGTGTGCTTGACAAAACATTAACAGTAGAAATTTTACCACAAACATCTCTTTGGGGAAAAGCTTTTGAACATTGGGTAATTCTTGAGATTATTAAAAATGCTGATTATAAAAGACTGGATTGGCGCTTCTTCTATCTTAAAACTAAGACGATGTTGAGATTGATCTTATTATTGAGTGGGCTGGACAAAATAAATTATTGATTGAAATTAAATCAAAAAATAGAGTATGAATAGAAAATGTTAAGCCATTGGAAACTTTAGATAAGGACTTAGATCCTAACGCAATAAAATGGTTAATTTCAACCGTAGCTATGCACTGGCAAGTCGCTATAAAAAAGCTTTTTGCTGTCTGATCAAAAAGATCAATTATTTAATTTATAACAATTTTGGTTAAAATTCCGAATCGACTTATAATGAGGCTAGTTTTTCTAAGTACAATTTTTCTATTTAATTTGAGCGTACTCTACGCTGTCAATAATGCACCTATTGAAACTTTTGATGAGATTCAATATGCTTGGAAAGACAAAAAACAAAATGAGTGTGTACAAATTTATAAAAATTCAATCTTGAGAAATGTTGATAAAGAAAAATGTTTAAAATCTAAAAACATAGAGCAAAGATACGTTGAGTGTGATTTAAATTCATCAGCTCTGAGTGTAGATAGCGTCTTTCAACTTGACAAAAATATAAAATTGATAGGACCTATTGCCTTATTTAATGATCAAAAATCATCAAATTATTTTAAAAACGACTTGAAGGCTAAAAATATTTTTTTTCAAAAATTATATAATTATTTTTATTTACCCTGTTTGAAAACTAATACTGCTGATTATTGTAGGGTGGAGGCGTTGCAAGAGAGAGATGATAGACTTAAATTAATGGTGGAAAAAAGAAATCTAATTGAATTATTAAAAAAATTCTATAATAAAAATTATATTATAACGTTAGATAGGGATCTGGTTGGATTTCATTATCAAGATAAAGAAAGAATTGGATTATCATTTTGGGACAGAGAAAAAACTACTGAAAATAAAATTATAAATTATGTAAGATATTCTAGTTCTAGAGCAAACGAAGAAGGGGATGAAAACCAAGACTCTTTAGGTCGGGGAATGTACTTTGCTAATGATCCTGTTGCAAGTGAAGAATATGGAAACTTTGGCATTCGAATAAATTTTAGAAAAGGTGATAGAATATTTGATCTTAGACAAAATAAAGACGTAGGTCTTTATAATGGAATTCCATTACCAATTAATCTTTTAAATACTAATAGTATTTTAAAAAGATGTGGATTGTTGGATTATAAAATAAATGGAAAAAATGCATTATTTTCAAAACAGAAATTAATTAATAGTTGTGGAGACATCTTTAGACCTATTTTTAAAGAGTTAGGGGTCAGGGGTGTTATCTATAATTTTAACAGTAAAATTTCCGAAACATGCAATGGTCCTGGGTATGCATTTGTTCAATGGAGTGATAAGTTTGATCCTAGCGATATTTCCTACTTTGATCGAGATTCATTAAAAAAAGGTGAGTTCAAGAGAGAGAAAGCTTTAGATGGTCAACTGGATGAAAATCAAGTTAATTATTATATTTATGCCATCTTAAAAGGTTTACCAACAGATTTGTCTGAACAGAAAAAAAAGACTATTTTAAAAAAGTATAAAGAGAAAGTTTTAGGTTGCGATTTACAGAAATACCCTAACGATATTGTTAGGAGTAGTAAGTGAAAAAGTGGTTATTTATACTTATAAATTCTATGTTTTTATTTTGTCCAGTTTTGCTCGCTCAAAGTAACAAAATTGCCATTGTTATAGATGAGAATATTTTTGAAGGTAATTGGCCTAAAGAGCTTGCAAGTTATGGTGTTTACCCAACTTCTGATTTTGATATCAAAACATTAAAGTTTTATAATAAAGGATCCCTTGAACTAGATATGGCTCTTGGCGAATTAATAAAAAATAAAAATGTTGAATTGTTTTTTATTCCAAAAAGTTCAAAAAAAATAAAATTTGTTAAAAATATTCCAATTGAAAACCACATAGTTGTTACTAATAACAAACTTCTTTCTAATGGATATAGAGTTAAAAAAATATATACTGATTTTAAACCTTATATTCTCTCTGCGAAAAGAGATCATTTAACTAAAGATGAAGAAGGAAAAGTAAAAAAAATAATTTCAGCTGAAAACAATAGTGCAAATGATAACGCTGTAAAAGTTGCCAAAGAGCTAGAATTATTAAGCTTTTTTCTGACAGGGATTGATAGTGAAAATGGTTCAATTGCATTAAAATTTTTTAGCAAGTTATCATCTGAGCGCAAAGCTAAATTGTTAACTGAAAAAATATTTAAGTGGAAACTAAATAAATCACAGCAAATAATAGGTTGTGTTTTAGATGAAGATTTAAATTTTGATATTAAGACATGTGAAGCTGAGTTAGGTGTAGTAAAATCTATAAATATTGAAAAACATCTATGTACTTTTTGGGGTAAGTATAAAAATAAAAAATATTTTTATAAGGATTTAGATTTTAATGAGTGTTTTAACAAAACAGAGTTAATGTATGTGTGGAAAAATTATTTAAAAAATGAATGTATTCAAATATATCAAGATAAAATCATTAGAACTGTTAATAGAAATAAGTGTGAAAATGTTTCACCTGATAGTTATATTGAATGTCCTTTAAGAGAATTAGATTTTTTCAGTATAGGAAAAATACTAAAATTAAAAGATCAAGTTGATAATTTAGGTCCAAAAGAACTTCTTACAAATGAGATTAGAAATTATTTTAAAGATGACAGAGATGGAATAAAACTTTTTTTACAAAATCTATTTGATGATTTTTATGTTCCATGTCTGTTAAATAATAAAGACCTAAAAGATAAATTTGAATTTTGCAACAAACTTGTCAATGACCAAACTTCTAATTTGTTAACTACAATCAAAAGCGATAGGCAGCTAATTGAAAAAATTAAAAAATTCTACAAAGAAAACTTACTAATAACTTTAAAAAGAAATATGATGGGTTACCATTACACTAATTATAATTTTAGATTAAAAGACGGTGTTACAAATGAATATGCCAAAAAAATAGCTTTAAATTATGTAAAATATATTTCAAGCCAAGCTGATAGAGTAGATCAAGAGGTTAATGATGCAGCTGGACCTGGATTATATTTTGCTATTGATCCCAAAGCGAGTGAGGAGTATGGAGATAATCTAATTCGACTTGAATTTTTTAAAGGACAAAAGTTTTTAGATATAAGAAATTTAAGTATCGATTTACCTGATGCTATTTATAAAGCGGTAATTGAAAAATGTAATGGAGTCATAAGAAATCGAAGCACCCACATCCATGGATTAAAACATCACTGCCACAAGATATTCGATCCTGTTTTTAAAGAACTTGGTATAGACGGACTAATTTATACTTATAAAACGAATTTAAAGTGTGATGGACCAAATGCGGATTACGCTATTGTTAATTGGAACTCAAATATTAAAATTGAAGATATTGAGATATTAGATAAATCAATTATAAACGACGAAAAAATTGATCCTAATTGGACTAAACTTGAAAAAGAGTATTTTGAAGAATATAAAGCATTTGACGCGAAAGAAGCTTCAAAAGACCAAAAAGAGATTATTTCTAAAAGAAGAAAAAATGCTTATGGCTGTGATTTGAAATTACATCCGAATGAATCAGTTAAAAAAACTAGAAAGTTAATAGGAGTTTTAAATCAGTGGTAGAAGTTTGGACTTCCCTTTACAAATGAAAATTAGCAGTGTGTAACTTATTGAAATCACATTTTAAAATTATAAATTCATTGATTTTCTGTTGACAAATATGAAAATAGCGTTAAAATTCAGATTATGATTCAGAGAAGTGTGAAGTTATCTACCGTTAATAGTCTTTTTCTTTTTGGCCCTCGAAGTTCGGGGAAAACAACACTTATTCGAGATTTTTTTAAAGAAGAAGATACTCTATTTGTTGATCTCCTAGATATCGATTTTTTTGACCAGTTATTACTTGAGCCTAAACGATTTGAAGCTCTAATCAATTCACCTGAAAATAAAAATAAAAGAGTTGTTATTGATGAGGTTCAAAAATTTCCCAAATTATTAGATATTGTTCATGCACAAATTCAAAAAAACAAAAGACAGTTTATTTTAACTGGATCATCAAGTCGGAGATTGAAACAAGCCGGAACAAATCTTTTGGCTGGTCGTGCTTGGGTTTACCATTTATATCCACTTTCATTTGTTGAACTAGGTGACAAATTTGATTTAAAAAAGGCCCTTGAATGGGGAGGTCTTCCAGATGCTTATTTACAAGAAGATCATTTAGCTAGGAGAGAGTTTCTCAATGCATATGTTAGTACTTATTTACAAAAAGAGATCCAAGAAGAGCAATGGGTAAGGAAATTAGCACCATTTAGAAAATTTCTGGCAATAGCTGCACAAATGAATGGTGAGATAATTAATAAAACGAAAATAGCCAAGCAGATTGGTGTTAATGATGTAACTATTGCCAACTATTTTGAAATTCTAGTTGATACTCTTATCGGAATTGAGCTTCCCGCGTATCACGAGTCGGTAAGAAAGGCGCAAGTTCAATCATCTAAGTTTTATTTTATTGATCCAGGTATTAAAAGAGCGCTTGATAAAACATTGACCGTAGAGCTTTTACCTCAAACATCGCTTTGGGGGAAAGCTTTTGAACATTGGATAATTCTTGAGATTATTAAAAATGCCGATTATAAAAGACTGGATTGGAGCTTCTTCTATCTTAAAACTAAAGATGATGTTGAGATTGATCTTATCATTGAGCGTCCTGGACAAAATAAATTGTTGATTGAAATTAAGTCAAAAAATAGAGTGGGACCAGAAGATGTTAAGCCACTGGAAACTTTAGGTAAGGACTTAGATCCTAAAGCATTAAAATGGTTAATTTCAACCGATCCAATTGAACAAAAATTTGGTTCAACCTTAGCTATGCACTGGCAAGTCGCTATAAAAAAGCTTTTTGCTGTCTGAGCAAAAAAATCAACTAATTTATTCATAAAAATTTTAGTTAAAATTCCGAATAGATATATAAGGTATGTTTAACTTAATTTTTAGATTTATATTCTGTATTTTTTTTATTTGTCCAATGGTATTGGCTCAAAGTGATAAAATTAAATTAAGATATGTTTGGGCAAATTTTTTAAAAAATGAATGTGTACAATTATATCAAGAAAAAATTATTAGAGTTGTAGATAATAAGAATTGCAAGAATATTTCTATTGATAGCTATTTAGAGTGTTCTGCTACTCAATCAGATTCATTGGATTTAGGAAAAATATTAAGCTTAACAAATGAAATTCAAAAGAGAATTATTTTCAATGAACTTCTAACTCAAGATGTTCAAGATTTTTATAATAATGATAAAGAGGGTAAACAAATATTTTTACAATATTTATTTGATAGTTTTTATTCTCCATGTCTCTTGAGTAATAAAGATCAAAAAGAAAAACTTAAAAATTGTAATAAAATTGTTGAAGATCAAAAAAATATTCTACTTGCTGATAAAAAAAAAGATAGAGAGTTTATGGAAAAAATAAAAAATTTTTATAAAGATAATTATTTAATAACTTTAAATAGAGATATGAAGGGATATCACTATACATCTTTTAAGGGTCTATTAATTGATAAAAAAATTGATAAAAAAACTAGAAAAGAAACAGCCTTACAATATGTAAGATATATTTCAAGTAAGGGCAATACTCCCGGGAGTAGCTCTGATATGGAAGGAGGTGGGCTATATTTAGCTATTGACCCTTTCATTAGTAAGCATCATGGTGAAGTATTAATTCAACTAGATTTTAAAAAAGGACAAAATTTTTTAGATATAAGAAATAAGAAGATTGATTTTCCGCAAGCTATTACTGAGGAGCTTAAAAAGAAATGTGATTATAGTAAATTTTATGGTGGTTATATTGGGGGTAATATCAGTAGTGTAATTAGAGTTTGCCCTAATGTATTTATTCCTATTTTTAAAGAACTAGGTATTGATGGACTTTTATATGAATATGATTCAGGCTTTCATTGCGATAGTATGAAATATGCAATTGTGAATTGGAATTCAAAGATAAATTTAAATAATATAGAAATTTTAGATAAATTAATTACTGATCAGAAAAAAATTAACCCCAGCTGGTCCAAAACTGAAAAAGAGTATTTTGAAGAATATAAAGCATTTGACTCGAAAGAACCTTCAAAAGTACAAAAAGAGATTATTTCTAAAAGAAGAAAAAATGCTTATGGCTGTGATTTGAAATTACATCCAAATGAATTTAAAAAGAGTGCTTTAAATACTCCGGAGGTTCGTTAGCAAGAAAGTAGAGGACTGTAAATAAATGAGGTTTTTTTTAATTATCTATTTTACTTTTTTGTCAGTTACTTTTGCACAAGTAGAAGTAACTTGTAATGATTTACAAGAAAATAAGTTAATAGATTTTTTTAATAAAGACATTAAAGACAAGATCATCAAAGTAACCCCATCCTTTTGCCTAAATAAAGATTCTAAATATAAGCCCAAAGATTTATTCGATAAAATATTTTTAAACTTAAAAAATAACAAAAAAACCGAAAATCCATCAGAGACAGGAGAACCCAAAGGTACCATTGCTTTTAATATGTTTAAAAACCTTCTATTACTTCGTTTATGGCCTAATTTGTCAAATCAAGAAAAACATTTATCCTTTGGCGATGAAAATTGTAGTTCGTTATCATCTATTAATTTAAATTTAATAGGTTTTAAAGATGAGAAAACTGATTCTACTAAAAAAAATTATTTTGATATATATAAAAAAATATGTTCTTTAAAACCATCTGAGCCCGAAAAAATTTTACCCTACCTTGATAAGAGTATAATCTTGGAGTTTTTTTACATAGCGAAAACAGCTGGATGGAATTTTGATTTTTATCAGAACTATTTTTGTGAATTAGTTTCTAAAAATAATACTATTTTAGGATCGAAATTCAATGATAGTAAGTTTGATTACGTAAATTTTAAACGTAATGTAGACTTATTTCTCAATGATAATAGAAACGGATATGAACCTAGATCTACTTATTCTACTCTTTTAGAGAATGCAAAAATTCCAGAGATAGATAAAAAATATCATGCAGTCATACAAGATTATACGGGCATTGGGGATAGAACTATTAATCCTTGTGTTGAAAATCCACCTACTAATTTTTTTACAGAATTTTTTTCTTCATGTAGTTCTAAAAAAATTGATCATTTAAAGAATATGGTTAAGTCGGTTAATGGAAAAGAGATGATAACTTTTAGAGGGGTTAAATATTTACCTGAAAGTATTAAAAAAAATCTAAATTTAAAATGTGCAATTAAAATTAAAACATTTTTATCTACTTCTCAAAATCTTCATATTGCACAATTGTTTGGATGGAACATACCCAATGGTTATATTTTAGTTATTCGTGGAAAGAGTGGTGCCAACATAAGAAATGTTAGTTATCATAAGCGTGAAGAAGAGGTTCTTTATTCACCAGAAACTCGATTTATTATAATTCACGAAGAGAAAATAGGAGCATTTGATAATATCTATCTTAAAGAAGTTAATCCTGAAGATAAAATCGAAGATTGTCCTTAAAACTCATCAATTCCACATTCACTTTTTTGTAAAGCCTCTTTCAATTTAACCGATTTCTCCGCCTTTTTATACAACTCCAAACAACGTTGCATAATCAGCAGCGAATGGTGTACTCCACGTTTAGCTTTAAGATAATAAGCCTTTTCCGGCGTTGATAAATCCACATTCATATCATTAATCAGAATCGGAGGCAGGTCGTTACTTAAAGTTATGTAATCCATCACCCAACGAGAAGTTCGACCATTTCCTTTATTAAAAGGATGGAGTCCTACCACTTGAATTTGGTGATCAATAGCTGTTTTTATTGGATCAACTGACTGATTTTTTCCATTAATAGACTCATTAACATTATGAATGATTTTTTCAAACGACTCCTTAGAAGATTCAGTCGGCGGATATTCTAAAAAGCCACAATGCTTTTTGATCTGGCCATCTCTAAATCCACCATCTTTAGTATCTCTTGGCCAACAATAAAAAGAGTAAGGTGCATCCACTAATTCACCTTTTTCCATCTGTTTCACAACTTTTTTTCCAAACTCATCCTTATCTTCTATCGCCTTAACCCAGTTATAGTAAGCCTGACAGTCTGGATTTTCATTAGGTAACTTAATTGGAAATTTCAAATCCTCCACACATTTAGCATAAACCCATTTGATCTCAGAGTTTTTATCTTTTGGTCCTGGAATTTTGATGTTTTGAATATTCTCAATTTCTAAATCATTTAAAGCCGTAGCTTTGGTAACATTGGAACCCATATTATTAGTATTTTTAAGTGAAATTTTTACGTATGAAGGGAGTGTTCCCACCAGAGCCTCTCCATTCCATTTAACTAGTTCATCTAGAGTCACTTCACCTTTCTCTTTAATTTTTTTATCAATATAGTTGTCAGTCACGTTTCGCCAGTTCTGCCACGTCACTGGTGCTGGACTATAGACATCGGCAGGTTGTATCGCTTCCTTTGTATTCATTTTTTTGTTCAGATATTTTTCCCAATCATTTCGATTAATAAAACGTCTTGCAATCAAATCTTTAATTTTAAGTGGATTTACCCCAAGTCTAGAGTACTCCTCTTTAAGCTTATGAAATTCCTGTTTATATTTTAAAATATCTTCTGCAGCATTACTGTTTTTACTTAAGTAGGCTTCAGGTGAACTATCTTCAATAAATCTACCATCACAGGAGAAAAACTTACTGGCCAAAACTGGATCAAGCGATTTTCCCTTTTTAAATAAATTCTGAATCTCTTGGATCTCTTTTGGGAAAGCTGGAATTGAATCAATACAGTTATCAAGTTTGCAAGAGTACTGTACTTCAGAATTAACTCCATCAGGAAGCTTAGCCAGCTTAT
>JAXLVO010000011.1:0-70347 GCA_046328975.1 Bacteriovoracaceae bacterium | reverse complement strand
AAAGCGTTTCACCTGAATCCAAAATATAGTTAAAGCCAAAATTATCAATGGCAAAAGCTTCAAACCAACCATTAAATATTTCAGCTTGAGTAATTAACATAGAAGGCTTATTGCCGGGAGGTTGGTATTCTAAGTTGATTTTTCCGGTTGGCCCACTGTTCGTTGCATAGACATAACGACCAACGATTGATCCAAATCGTACATTAGCATAAGAACTAAAGAGTGAACGGATAGTAACACCAATCTCTTCGTTAGCTTTTGAAAAACTTTTTAATGTATCTCCATAGTAGAATTCCATGTCACTTTGATCATTAGGACTAGCAAATACTGCAAAGACTTGGATTAAACGATCGTTACCAGTTGGAACATTAAAGCTAATTTCAGGCAGTGTGTTTCTAACTGAACAGTCGTGGTTTCCACAAGAGTCCCAACTTTGGAAAATTCTTTTATTGATACCAGGACCACTAATATTAATTACTAAATGAGAAACTACTTTTCCACTGGCGGTAGTTAATAGTTGTGAGCCTGAAGCTAAATTACCTAAGGCCAGTCTAAGTTTACTACTACTCACTTTTGTATCTTTAGCACAGCTAATACTTAAGATAATTAGAGTTAGGATTAGGATTAGAGTATTCATAAAAATCACCTCAGTGTGAGTTTTGTAAGTTTCTAAAAGTATAGATGGAATTTATGGAGATGCTCTAAGTTGATTTTAACTATTTAAAATTAAAGAAATTTGGTTAATCTTTAATTCGACTAAAATTATTGATGAGCGCCCAACATTTTTGGAGGTTGACTATGAAAGGTTTAACCTGTGGTCATCATGCCACAGGCGATACCTGTGACTGATTGTCGTAGCAATTCATTGTCAGCTTTTTTCATAGCAAGAATTTGGATTAGGTTAATTGGATGAATCATGGGTGCTCTTAAATCAATACTCTCTTTTAGCCAAGGTCTGAACCATAAGAAGTTACTTTCACCTGTTATTTCATGAAAAAATGTGACGGCCTTTTGATACTCTTCTGCAAAAAGCTCATAGGCATTTTTAGTGAAATCGTTATTATTGTTTGCTAATTCAGTTAAATAAATTTTCCAAATAGGGAGTTCTACTTTAGCTAATGTAAATCCAAGTTGTTTAACAAAAGAAGAAAGTAACGTATTACTCGTTAACATTGATTTTAATTCATTTTTATCTGACAATGATAAGTTTTGCCAAGTGGTACCTGTTCCCCACCAGACAGGAAATAATATTCTGACTTGAGTCCAACAAAGTATCCAAGGAATCGCTCTTAATTTTCTAGCATTCTTTTTTGATTTACGTTTAGTGGGACGTGAACCAATTTTGAGTTGGCCTAAATAATTGGTAAGGGGTTGCCTTTTCGACGATTTCCCAGAAGTAGTCTTCTTTGACTAATTTTTCACTTTGGAGATCTCTTTTGCAAAATGTTTTATTACAGCTGGAACTTCATGTAGGCTCTCTGCTCGATTAGGATTTTGATATTTCTGTTCAAATTTTGTTTTGAGAAAATTGTGATTTCATCACTAAAATTTTCGAGAGCGAACTTTATCTCTCCTTGAATTGTTGTTTTTACAATTCTTAGCGAAGAGAGGCCATGATGCTGTCCGTTCATCAATGGTTCCTCCACCGTCACACTTCCACCTGATCCATGAAAAAAAACAGGGTGAAGATTTTTACCGCGTAATAGGAGATCAAGTGATCGCATGGCCTCATAAATGAGTACTCGACTTGGAAAAACACCGCACTCTTTAGAAGAGTCAGAGTAGCCTAACATAATTTCAAAATTACTATTCCAATATTTTTGGTGGTGTTGAACCGTTTCTTTAGTTAGATATGTCTTAATAATCTTTTCACAGTTTTCAAGGGCCTTTCTATTTTCAAACAGTGGAACAACTGGTAACCAGAGTGAACCAAAAATTTTTTTAGTTAGTTTTGCCCCATTAAAGAGATCCTCTTCGGTCTCCACCATACTTAAAATAAAGCCACGAACATAGGATTTACAGGTGTTAAATGATGCAATTGATTTTATAAACTGGAGCATTTTTACAATGGCAAATGTTTTTCGTGAAGTTAAGGACTCTTTTACAAATTCAGAGTCTTCTCGCACTTCAATAGGAACAACCAGTTGAGGGTAGAGTTGAAAGAGTTTTTCTATGTTGACTAAATTAAAGTTTTTTTCACCAAACTCTTGGTGCCAACGATTAGAGCTAGAAAGAAATGATTTTTTGAATTTTTCAACCTTTATATAATCTTGAGGTAATACTCTTTTTAATTGATTGAGTTGGGTGAGGAGCTCTTTGAAATTTTTCTTACAAGCAACAATTTTAGGTGCATTTAAAAGTTTTGAGTCAGTTAACAGCTTAGTTAAGTTTAAATTTACATAATGAATTAAGTAGTTTCTAGAAAGAGTTAAACTCTCTTTTAGTGTTCGATGATCTACACCTGGGTGACCGTCTTTATCTCCACCAACCCAAGTTCTAAAAAAAATAGGGAGATCAGAGGCCAAAATTTTATCTAGCAGTTTGGGATTTAATAGAAATGAGTAGATCATATTGGCCTCATCTTCTACTTTTGGGGCCCTGTTTTTGGCAGCAGGGATGGAGAGTGCTAAATAGAGTAGATGATAGAGTTCTAATTCAAGAATTTTTTTATTTTCACTTACATCATAAAGTTTAACTAGAATTTTTTGAATTTTTTCAAAGCTCTCTAAAAACTTAGGTGATTTTGCTTCAGTTGGGTGAGAGGTTAATACATAAATAATTTCTTGATCGAGTTTAGTTATTAACTCTTTGGCCTTTTTGGGTGCATTATTGAGTTTAAAAATTCTATGAGCGGCTTCACATCGGTTAATTAATTCCAGCATGGTTAGATAGGCGTGAGCAATGGTAGGCAACTCTTTTTTGGTTACTTTTTTTAATTGAGTATTAATTTTGAAGAGAATATTAAACTGTTTGTCAGTGTCTACATTATGCATTCCCACAAGCTCTTTTCGAATTGATTCAATTAGGTTGAATGTAGTATCACCATAGAGATTTTTTATGGCACGACCTAAAATAGTTACTGAAAAGTTGACTTGAGCTTTGAGTTCCACCGGAATATTAATCATATTTATTCATACCATTTTAAAAGAGTTACTTTTATTTTTGGATTTTTAGTCTCAACTAACTCTTTAAATTTTGTTAGATCACTATAAGAAACACCTTCAGGTGTTTTATTTCGATAATGGTAAGGAAAAACTTCAGCTGGTTTAAAATCTAAAACAGCGTTAGCCGCATGTTCAATATCCATAGTGTAGGGGAGATTCATACAAACAAAAGCAAAATCAATATTTTTTAAAGATCTCATTTCGGGAATATCTTCAGTATCGCCCGAAATATAGATACGACTATTTTCCGCCGTTACTACGTATCCATTAAAATCACCTTTAATATGAAAGTTTTTTCTTTCGGCCGTTAAGTTATAAGCAGGAATTGCTTCGATTTCAAATTTAAGATATTTTTTGGTTTCTCCATTATTAATAATTTCACCATATCCCAATTTTTCTATAACTGATTTAGGTCCCATAATATGAGTTTTAGGCCCTTTTAATTGTTTAAGTAGCGCTTCATCTAAATGGTCAGGGTGAGTATGGGTAATTAAAATAAGTTCAGGTCTTCCAAAAATTTTATATTTTAGATAACTTCCTACTGGATCGACTAAAATTTTCTTTTCTTCACTTTCAATTACAAAACTTCCATGATTAACGGCCTTAAATGTTGGAGTAGCTAAGGCCGAAGATACAATAAAAAGAAGTAAAAAATATTTTTTCATATAATTAAAATTTTACAGGGAAATTTAATATTTAAAAAGGATTTTCTCGACCACTACCAGAATTGTATAGTACTTTTCTTTCATAACTTGTTAAAACTTTTTTCCAGAAACCAACGGCATCGATTCTTCCTGTAAAATAGGTTGTTCCACCACTATCTCTTCCTATATAGAAGTTACTATCACCAACACTGTTTCCCGTAGCGTGAGCTGCAGTGGTGGCCGTTCCACCATTTAAACTAATACCAATGAGATTATTGGTGGCATCATGATAAGCAACAATATGGTACCATGTATTGTTATTTAAACTGGTTGAATAGTTTACTGTTCCAGTTCCAACTTTGAATCGTATATCACCACTATTAACCCACTCAACACTAAATTCGTCGGTTGTACCTCCCCACTTATTAATTAAGGGAGTTGAGACACTATTATCGGTTAAGTAGACCCAGAAAGAGAGAGTAAAATCAATATCACCTGTTTCAAGATCACTGTTTGTGATTGAACTTAAATATTCACTATTAGCGCTATCAAAAACAGCACTATTGTCTACACGACCTCCAGTTGCAGCTACCGTATTATTATCAGTTAAATCGTTAGTGCCTAAACTATCAATTCTATCGCCACTATTTTCATCCATATCCCAGAATGCTGTAAGTCCGGTAGTTAAATTGGTACAGACCGCTGATTGGGTATTAGTACTCGAAGTTGTACTAGCGTTGTTAACTGCTCTTGCACTTAAATAGTAAGTGTTACCGGCAGTTAAACTTAAGCTCGCTAAACTGAGTG
Source organism: Bacteriovoracaceae bacterium (assembly GCA_046328975.1). Classification (GTDB taxonomy): domain Bacteria; phylum Bdellovibrionota; class Bacteriovoracia; order Bacteriovoracales; family Bacteriovoracaceae; genus JAXLVO01. Next base: position 65,732 of record JAXLVO010000011.1, on the reverse strand, counting down.
ACGTGGAATTTGCATTTGAGGTCCAACTTATGACGTCAGTTCCACCGTTGGTAGTTCCAAGTGCATACTCATATTTACTAATTCCAGATTCAGAATCTGTACTAGTAGTCCAAGTTGCGCCTAAATAGTTAGTGGTACAACCCGTAAATGTTACAGTAATATCGCTTGGAGCACTGGTATCAACAGTCCATCCATCAGAACTAGTTACCGATGAAGTGTTGGCCGCATTATCAATAACTCGTACATTAGCATAATAGGTATTACCATTAACTAAGTTAGGCGTAATACCTGTAAACTGATAGCTGGTAGTAACACCTACATTGGTCCAACTAACAATATCAGTAGCTCCAGCACTACTACCCAATGAGACTTCATAACGTAAAATTCCTGCACCTGAATCAGAACTAGCTGTCCAACTAAGTGATGGTGATGAGGTAAATGAACTATAATAAGTACCATCAGTGAGAGAAGCTACAGTGGAAGGAATAGTGTTATCATGAGTGTAAGATGTCATGCTGGTACAAGCAGTAGCATTACTGAGTGAATCGTAGGCCTTAGCATAAAGAGTGGTTGTACTATTGGCCGAAACAGTTAATGAAATTCCGGCAGCTTCAAAAGTGGCCTTTGATCCTGTACCAACTTGAGTGGTACAACCAGCATTAGAATAGATATTTAATGTCACCGTATCGGCTGAAGCTGACCCAATAATTGTGGGAGTGGTACTTGAACTACTTGGTGAGGCCGGATTAGTTGATGAAAAAGTAGGTACTGTCGGTGCGGTACTATCATGAACAAAACTTAACATTGAAGTACAGGTAGAAGCGTTTGAAAGTGAATCATAAGCTTTAGCGTAAATCGTGGTTGTGGCGTTAGTGGTAACTGTGGCCTGAATACCTGATCCTTCGAACTCAGCCTTGGTTCCGGTGCAGATCAATCACGCTTGAACTGCAAGCGGCATCGGTATAAAAATTTAGAGTTGCAGTATCACTGGAACTACTTCCAATAATCAGTGGTGTACTGGAGCTACTTGAAGGTGTGGTTGGGTTACTAGAAGAAAACTTGGAGCAGCGAAGCCGGTATTATCATGTTTATAGGTTGTAAGTGTGGTACACGAGGTAGCATTACTTAAAGAGTCGTGCCTTTGCATAGATAGTACTAGTGGTATTAGCTGCAACTGTTACGCTAATGCCGGCACCTTCTAAAAGTTGCTTTAGATCCGTTCCCTATTAAATTGGTGCAACTTGCATCATCGTAAATATTTAACGTAGAGGTATCAGCCGAAGCAGATCCAATAATGGTTGGAGTAATATTAGATGCCGGATGGAGAAACAGGATTAGTCGAAGTAAAGGTTGGAGCGGTCGGAGCGGTATTAATATGAGTATATGTTGTGAGTGAGGTACATGCCGTTGCATTACTTAAACTATCATAGGCTTTAGCGTAAATTGAAGCTGTGTAGTATCGTCAGAACAGAAAGTGAAATACCTGCTGCTTCGAATGTGGCTTTAGAGCCAGATCCAATTAGCGTAGAACAATTAGAATCGGACAGATATTTAAAGTTACAGTGTCGGCCGAAGCTGAACCAATAATAGTGCGGGAGTGGTACTTGAACTACTTGGTGATGCCGGATTAGTTGAAGAAAAAGCAGGCACTGTCGGTGCCATACTATCATGAACAAAGCTCAGCATTGAAGTACAAGTTGAAGCATTAGAGAGTGAATCATACGCAAGCGCATAAATAGTTGTCGTGGCATTAGCGGCAATAAGTTGCCTGAATGCCTGATCCTTCAAACGATGATTTAGTTCCAGTTCCAATCACACTCGAACTACAAGCAGCATCGGTATAAAATTTTATGGTTGCCGTATCACTGGAACTACTTCCAATGATTAGTGGAGTTGTTGAACTATTGGTCGGAGAACTGGGATTGCTTGATGAAAAACTAGGCGCAGTTGGGCCGGTATTATCATGAGTATAACTAGCTAAGCTTGTACAGTTGGAAGCATTACTTAATGAATCGTAAGCTCGAGCATAAATAGTAGTAGTCGCATTACTAGATACAGTCGCTGTAATTCCCGTTCCTTCAAAATCTGCTTTTGTCCCTGAACCAATTTGTACACTACATGAAGAGTTAGAAAAAAGTTTGATAGTTGCTGTATCACTATCACTTGATCCAATAACAAGTGGGGAAGTTGAACTGTTGTTTGGAGAAGTTGGATTTGTAGATGTAAAAGTCGGAACAGCTGAGGCGTATTATCATGAGTGAAAGTTGTTAAGCTGGTACAAAGCGAACTGTGTAGAGAAGCATCGTAAGCTTTAGCGTAAATTGAAGTTGTAGCATTAGTGGAAACACTTAATGTTATTCCACTGCCAGTGAATTCTGATTTACTACCAGTTCCAATTCTAGTAGCACAAGTGGAATCTGAATAGAAAGTTACAGGTTGATGTGTCACTGGAGGCTGTCCCCGTTATTACTGGTGAAGTACTGGTGCTACTGGGACTAGCTGGATTGAGTGACCCATAAGTTGGTGCTGCAACAATTGCAACCGTTAACGTAAAAGTTTTGCTATCAGTTCCTCCCAGTGAATCACTGGCGGAAATGGTGATGCTATAATCTGTATCATCACCACTATCAACGGCTGATAGAGATGGTGTCCAATTTAGAATTCCTGTAGTTGCGCTAAAAGAGTTTGTTCCTGGTAAATTCTTCGCAATGAGTGGCGGTAGTGAATGTTCCACCTGTAAAAGAGCATGAGAAATCAAAGGATCATAATCAGCATCATAATCATCGGTATCATCGTTAGCATTAATAGCGGTAAAAGCCGATTCGGCAAAGACCGTCTGATCATCATCAATGTCTTTAAGCGCCGGTGATCTATTTGTATCGCCACAGTTAGTTTGAATTCAGAATAGGAATCTTTATTTGAAACAGTACATTTAACTTTAACTTTTGAACTCCAGCTACTATGTAATATTCTATACTCTGGAGTACAGCTCACTTTTGTATTGTCACTGGTTATAGAACAATTAGCAAATGAGAGCTCTTGAGAAACAATCGCGTAACGGACTTTGTCACCACTTGCTCCACATTTGAGTGCACTGGATTTTACATTAACACTCCTGCTGGTAGCAGATGTCGGCGACCGCAGTAAAAGATGGTGCGGAAGCTGTGGGAGTAGAAGAAGACGCGGGATATCGGCTATCCGTTTTCGGCTTAGCATCTTTAGTACTTACACATCCAAATTGAATAAGGATCATGCAAGAAATAAAAATTTTTAATAAGGATATCTTCATTATAAGTCAAAATCTCCTATACAATTTTCGGCTTGTAGAAGAGAAAAATGAAGTCTATTTTGAACTACTTAGCATCCATAGAATCGTGCTGTGTTACCCAAATGAAATAGTTGCTGGTCCTATTTTGAAAAAACTAAAAAGATCAATAATGAAAAAAATGGATAGTCCAAGAAAAGTTTACATTCCATTTTTTATTCCAATTTCGTGAGAGACCTAAAAGTGAAATAGAAATAAAACTAACTATTTGGACTAGTGTCTGACCCATTTTAGGTAAATAGATAAGAAACGACGAGGCCTACTAGGTCTAATCGCTGGAAATTCGATTAAATTACTATAGTATGCATGTTGATCCCAAAAAATAAAAGGTAAACTAATACCAATAATTACTAAAGTAGCTAAGACAACTATTTTGAAATATTTTTGTAAAAATATTAGATAAAGAAAAATAAGCCTGGTAACTGTTTGCAAAGAACAGATAGTCCAAGGGAAAGACTAGAAAGGTAAGTTTTTTTTATGAAAAAGAGAAATACAGAAAATTAGAATTAATAAAGTTGGTAAAAAATCATTAGCCGCTTTATTGAACGAGAGTGTAAAAGTAATCAGTAAGCAGTAACCAAAGAATTCCTAAATAAGCATGAGTTTTAGATTCCCTAATTAAAAATTTATAAAATGAAATAAAGAAAAATAAGATAATAAAAAAATGAGCAACATAAAAACCTTTAAATCAAAAAGCGCAACAAAGGATAATAAATAAAGAGTTGTAACGGAGGATATTTTAATCCTGAAAAAATTTTAACTAATCCACTTTCAGTTGTTACTTGATAAGCATCAAAGGCAATAGTATAGGGGTTAACATGGTCACTGAAAAAAGCATTTATGCTATGATAATAAAGATAAGCAATATCTTCTAAATGTGTTGTTGGTTTGCTAGTCGTATAATGAATTGTGTGATACGAGCGATAAAAAGTATGGAGAATAAATATTTAAGAAAAAGTTCGAGCTTAATATTTTTAGAAAGACTTTTAAGTTGTTCTTCAATTTTCCCTTTGAAAATATAGAGTAATAAAAAAATGGGAATTAAGAATAGTCTAGGATAAAGCAGATGAGCACTATCATATATTTTATGGATAATGACATAAAGAATGGTATAACAAAAAATTATCCACATACTATTTTACTATTTTTTTATTGTTCATCATAAGATGTTTGGCCGCATAGAAATAGCCTCGTGCCAAATTTTGTAACTCTTGAGCTTTTTGCGGTTCACTGGCTTTAATATTTTTATCAAAAGAGGGTTCATTGTAACGATAAAGTTCAGAAATATTTTGAAGATTATCTTTATAATAAAACTCAGAGTTAAAAACAGCAAACTCAGGTGGTAATGTATACCAATAATAAACAAAAAGATAACGATTAGGATCTATCTTATCATCAAAAATATTACGACCTAAGGTAGTATTGTTGTAAGGAATTCCAATTAAACTTGCAATACTTGGAAGTAGATCCATCTGACTCATCGGTTTAGTATTAATTTGTGGTTGTATGAGTTTAGGTGCATAGATTAAAAAGGGCACATGAAAATTTTCTAGATTATGAAAGCGTGTACCAGCATTTATATTTGCTGCCTGGTTGGCCGGTAATCCATGATCGCCATACATAATAAATATGGTATTATCAAAATATTTTTCACGTTTAGCTATTTCAATAAAATTTCCTAACGAGTAGTCTTGAAAGCGAAGTGAGTTGTATTCGTCTTCAGAGATAAAACCATTTTTTTCAAGAGTGGCCATGGAGTCAACTTTTTCAACCTTAAAGTTTCCAGCGTCCGATGGAATTGTGTAGGGACGATGAAAACCAGCACTTTGAATAATAGCAAAAAAAGGTTTTGTTCGATTTTTTAAATGGTCATTAGCTTCAATCATTAGGTGATAATCAGAGATCCCCCAAACATCAGTACGAGGAGATTTAAAACTGCCCTCTTCAATTATTTCGATTCCATCTATATTATGAGCAAAGATCCCTCTAATATTTCCCCAATTAGCACTCCCACCTAAAAAATAGAGTTTATCATAGCCTTCAAATTCATTAATGATACTATGTTGGTTAACTAAAAAGGGATTACGGGTACTAGTATTTGATACAGTCAGGTCTGGTAGTCCTGTGACTAAAGCAAACATTGAGCGAGCAGTAGCTTGGCATGGAACATAGTAATTAGGAAAAAAGAGTCCTTCGGTGGCCAGTTTATCAAAATAAGGAGAGGCTTTTAATTCATTTTTAAAGAGCGATGATTTATAGGCAGCAAAAGACTCCAATACAATTACTACAATATTAGGTTTGTTAAATTGAGCTGGTGCCGGAACTTTTTTTCTAGTAAAGTTGAGTTTTGCTTGATCAATTTCACTCTCGTCAAAATCGAGTACTTTAACTAATTCATTATAAAGCGGTTTTAATTCTGCTTGGTAGTTAACATACTCTTTTCAAATTTTTGAGTGTCAAAATAGTATAGGACTGGATTTAATGCAATTTGTGATAGAAAATTATTAGTCGAAAAAAAGGCATCTACCCAACGAAGAGGGTAATAGCTTATTTTGCCATATATACCCGAAGCAAAAAGTAAAATTAAAAGAAGGGTAACTAATATTTTTTTTGAAACTGTTTTTATTTGAAATTCATAAGTATCACGACTTAATAATTTTTTGAGCAGAAAATTGTAAAGAGTTAGTAAACAAATAGTAAGTAGGATAATTCGTATCACGGGATAAGATTGCCATAGCATTTCTAAAGCAATGGAGCGTTCATTAAGCAATTTAGTTATAGAACTATTTAAACGCTGTTTTAAGTAAGCGAATGTGCCAAAGTCAAAATAATAAAGGATAAGTATTAAAAACTGGAGAACGAGCAGGTACCACTTTTCCCATTTAAAAAATGAGTTAATTTTTTTATAGAGACTGATAAGTAAAATTAGAAAAAGGGGGGGCAAGCATAACTAAACTTAGACGAAGATCAAACTTAAAACCTAAGTAGAAAACTTTTAATAGTATCGATAGATCTTTACTTGAATTATTTTCTTTGAAATATAAAAAAAAGGAGAGACGAAAAAGAGAGAGCCATATTAATTGTAAAATAAGAATTGAGATAAAATTTTTTAAACGATTGTTGAATATTAAAATGAATTTCATGTGAGTTTCCTATAGCGAATTAGACTGATCGATAAAAACAGTAAAATGATAAAAGAAGAGAGAAAGGTTGAAATAAATGGAGAGAGTTTGCCATTACTTCCTAAAGTTAAAAAAATAGAATTCCCTACCCAGTAAAAGACACTAAAAATAATTACTACTAAGACATTTTTACCAAGAGAATTTTTTCTTCGGCTTGGACTAAAAGATGGCTTCGACTGGCACTAAAGCAAAGAGAATACAGTTAAGGCTATTGGCAAAAATACTAAAATACATTACCTCAAATTCTTTATTGTTGATGCCAAGTCGTTTGATGGTTTTCATATAGATATACACTTGGTGAACATTGAGTTTAGCTAAATCACTGTCAAGGTACTCAAAATCCTGGGTCTTTTCATTGATAGGTAGTTCAATGTTGGAAAATTTCATTTTTTGCGGAAAGAGGTCATTGTTTAAGCTATCGATAATTTCAACATTATAAAAAAGGAGCTTATCGCTACTTTCAAATTTGGCTGAATCAGCATGTACCAATTTTTCCAGATGATAGGTCGAAGGATTAAAATAGTTAAGAGAGATAAAATCAAACTTTTTATCTTTACGATTATAATTTGAAAAGGAGAAAAAATAGTTTTTACCTTTGTACCACATCTTTCCTTGATTTAAGCTAAACTTAATTCCTGTCCCTGTATGATTAGTGAAGTGGGTATTCTTAAGATCGATCCATTTAGGTCTTAAGGTGCTTGCGTAGGGTGCTAGATAGCCTCCAATATAGTATTGAATAAAACCTACTAAAAGCGAAATTTGAATTACGGTAAAGTAGAATGATCTTCCAGAAAAGCCAGAAGCAAAAATGGAAATGAGTTCATTTTTGTTTTTAAGTTGATTGATACTAAAAAGTGAAGCAATTAAGCAGCTCACAGGAAGAATTCTTTGTAACCATTTGGGTGTTTCTAAAATATGGTGTTTAAGTATTTCATTAAGCGGGGCAATTCCTCTTAAAAGTTCAGAAACAATATTGGCATTGGAAATAAGAATATACAAAGCAAGTGTAGAAATGATGAAGATTTTAAACCATGCCAAAATAATGTATGACTTTAAAATATTACCTTTCGTAAATAGAGGGCGGACAAGTTTAACCAACATATATATCTAATTGTTGTGTAAAAAATTTGCTTTTGAAAGGAAAAAGAGCTCTCCTTTGTACTTGACTTGATTTACGACTATTGCAATATTGTTAGACTACTTAATTTCAAGGAGCGTCAAATGGTATTAACAAAATCTTCCATGATCGATCTGGGATCAACACTGCCCGATTTTAGTCTAGTTAATACAGTCAATGGTGAAATGTTTCGGATTGGCGACACTTTTCATGCTAAAGGTGTGTTAATCATGTTTATCTGTAACCACTGTCCCTACGTTAAACATATCAATAATAAATTAGTCGAAATTACTAATGAGTACCTTAATAAAGAGATAGCAATTGTTGGGATTAATTCTAACAATGTTGAAAAATATGAGGAGGACTCACCTGCTAATATGAAATTAGTAGCAGAAGAGCAAGGTTATAAGTTTCCTTATCTTTTTGACGAAAAACAGAGTGTGGCCAAAAAATTTAATGCTGTTTGTACACCAGAATTCTATCTTTATAATGCTGAAAGAAAGTTGGTCTATCGTGGACGCTTTGATAGTTCTCGTCCTGGCGCAGATTCCTTAGTGACTGGTCAGGACTTAAAAAACGCTTTAGAATCTCTTGTCACTAATAAGCCTATTTCGGAAGAGCAATATCCGAGTATGGGCTGCAATATTAAATGGAAGTAAAAAAATTAAAGGAGTAATCGATGAAGAGACTGCTAGTGTTAGCATTAGTTCTAACGATGAACAGTGCTGTTTTTGCTGCTAATGAGATCGTTCTAGGTGCGGCTCAGGCCATGAGTGGATCAACTGCCACTTTCGGAATTGAGACTGTATATGGAATGAAAATGGCCTTAGAAAAAATTAATCAAAAAGGGCTTTTAGGTGGAAGAAAAATTAAGTTAATTGTGGAAGACACTAAAGGTGAGCCAGTCGATACAGCTAATGCTGTTAGAAAGCTAATCAACATTGATAAAGTTTCGGTAATTATGGGAGAAGTGGCATCTAGTAATACATTGGCCGCAGCTCCGATTGCTCAAGAGAGTAAAGTGCCTCTTATTAGTTCGGCTTCTACTAATGAAAAAGTAACAATGGCTGGTGATTTTATTTCTCGAATCTGTTTTACTGATGATTTTCAAGGTGTGGTTTTAGCAAAATTTGCGGCCGAAGGTTTAAAGAAAAAAGTGGCAGCAACTATTGTGGATAATTCCAGTGATTATGCTAAAGGCTTAGATAAAGTTTTTAGAAAAAAATTCATAGAACTAGGTGGTACTATTGTTAAAGATAATGATTTCACCTATCAACAAAAAGATTCAGATTTTAGAACGCTTCTTAAAAAAGTTAAACGGGCGAACCCTGACGTTATTTTTGTTCCAGGTTACTACACAGAAGTGGGTTTAATTTTACGTCAAGCTCGTGAGATGGGAATTACCGCACCTTTCTTAGGTGGTGATGGATGGGAGAGTCCAAAATTATTTGAGATCGCTGGTGATAAAGGTATTCAAGGTGGTTACATAACTTCGCATTACGCAGCTGATGATCAAGATCCAAAAGTAATCGAGTTCGTAAAAGAGTATAAAAAAATGTATGGAGAAGCTCCGGGAACAATGGCAGCTTTAGGTTACGATGTTCTAATGGTTGTAGCGGACGCGATTACCAGAGCAGGTAAATCTGATCCCGTTGCCATAAAAAATGCAATTAATGCGACAAAAGGGTTTGCAGGCGTCACAGGTTTGATTACACTTAATAAAGATAGAAACGCAATTAAATCTGCGGTGGTGTTGGAAACTGTGAAAGGTGGCGTATATAAGTTCGTCTCCAGAGTTAATCCATAATTATTTAATCAAATAATTGAGCGTCCAGATTTAATGCCTAATTTTAATTAAGAGGGTTAATTAAAGATGGACGCTAATCTACCTTATGTTGTAACGGATACCATTCAGTACCTCATCAATGGCATAGCCCAAGGAAGTATCTACGCACTAGTGGCGTTAGGTTACACCATGGTTTATGGGATTATAAAACTAGTGAATTTTGCCCACTCCGAATTTTTTATGTTTGGGGCCTTTGTCGGTTATTACTCGATCATCTATTTTCACCTTCCTTTTTATGTGGCACTCCCAGCTTCCATGTTAATTACAGGATTGCTGGCCGTTATCGTAGAAAAGATTGCTTATAAACCAATTCGTCACGCCGGAAAAATTACAGCTTTAATTACCGCCCTTGGAATCTCGCTGTTAATGCAAAACTTAGGACAACGTTTGGTGGGAGCTGATCCCAAAGCCTTTCCACCAGTTTTTGAAGAGGTTGTTTACAACTTTGGTGAAATCATGGTCTCTAAAATTCAGATTATCATTTTTATAGTTACACTTATTCTGATGGTCATTCTTCATACTTTAGTTATGCATACTAAAATGGGTAAGGCCATGCGGGCGACTAGTTTTAGTCACGATGCTGCTAGCTTAATGGGTATTAATACCAACAGTGTAATCTCATTTACCTTTTTTATTGGTGCAACTTTGGCTGGAGCTGCCGGTGTTTTAGTTGGTATGTATTATAATACGGTTGAGCCTTTAATGGGACTTATTCCAGGCCTAAAAGCATTTGTGGCCGCAGTTCTAGGTGGAATTGGGATTATCCCCGGAGCTGTTTTAGGTGGACTAGTTCTAGGTGTTGTTGAAAATCTAGTAGTTGGTTTTTGGATCAGCACTTACCGAGACGCCATAGCCTTTTCACTCTTAATTATTATTTTATTGTTTAAGCCTAGTGGAATTTTAGGCAAACATCGTAAAGAGAAGGTGTAACCATGGAAGGATTATCAACCTACATTGTTCCTCAGCTCCTCAATATTGGAGTATTTATTATTCTTGCCGTCAGTTTAAATTTAATTAACGGGGCTTGCGGACTTTTATCCTTAGGTCACGCTGGATTCTGGGCGATAGGGGCTTACGCTGGCGCCTACTTTTCTGTTTATCATGCGCTAGATGCTCCACCTTTTGTTAATCTTTTTTATTTCTTGTGGAATAGGTTTTTTTGCTTCGGCTTTAGTCAGTCTTATTGTAGGAGTTCCCTGTCTTCGACTAAAAGGTGACTATCTTGCTGTTGCTACACTAGGATTGGGAGAAATTATCCGCATTGTAATTAATAATTTAGAGGTCGTTGGAGGTCCACGTGGCTTCATCAATATTCCCAAGTGGACTAACCTTTTTTGGGTCTATTTCTGGGCGCTGGTTACTATTGTTGTTGTAACCAACCTTTCTTCGCTCTAGTCATGGTCGTGCTATCATTAGTATTCGGGAAGATGAGATAGCTTCTGAAAGTATGGGAGTTAATACTGCTTACTATAAAGTTATTGCCTTTGTGGTTGGTTGTGGTTTTGCTGGACTTGCTGGTTCACTTTTTGCTCACGCTCAACAGTTTCTTCACCCTAATGGCTTTAACTTCACCTGGAGTGTGATTATTCTGCTCATGATTATTCTTGGAGCGCCTTGGTTCCATTTCAGGCTCAATTTTAGGTGCTATTATTTTGACGGCGCTTCCAGAGGTCTTGCGCCTCTTTGGTGAAACCGTTTCTGAGTGGAGAATGGTGATCTACTCGCTTATTTTAATTGTCCTTATGTTAGTTCATCCGCAAGGTATTTTAGGCACTAGAGAGATTGATATTTTAAAATTATTAAGACTTAAAAAGGGAGGCGCGAATATGAGCACTCCGATCCCTTCAGATTAAAAACATTACTATGCGTTTTGGTGGTCTGGTTGCTGTTAATAATTTCTGTCTTGATTTAGCGGCTCACGATTTAGTGGGTGTGATTGGTCCAAACGGTGCAGGTAAAACTACCATTTTTAATATGATTACTGGAGTCTACTGTCCAACTAGTGGTAGTGTTATGCTTGCTAGTGAAGAGCTAAAAGGTAAAGACCCCGCAACTATTACCAAAAAAGGAATAGCGCGAACTTTTCAAAACATTCGGCTCTTTAAAGATTTAACAGTTCTGGATAATGTTAAGCTCGCATGTCATTTTCGGTGCAACTATAATATGTTTCAAGGTATTTTTCGCACAAAAAAATTTCATACGGAAGAGAAACGCATTTTAGATGAGGCAATTGCTCTATTAAAAATTTTTGGACTTGACTCAAAAAAGAGTGGCTCGCTAAAAATTTACCTTATGGGGAACAGCGACGGCTTGAAATTGCTCGCGCCCTTGCCACTAAGCCAAGTGTTCTTTTGTTAGATGAGCCAGCAGCAGGAATGAACCCCATTGAAACAATTGAATTAACTAAACTTATTAAATGGGTGAGAGATACCTTTAAAATTGCGATACTTCTTATTGAACATGATATGAAGTTAGTTATGACTGTTTGTGAAAAAATCCATGTGGTTGATTACGGAGAAAAAATTGCTGAAGGTAAGCCGCATGAAATTCAAAATAACCCCAAAGTAATTGGAGCCTATTTAGGATCAGAAATATGAGTGAGATTAAAGCTGGTGAAGTTCTACTTAAAGTGCAGAATATGGATGTCCATTACGGCAACATTCATGCTCTTCTTCTGCAATTAATATTGAGATTAAAAAAGGTGAGATTGTTACCATCTTAGGGGCCAATGGTGCTGGTAAGACCACCATTCTTAGAACTCTTTCAGGTTTAATTAAACCAAGTAAAGGCGAGATCCTCTTTAAAAATAGACCGATTCAATCTATACCAGCTTATCAAATAGTTTCACTGGGAATTGCCCAGTCACCAGAGGGAAGAATGGTCTTTCCAGATTTAACGGTTTTAGAAAATTTAGAGTTAGGTGCCTACCTTCGAAAAGACAAAGAGAGTATAGCTCAAGATAAAGAGTATATTTTTAAACTTTTTCCACGAGTAAAAGAGCGGCTTAAACAGCATGCGGGTACTTTAAGTGGTGGGGAACAACAGATGGGCGCCATAAGCCGAGCACTCATGGCAAAACCAGAACTACTTCTTTTAGATGAACCGTCATTAGGTATTGCTCCAATTCTTGTCCAAAATATCCTTCGAGCCATTAAAGAGATCAATTCAAAAGGGATGACTGTTCTATTAGTTGAACAAAATGCTTTTGCTGCATTAAAAATTGCTCATAGGGGTTATGTAATTGAAACCGGCCATATTAGTCTAACTGGACCTGCTCAAGAGCTTCTTAATAATCCTGAAATTCGTAGTGCCTACTTAGGTGAGTAATAAAAATACTCTAAAAGTGGGCAGGCTAAATCTCAAAAAGGGCAATTTTTTGTAACTTTTTGTAAATAGCTCTCTATATGTTACACTTTTTTTATGAAGTTCTATCTCCATATTTTAATAGTTTGGTCGTTGGTTGTTAATTCAACAAATTTATTTTTGCTCAATCGATACCTTCCTTTGAACCAACCATTCCACCGGGATTCCCTGTACCTGCGCTAACACCTATTGCAAAAACAGCTGAGGTCCAAAAAGCTGAAGATATGACTAATCAATATAAAGAATCATTAACTCAAGAAGAGATGTTAGAGGCACTTCGTGAAATTGGGTTAACGGAAAAACAGATTAGTGATATTGAAAATGATGGCAATTGCAATGTAGCAGATGCAAATCGCAAAGTCTGTTGAGTAATGAATCTAATACCTATGTAACAGCAGTAGCTGCTGGGGAGAGTTCTACCTGTCCTGGTGATACGGATACTTCTACCGCAGTTGAGTGTCGTGATAATGGAAATTTACGTGCAGATCTTTTGTCTGAATATACTAATCCTAAATTAAATAATTATGCTGATACTTTAAAACCTATGATTGTTCCATTTGCTGCAACTATGGGTTTAAATATGTTTAATCTTTTTTTTGCGGCATTTTCAGCTCCGTTTCTCTTACATGTGTGCCACTACCTTCAACCGTTCTACATATTACCAATTCAACCGCCTTTTTAATTCAAGAGGTGCAAATTTTAGGTGAATTTAATCTGGTTACTGATATGTTAACCAAAGGTAAAGATGCTACAGCTAAATTAAATACGGATGGACTGGATAAAAAAATTCAACAAAATGTGGTTAATGATCAAACTAAGGGAGAGATGCTCTTTGGTAAATTGAACCAGACGTTGGATGATCAGATTGAGCCGATCCGTGTTTTAAAAAGAATTCTCACCCAATCAATTGATTATGTTAATAAAAAACGGAGAAATATTCTTATCTCAAGTATTGGATATGGTTTAGCAAGTGTGGCTGCTTCAATCGAACTTTTTACTCCAATGAGTGCAAAAACTGTTCAGTTGGACTCTTTGCTGATAACCCTGGTAATACCACTAATCCTGGTGGAAGGCTTTTTTTTATAGGATGGTTAACGGGCGTGCTTGCTCTTGTTGCTAAATATGTGGCAGATAAAAATAAAGATTTTGCTAAAACCCAAGAGAGTAAAGGCTTTCCTATTACGGGCTACCTCTTTGATGTTGATAAAATGGGTATGCTAATTATCTCATTTGTAGGTTCGCCATTACTTTTGGAATTTTTGGGGTGGATGGATTTTTAAGACTCTATAATTTCATGTATAGTACTTCTGTTAGTCGTGTTGTTACTTTTAGTATTCAGACCCTGCTTGCCTCTAGTACTGCGGTATTCATGGTAAAACTAGCAAATATTTATGAGCAACGAATAGGGTTCTTAGCACATCTTATGGATCTCATGATTCAGCGTAAAGATGATGCAGTAAAGGTGGGTCAAGCTTGGGTTGATGGCTTTGATTCTACGGTTGATGAGATTAATAATTCAAACAATGGAATGTTTCAAACGGAAAATCCGTTAGATGTATGTACAACTAAGGAAATAGCTGATGGCACCTGTAATGCTAATGTTTCAATTAATATACCGACACCAGCGCCGACACCTTAATCAGCTTTTATGTTTAATTTTAAGCTTGATTTCAATCAATGGGGTGGGCAGGGTCTTGTTGGAAAGATAATGGTTTGAAAGTAGTTGAAGATCCCAAATGTCTTTGTTTAAAAAATAATTCTTGTAAAAAATTTAAACTACCTAAATTTGATTTAAGTTATATGCCAAAAGATATGCAGGAAAAATTTAATAAAAATCTTTTAATTTATCAAAAAATTACTAATGCAGTCTACACAAACCAAGAGGATGTTATTGAAAAAGAGATGGTTAATATTCCTCAGATGCAAAAAGAGTTAGCTGAAATGAATAAAGAGTTACTTAATGCTTATAATAAAAAGCGTATTAAGAATGGTGAAAAACCTATAGATTTTAAAAATGAACAGGATGCTATTAACAAAAAACTTGAAGCTTATTCAACTAAAACTTTGGCCCAAAAGTCAGACATTAAAAATACTAATGATCTATTAATGCCGAGTAAGGTAGTAGCTGATCCCCATGATCCATGGGTAGTTATCAATAACTTAAAAAAACGCTTAAAGAAAAATGGTGAAGCCGCAATTGTGGCACAACCGGTTGGAACTGAAATTGCAGCAAAGCCAATAGAGAAAAATGAAAAAATGGATGACTTTGAAGAGGGGGAATTTGTCCATCGTAAAGATGCTGGTTCAATTTTTAAAATTATCTCTAACAAATACATGCACATCTATTCTGAATGAAGCGTTTTAAATTAATTTACAGTAATTTTATCAACCCTTATAGCGACACACGAGCTGATTTTATTAGCGGTTCACTTCTTTTAAAGCTAGATAAAAAAAAGAGATATAGAGTAGTAGGGATCTATCCCAAAGGTGAATGGCCTAAATATAATAAAAGTGAAACTGAAATTTATCATTATGAAAATAGATTAATACTTCCAGCATTTTTTGATATGCATTTTCACTGGGTTCAAGATGACGTACGATATGCACCCAAAAAACATCTCTTAACTTGGTTAGAGAACTATGTATTCCCCCATGAGGCAAAATTTAGTAATCATCACTTTTCAGAAAAAAAAGCAAAACAGTTTTTTAAAAAACTCTATAAATCAGGTACGATTGGTGGAGCAATTTATGGGTCAATTCATGAAAATAGTGTGACCGATGCACTTAAATATGCTCATGGTGAGTTTATTGCAGGAAATGTTATAATGACTATGCACTCCCCGCAGGCGCTGCTTCAAACTCGTTCTCAAGCGCTAAAACTTATTAAAAAACTTTCACGAAAACTGAAAAAAAAATATGCGTTTACCCCGCGTTTTGCCCTTACTGTTGATTCGGCCACAATGAAAAAAGGTGGAGCAATAGCGCGACAAAATAAAAGCTATATTCAAACTCATTTGAGTGAAAATAGATTTGAAATTGAAACCATTTTAAAAATTTTTCGAAATTATCCTGAATTTAAAAAAGTTAAGAGCTATACTGAAATTTATGAAAAATGTAAGCTGTTAACCTCCGATAGCTTTTTTGCTCACGCTATTCATCTTAGTCAAGCTGAATGGAAAATGTTGGCCAAATATAAAGCAAAAATTATCCACTGTCCAACTTCAAATGCACCACTGAAAGAGTTTGGACTCGGATCAGGTCTTTTTAATTTTGAAAAATGTGAACAGTTTAGTGTTGATTGGGCTCAGGCTCTGATATTGGGGGAGGGATGGAACTCTCCATGCTAACAGGTAGTAATCGACTCGTTTGTCCGACAGAATAACGAGCAAAAGAAAAAAATGCGACTTATGTAAAAGCTCTGTACCGAGCAACATTAAAAGGCGCTGAGTTTTTAAAAGTTGATCATCTTTATGGTAATTTAACTGAAAATAAGTTTGGTCATTTTATTAGTTTGCCAATGATTAAGAATAGAGAATTAGTTGATCCAGAAACAATTTTACAAGATTTATTTAAAGATAAAAAAAATTTTAAAAAAGCTAGAATGTTTTAGGATTCTAAAATGAGATAGAGCCCTTTAATTAAGTTCTTCATCGTTTAGATCTTTGCATTCATTGTAAAGTTCATTGGAAAATTTAGTAGAATTTTGTTCTCATTTGAAGAAGATAATTTAGCGGCATAAAACTTTTAGTGCAGTGGTTACAGCGTTGTAGCTCTCTGGTTGATTCGTTAATTTTGTTACAGTAATGACAGAGCTTGATTAAATTAACTTTGCTTTTTTTAGCTCGCCTTTTCTTAATCGTCACTTTGGTAAATTTCATAGTGTCGATTTAATCGGAAATTTCACCAAATACTTTATAGGTGAGGAGCTGTCCCAAAATTAAATCCTCTTGAGTGGTTGGGTTTGTTATCCCAATCGGATTCTGAAAATTAAAACGATGGAATTCCATAGGGGCAGTTGAGCTTCTGGAGCAATTGTACCCGGCAGTAGATTGGTTGATTACTTATTGCATAGAAATCATGAAAGGTCGAAATAGTTTGTTCAAAATAATTGTTATTGTTTTGTATCGGTTGAAATAATTTTTCCCGGTTTAAATCGTAATAAGAATAATAAATTGGTAGTGGCACAGTATAATGAATAGGAGCCAGTGGTTTATTCTCACTTCCTAAAGGTTGCATAGTTGATGCTGGAGCAGCATTGGTTGATACAATAGTTGCTATATGAAATTTATTTTGCATTTCTTGTAGATTTTTAACCAAGCTATCAAAGTGTAGCCATGTATTCTGCCATCTGGTCTCTAAGTGCATTAATAGTATTTTTGTTGTTCGCATACTTTTATTTTAAGTTCACTTGTCTCATCAGCATAGCTAAGGTTAAAAATTAGGCATAATAAAATTGGTGAAATAACTTTAATTGAACTTTTCATAAAAAATCCTCAAACAAAATATACTTTTATCTTCTTCACATTTTGTGCCAATTTTTCGACATCTAAGTATGTGAAAAATGATTGAAAAATAACACTTTATTTACACTTTTAATGATAACTGACTATAAATTCTACAGATAAAAAGCTTTAGAAAATCAGTAGATAGGACGAAAGGTAATAATAATTTTATGAAAAATAGTATCAAATATTTGATTGTGATTTTCGCCCTTTTCCTTGTCTCTTATGAACAGGATTTATCTTTGCTTGTTCAAAGTAGAAAAATAGCTTCATCACAAAATAGTTTTACCTTTAATTGCTTAACTAAAGTCTATCAACATGTCTATAGTGGAATGTTAGATGATCCAACTAGAATATCTTCTAGAACACGCTATCCCTATGGTGCTAATGTAAATGAACATAATATGATACAGTTTGGATTTGAATCTTGAGTTTGATTTAAATCAATTAGAAGGCATTGTAAAACATTATCGTCCAACCTCATTTACAGCTAAAGAAGTTGATAACTGGGTTATGATGAGTATTCCAGATCGTGCAAAATGGTTAAAAGAGAATATTAAAACAGTTTTTAAAGAGTATCGTAAAGAGGGTTTTGTTGAATTAATGGATGAAGAGCAATTTGGTAAATTTTTACCAAAATCTTTAATTCTTGATCATACTGATAATGTTGAATTAGTTTTAAAACCTATGAATACAATGGAGGAGTGGTTTACTAAAGTCTCAAAAATTAATGAGCATTTAGGTGTTGGTTCAATGCAAGGTACTTTAAGCGCTCCATCTAAGTTTTTTTTAAGAGGTGGATCACCTAATAACTATGATAATCTTTTTCAAATTAATAAAGGATATTTTAATTTTTATAATGAATATGATTCAGTAGAAAAATTACATATTGGATATTTACGGTCACTTAAAAATCAAAATCAAAGAGTTGCCAGAAGTTTTGAACATCCGTTTGTAGGGCCAATTACTAAACGTAAACAGGAAATTCTGCATGAATATCTAAAAGAAAATGCTAAACTTGGAAAATATGATAACGAGTCGATGCAATTTATTACTGATTCAAATATTTCTTTTAAATATATTGGTAGTACGGCCTATCGTCCTGATATTGTAGGAAAAAGCCGCGTTGTTTTAGAAGTAAGAGATGCTCATAACAATATGAATAGCTTACTTAATCGTATGATTCGCAATACTTATTTTATTGAACGAGGACGAGAAGATTTTAAAGTAGCAAGTATACTTAATGCCTTTGATCCTGAAAATGGATTTAAACTTTTCCCTGAAAAAGTTCAAAAAATGTTACATGACTCTTTTCCTAATAAATCTTTGCCTGAATTTCAGTATACACCGGCCGAGATGATTGAGTTGGATGTTGCTAGGAACTTTAGTTGGCCACTCCGAGACTGGTCAAACCATGTGGAGCTTTTTAATTCAAAAGCATTTGGCTCAAAAGCTGACAAGTCCAAGAAAGTTTATAGTTTAGCTTTAGATGACATCGCAGATAAATACCATAATGGAATATTTGATAAAGAGAAAGCCGCTGTTGAAGTTGAAAAAGCTTTAGCAAAGTTTGTCTATGATACAGATATGTTAAGGTATTTTAAAGTCAGAGAAGTCAACTTTATCCCAGAAAAAAAGTCAATGAAGTATTATCAGTATATAGATGAGGTACAGGCAGAGCTAGGACCGCTTAATGAGGCGTTTCCACCCACAATTTATAAGTTTCCAGCTCATATAAAAAATGATTTAGAGAAACGTTTAGATATATTGGCCTTTAAATATCCTTCACATATAAGACGTATCAATAATGTTGGTTTTGAATTTAATGGAAAAATTTATCCAAGGGATGTGGTAGTTGTTGCTTTGAAAAATATTAATCCTGAAGAATTAGCAAGTTTTACCCAAGATATGATTAAACATATTAGTTATAATTCAATCTCATTTCCTCTTTCAGAGCAGGGCGGACATCTCTATAATAGAATTGGTCAAAATACTTTTGATTTTATTCATGCGGTAGGGAAGAAAGATTACTCTATCCCAGGCAGTAATCGTATGGAGACAATTATAAGTTTAAATTCAGAAGAGATGATGAATCTTCGTCTTTACGTTGATAATGCTATGAAATCATCAGAAAATGTTCTTGGAAATTTTGGCTATAATGGAAATACTAAAGGTGTCACTTTTAGTAAGCTTAATGATAATCGACCTGCTTTTAAAACACCTTTTGGCCTTAAACGTGATGTGACAGTAGGACACAATTGTACCAGTTGGATCTGTAATGCTCCGATTGGCTCCAATGGAGAACACCTGATGGATTTGGTTAAGGCACCTAGGGAAATTGAAGTTCATACTAACCCCGGTTGGTGGACTTCTTGGTTAATTACTCATGCGGATAAAGAACGTGTTCCAGTAGTTATTTATTGGGATACAGCACGTACCTTAGATCAGATCGAAAAATCTATTAAAAATAGAGCTAATACTTTTATTTGGAATTTTGGTGCGCACTAAAAATAGAGTGGATAGCATCGTTCATTAAATCAGCTGCAATAATTGATAAATCTGTCACATTAAGTTTGATTGGCATCTTTTTAGTTTGAGTAGAGACAGCAAAAAGCGTATCTCCGTCATAAGGAGTATGAAATGGTCGAATACTTTGTGCCATACTAGTGTGAACCATAATAGATAGACGTTTTAAGCTTAAACGGTCTAATTGGGCATTGGTAATAATAGCACTAATAGTTGTATTTTCTTTTTTGGCAGGAACTTTTTTATTTCTATGAAAATTGAGTCGGTGTTTGAAAAGATCAACTCTTCTGCCTGTTTTTGGATCTAGGCTACCTGCTATTATCTCATTTTTTTCATTATAAATATTGCCTAAAGAGTTTAATACAGTGAAAGCAAATAGTTTAATTCCTCCTACATTGATAAAAGCAGCACCTTGACCACCATACTCAGAAAAATCACGACCTAAATATTTACCCACAGTCGCATTGATTCCAGCTCCAGCTCGACCAATGTCAATTTGATTCGTTTTTAAATTTTTATAAGCCTCTTCACCTAATTTAGAATCAGGATATATTAATTCTTCTTTGCGTTTACTAAAATCATAAATAATTGCAGCTGGTACTGCTGGAATATGTTCAAAGTGGGTACTTTTACGCTCTTTTAGCAGTGATTTCATTAGACCATCTGCTGCTTCTAATCCATAACTTGAACCACCAGCAAACATAAGAGCATCAATTGTTCCCCAGGTATTAACTTCATCTACACTTGAAGATTCGCGAACAGCACAGGCACCACCACGCATATCGATTAAACATGTGGCTGGTTTGGGAAAGGCAAAGAGCGTACAACCTGTTGGTGCATCTTTATATTCAGCTGTTCCCACTTTAAAATCATTAAAATCAAAATTTAGTTTTTTAAAAGGCGTTAGCGGCATAATCACGAATCTCCTAATCCTATATTTATCCTAAAGTTGAATCTTTGTAAATCTTAATAGAATCATAAAACATCAGATAGATAATTTCTTGCATACTTTAATTAATAAATTTTTTAAAGGAGTAAAAAATGGATAGCTTGAAATTATTTCTACTATTTACAATCACGTTATTTCTCTCGTCTCAAATCTCCTATGCCGGTGAACTAAATCTTATTAAAATTGATGAAGGACCAGAAGCTAATAATTTAACTGAATCATCTGATTTTGAACTTTTTCGCTATAGCAAACCTACTAGAGATGATCTAAAAACACTGTGTAAGCTTGGAATCGAAGAAGTTATGGTTCTTAGTGGAACAGCTGAAGAGTATGAATTAAAAAACCAAGATGTTTGTCCTCAGCTTAAAGTGGTTTATAATCAAGAACAAGAGAGTAAAATTCCTTTAACTGCAAAATTTTTAAACTTTTTTGATAACTGGGTAATGGAGGCCAAGGCCAAAGGTAAAAAAATTGCATTTAGATGCGAATGCGGATGCCACAGAACAGGACGTCTGGCCGCCTACTATCAAATGAAATATCAAAGATTAGGGCTTAGAGATGCTTTAGTCCTCATGAATGAATATGGAAAACATATGTGGGCCAAACCTTACTTAGATAACCAAGTAAGAGATCTTTATGCTTATATTAGAAATCAACCCTGTAAAGAAGAAGAAAAATATTGCGTGAATCGTGATGTAGCAAAAATAGATCTGTAAATTAAAGTTAATTCTAAATAAAAATCGCACTCAATAGAGTGCGATTTTAAAACACCAGTTAACTTAATCAATTTGGAGAAAATAATCCTGTAACTTAAATCTTATCTCAAAAAAGTAAAATGTCTCTAATGAATTTAATTTCAAATAAAATTTAATGCACACAATAATGAAAAAAATAGTGAAATATAGCTATTTATTAAAAATGTTTAGGTAAAAATACCTAGTTTTTATTTATAGTTGTTAATTAGCTCTATTATTTTTGAAATTGAAAATGAAAAATGATAAATCTAATAAATTTCAAAGAGAGTTTTCCTTCTTGATGTTAAAATTATTTTAACAGTATATAAATTCACTACGAAAGGGTATTTGTTATATGAGCAATATTGTAAAAGTAATATTAGTTGATGATCACACCATTTTAAGAATAGGTCTTAAATCATTTTTAACCCAACAGACGAGTGTACCCATTGATGTAATTGGAGAAGCTGCATCTGGCAGAGAGGCGCTTGGATTTACTTAAAACGCATTCACCTGATGTTATTCTGCTTGATTTAAATATGCTAGACTTGGTGGACTTGAAACTACAATTGAAATTCGGAAAAATAAATACAATAAAAATTTTAGTAACTCAATATAGTGAGCCAATCTATTTGAAAAGGCTCCTTGAGGCGGAGCTAATGGCTACATTTTAAAATCAGCAAGAGGTGAGGATGTAGTGAATGCTGAAGCAATTATCAATGGCGGCACCTATATTTGATCCAAGGGTACTGGATCTGTCTTGTTAGCAAATAACACAATTGAAAATGAAACTAATCCTAATAAATTAACTTTGATGAAGAGCTTTTTGAATGATTAACCCCAGAGAACAGCAAGTTTTAAAATTGATTTGCTGAAGGGATAGGTAATAAAGAGATGGCAACCACACTAAAAAATCTTTCTTTGAAAACAGTATTGCTTATCGTTCAAACTTGATGGACAAATTAGGAATAAAAAATCGGGCGAACTTATCCATTTTGCCATGAGGCTTGGATTAATAATTGGACAAAAATCCGACTATCGATAAATGAATGCTTTTAGAAACAACTTGTCATTTTAATTAACTGAATTTAGAATTTTTAGCATGAAGGGGAGCTTTTAATCGAAGGCTGGAAGGTTTAGCAAACTAAACGACCCTATAGCAGTCAGATAATGCTGGCGTAAGGAGTTTTCATGTTTTTAAAAACAGTTTAGTTTTTCTAATTATTTATCTTTTTTGATTGGGCAATCTTTTTGGTAATAGTTGTGTGGCGAACTGTTATCTACGGAGATCATCTTAGGCGAAAGTTAAATTTAAAAACTGATGAAGAGTCGTTTTTGATCTTTTACTAATGGGCAGACGTTTAACTCTTTACTTTATTTGTTGCAATACAGTTGCTACTTGGTACGGAGAAATTTGGAGTAACTCAATTGCTTTTGAGAAAGGGATTTTTAATTTTGTTACTCAAGGTTTTTTGGTACATTACTTATATTCTCTTTGCCTTTTTTATCGTAGACAGGTAAAATTAAAGTCACTGACCTTTCCTGAACTGGTGGGTGAGATGTATGGAAAAAAATCCAGTAAGTTAAGTGCTGTTTTCAATTTCTTTATTATTGCCGGTGGCACATACGATTAGTATGGGGCTTTTTTACAAACTATTTTTGGAGGTTCCTTTTTTTACTTATGATGATTATCGGAACATCTTTGTGATCATCGGAGGTTTTCGTGCAGATGTGTTTTCAGATTTAGTTCAATTTTTTGTAATGTGTATTAGTGTTTTTTGGTAATTGTTTTTCTGTGAATTTTGGAGGAATAGGATTTTTAAAGTCCAAGTTGCCTATTGACTATTTTTCTTTAACCGGAGGTGAGCCATTTTCACTTACTTTAATTTGGGGATTTATAGCTCTTTCTACTTTGGTGGACCCCAGTTTTTATCAACGCTGCTTTGCGGCGAACTCTAATCGAACGCTTAAAGTGGGAATCTATATTTCAACACTTATTTGGTTCTGTTTTTGATATCTGCACAACTTTAGGCGGTATGTATGCTAGGCAGTTGGTTCAGCTGAATCAAGTAAAGCTTATGTTATTATACGTTCAAATTTTAGCGATGGTTTAAGAGGTTTTTTTCTGGCGAATTTTGGCAACAATTCTTTCCACTATGGGATTGTTTTATTAATAGCGGCATCAACTATAAGCTATGATCTTTTTGCTAATAAAGATAAATCAAAAACCTGATTTAGTTAAGTCAAGTCATATAAGTTTATTTTTTGTAGGGATCATTTGTGTTTTAATTGGATATGCTTTTGATGGTAATATTAAAAAAGTTTGGAAAACTTTAGGAAGTTATTGGTCAGCATGTCTCTTGCTACCTATTCTTTATGGTTACTATTTTCCTCAAAAAACACATGACAAGCAATTTATCTTATCCGCAATTTTAGCAGCGGCGGCCGTTACCTACTGGAAGATGGCAAAACTGACAGGTATAGCTTCAGAAATTGATGAGCTCTATATTGGAATACTTTTTTCTGCTATTGGATTAATCCTTTCTCCATTTATCTTCAAAAAAATAAAAAGCTAATTTTGCCAAAGTTTATACAACCTGTTAGAGTAAAAATATGAGTAAATTAAGTAAGCTAAGTTTTTTTAATTATTTCATACCCATTTTGTCACTAGTAATACTCATTATTACTCGACATAGCTTACAGGCCAATTACTGGATTTTTATATTAGCAGCCACTTTTCTAGGTTTTTCAGTTATGTCCGCAGTTCATCATGCAGAAATTATTGCTCATAAAATAGGTGAGGGGCTTGGAACTCTAGTGCTTGCTATAAGTGTAACGGTAATTGAAGTAGGTCTTATCCTTGCGCTAATGGGAAAGGATGGTGGCAGTGCCAGTTTTCTCGCTCGAGATACCGTTTTTGCTGCAGTCATGATTGTTACAAATGGGATTGTTGCGATCTGCTTGATGCTTGGTGGGCTTAAATTTAAAGAACAGGAGTTTCAAGTCCAAGGTTCAAAAAGTTTGTTAGTTGTTCTTATTGCTTTATCTTTTTTAGTTTTTGTTTTACCAAATTTTACGACAAGCACTTCTGGACCAACTTATAATAACCTGCAGATGATTTTTATTGGAGCTTTCTCATTAATTTTATATATGCTTTTTATTTTTTTTCAAACAACTAGTCATAAAAGTTATTTTGAACCAACAACTGGAGTTATTAACGTTCAAGAGATTTTAGGCAAAGAGATAACTAAAAAAGAGGCTTGGCTTAGTTTTATTTCACTCTGTGTAAGTCTGATTGCAGTTGTTGGTTTTGCTAAAAGAATTTCGCCTAACATTGAACAAATTGTTGTTTTTTTAGGGGCGCCAAAATCGGTAGTAGGAGTTCTTATCGCTGGAATTGTCCTTTTGCCTGAATCCTGGTCCGCAGTTACTTCTGCCAGGGCCAACAGACTTCAAACTAGCCTCAATCTGGCATTAGGCTCGGGTATTGCAAGTATCGCACTAACCATTCCATCGGTTATAGTTTATTCAATTATTAAAAAATTACCGCTTAATTTAGGTCTTGATAACAAAAATTTGGCTTTTATGCTGCTCACCTTCTTAGTATCAACTACAACCTTAGGTTCTGGTAAATCAACCTTACTCCAAGGTGCTGTACATGCCGTGATTTTATTAACCTATTTTGTAGTATCATTTATTCCTTAAGCCAATTGACAAGATGAATTAAGCCTGATAGATGACCAGCTTTATCACTGGAGTTTGTTTAATATGAAACATATTTTATTCACACTATTTTTATTAATATCTTTTAGTTGTGGAAAGTCTTCATCAAATGGTGGAGGTGATGCAACCCCTTTAGCTAAACCTACCAATGATCGTGAAGTAACGGGAACCGTGGGTGGTTTTGCTCCCTTACTTGAGGCCAATGTTACTGGTGGCTGTAGAATTAGATTGGTGTCACCAATAGAAGGTGAAACAATTGATCTATCTAATGGAAAATCTTATGAATTTGCGTGGACAACCGATGGAACAACTTGTGAAACGCCTTATACTATTTATGCCGCTGGAAATCCTGCTAACATTGAAACTGGCGAAAATATTATTTCAGCTAAATTAAGTATTAGTGTTGGCCAAATTTCAAAAACAGGTGGTTTTATTAATGTAACTTTTCAAGATTTAGCAGAACTTAAAAGTGAGAATGGTGTTTATCATTGGTGTGTATCAAGCTTTTATGGATCACATCCTGCCAGTATATCATTTAAAGTAAAACGTTAATAAAAGTGCACACATACGTGTGCACTTTTATAATTTAGATTAATTTAAAATTGAAGCATCAAATCTTAATCCTACCATAATTGAATATGGAGATGAGGTTACTCTAGTTGTGTTCATGTTGGTTTTAACTGAACTTGAAGAGTAAACTGCATGGTATCTTATCTCTTCATTTTTTGGTTGACGATACTCGATACCTAAATCATAAGCGGTTCGTTCACCTGTTTTAGTAGAATCAAGTTTTACTGTATCTTGAATAAATTTTGCAAATGGCATTAGGTTAGTTATATCACATTTATAACGTAATAGACCTACAATTGAAGTTGTTTTTAAATCTTTTAGCGCAGTCGTTGTTCCTGCGGCATCCTCTTCCGTAAATTGGTTATAATCAGCTTCAAAGGTAATATTGTGTGGTAATTTAAATTCAATTCCACCAGCAATTGCTACATCATTACCGGCCTTAACTCTCGTTCCAGCGGTAGTAGTTTTTCCAATGGCTTCAGGAATCATAGTATAACCAATAATTGGATTAACTATTCCATTAAACAAGATGCCTCGATAACCTAAAGCCCCGCCAAATTTAGTCTGCGATTTTACACCGGTTGAACGATCTTTATTTCCGTTTAAAACTTGGAATTGAAAACTTTGCCCCATATGCTCTTTCGTAACAGTTAAACCGGTTCTATATGTTGGAAGATCTCCAAAAAAATAGGATTGAGTATAAAGATCAGCTGAAACATAATCCCACTCTCTACCACCAGCAATGACACCTAATTTCCCTAGACTGACTGTCCAAGTGTCGGCCACTGTTCTTGTAACATTAACTTTTTCTATAAAATCAGATAAATTATCTGTTTTATCATTAGCAGAATTGGCATAAAGTCCGTTAAGTTCTAATGTATAGCGATTTTTATCGTTTAACTTTCCATCAAAATTCAGTTTTAAATAGTCAACGTTAATTTCACTACTATTTAGAGTGGTTGTCTTTTTAGTGTCATTGTTTTTATAGGTCCAACCTGATCGCGCAATGGCAGTAATCGAGTGATTTCCAGCAAAACAATTTACTGATGTAAATGCCAGTAAAGAACAGGTAGCTAATCTAAATTTTTTCATAGAACTCCTTAATTGTTGACTTTATAACTACGTAAAGTCGTAAATAATTGATTTAATAAAATATTACATGATTTTTTTTTAATTCAAATAAAATTATGAAATGGGATTCTGTTTTTAAATATATCAAAACAGTCGAGTAAGGGAAGTTAGTATTGTGAATAAGATTATAAGGGATCGCTATTTTGAAAGATGGTAGAGTCAAGCTTTATGATTTTACAGCCACGTTTGTTATGAAAAAAATAAGAGGTGAAGTAGTCTCCACCTCTTATTTTTAATAGCTATTTTTTGACCATTTCTAAAACAGCATTAATTCGAACCTCTTTTCCAATGGCAAAGCCACCTGTCTCAAGCACAGAATTATATTTTAAATCAAAATCATAACGATCAAGTTTTCCATTAAGAGCAAGTCCAGCTCGTGTTCCACCCCAAGGATCTTTTACCGTACCTTTATAGACTCCATCAAAAACAACATCTTTAGTTACTCCGTGCATAGTTACAGCGGTTGTTACTTTGTATTTATTATCTTTTTTCTTTTCAAGTTTTTTTACTTCAACAATTATGTTTGGATATTTATCAATATCAAAAAAATCTGTACCTTTTAAATGGTTATCTCTTTTAGTGTCGAACGTGTTAATAGACTTAACTTCAACGGTTGCTTTCCCTTTTGCATCTGAAAAATCATCCTTTGTTGCTGTTAGTTCAACTTGAAAATTATCAAATTGCCCTTTAGTTTCGGTAATTACTAAATGGTCAATGCCAAAGGTGATAGATGAGTGGGCCTTATCAAGTTCCCAAGCAGCGTAGGAAGAAAATGAACTTAATAGAAGTATTCCAGATAATAGACTCCAAAACTTTTGCATACTAATTCTCCTTGTTGATTTAGTTTTGTTGCACATGCAACTAATATACACCTTTTAGTTGCAAATGCAACTAAAAAATGGGATAGTTTTTTTATGTTAGAAAAACAGTTGAAATCTATTGATTCTTGGCCGCTCTTTTTAAAAGCCTTTGTAAGAATTAATCAGAGAATGGAAAATGAACTAAAAGTGCATGACCTACCTGATTTGCAAACGTATGACCTACTTTGGACTTTAGAGCAAGCACCTAAAGGGATGCTTCGATTTAATGAGCTGGGAGAACGTGTTTTTTTAAGTCGCTATAATGTAACTAGAATTGCGAAAAAATTAGAGCATGAAGGTCTAATTAAGCGTCAGCGTTGTCCCTCTGATAAAAGAGGACTGTATGCTGTTTTGACGGAAGAGGGAAGAGCTCTCCGTCAAAAAATATGGAAAGTTTATTCACCTATTATTAAAAAGTATTTTAGTGATTTACTAAACGAAAATGAACACAAAACACTGATTGCCTTACTTAGAAAAGTATACCAAGATTAAAAATGTCTCTATTTTGAGTATATAATTAAATTAAGATTTTCTACTGCCTTATTTAATTCTTGAGACTTTGCTCCAAGCAGGTCTCCTACCCGAGCGGCTTCTTCAGCAGCTTTGGCATTATTATGGGTAACTTTATCTAATTCATGCATAACGGTTGAAATCTGATTTATGCCTACAGTCTGTTTCTCGCTTGCGCTAGCAATATCTGTAATTAGTTCGTTAACTTTTATAGTCTGTTCGACAATTATTTTAAGTGTATCAGAACATTTATTAACAGTAGCTATACCTTTTTCCACTTTTTGGTGACTTAACTGGATTATTTTTTCAACTTCTTTTTTTGAATTATTGATTGTCTCAGTTGCAAGTTTGAGACTTTTCTCTAAGACTTCGGTAATCTCTTTGGCCGCAGTTCCACTCGTATTGGCCAAATTTCCTACCTCTTCGGCCACAACGGCAAACCCTTTCCCCGCATCTTTGGCTCTGGCCGCTTCGACAGAAGCATTAAAAGAGAGAAGCTTAGTTTGAAAAACAATATCGTTGATAACATTTGTTTTTTCACAAATTTCATCAAAAACATTAATGATCTCACTTAAATTATCATTACTTTTATTAATTTGTTTCTGAATTGATTCGTTTGCTACTTCAATGGCTTGAATATCTCTTGCCATCTCTTGGACAATTTCTTGACCAGTGGTAACGGCTCTGGTGCTTTCTTGTGAAATAGATTGAGACTCTTTTGTATTGTCGTTTGTTTTTCCAATCATAACCATGATCTCTTCTAATGAAGATACAGCCTGCTTAAGTGAAGCGGCTTGCTGAATCGAGCTTTTAGAAAGAGCGTCACCATTGGTTTTAATGGTTTGAGCTGTTTTTTTTACATCGGTAGAGCTTCTTCTTAATAAACTCATAATTTTTTGAGTTGGTCCGGTTATCGATTTTATAAAATAAATACTCAAACTAATTACTAAAAGTAATATTGTAAAAGTAGAAGCAGTAAGAATTTTTAAATTAGTCAACGTTTTTATTTTGTTTAAAATAATTAAGTTTCGAATTTCGTTTTGTTCGTTAAAAATAATTTCACCGAGATCATCAACAGATAAAGAGATTTTTTCAAAGAAAAGTTTTGGGTTTTCCGTGAAATCACCAGTGCTTGCATGATCGAAAACATGTTGAATAACCGCTGTGGCGTGGAGCCAATTTTCATTGTTTTTAAACGCTTCAAAGGCAGTTCTGGTCTTTTTACTGATAATTAGTGCAGGGGAGTCTAAATTTTCAAAAATTCCCGATTTTAATGAAGCTAAAGTGGCAATCTGTTCAAGCAATAGAGGGGTATGTTCATTGAGAATTTTTGCAATGTAGGCCCTAGTTTTTCCCATATTCTCTTTGGCCATCTCTAGAATTACTGAACTGATCATTCTCTTTTCTTCTCCATTAGCTTTAGTGTGAT
Source organism: Bacteriovoracaceae bacterium (assembly GCA_046328975.1). Classification (GTDB taxonomy): domain Bacteria; phylum Bdellovibrionota; class Bacteriovoracia; order Bacteriovoracales; family Bacteriovoracaceae; genus JAXLVO01. The sequence continues at coordinate 35,965 of JAXLVO010000011.1, read as the reverse complement.
CTGCCAAAAAAAGTTCAAGCTGTAATAGCTTTCTTATAATTAAGGTGTATTTAAGTAGTGCCTCTTTTGAGTTCTCTTTGCTGTTAACTATATTTCGTACACCATTTAATAAATGATCTATTTCTATTACATTAGAATTAATTTCCTTTGAAACCGATGAATTTTTTAAAGTATTAATAAAAGATAGCTTTTTATCATCTACATTAAATCTAAAATTATTTAACGCATTCTCTTCTAATGTTCCTCCAATATAAAGAGTAGATGCGCCTCTCTCTTTTTGAATTTGATGAATTAATTTTGAGATTGAAATACTAATATTAATATTTTCTTCAGCATTTTTGGCCTTTGAGTGTTCCTTTAGTTCAGAACTCATTTTTAACGCTGAAATAAAAAGAAAAGGCACAATGGAAATAAGTACCAATAAAATAATTTTTTGTTTTAAGCTTAGTTGCACAAGTAAACTCGCTGTCGATGTTGTTTTTTTTATTATCGTGAATTAATTGAAAAGCATAAGGGAGGTTAATCTTATTCAGAAAATTCTGATTTTAATCATAATAATATCTACCCTGAAATTGGATTAAACTTGTCAGAAAATATTCAACGATTAGGTAAATTTTTCCTTTTAAGCGCTTAGTGTGATTTGGGTCTAGAATAAAAAAAATTAACCATTGCTTAAGCAGGGAGAAAATAGTGAAAACTCATTTTAGATTTTTTATTTACTTAATTATTATGCAACTTGAGTTAATTGGTATTAACAGTGTTAAAGCTGAATTTGTAAATGAGTTTGAAACGGCTCGATTCCAAAAAGTATTTATTATCGTTTTAGAAAATACTGATTATGACGAGGCCATTAAACAGCCTTTTTTAAAAGAATTGGCCTCTAAGGGGGCGCTCTTTACCAATTTTACAGCTGAAATTCATCCTTCGCAGGGGAACTATATCGCAATGACTAGCGGTAACACTTATAACATTAATCATGATAGAAAAGTTGATTTGAATGTCCCTCACATTGCCGATCTTTTGGAAAAAGGCGGATTAACTTGGAAGGTTTATGCTGAAAAATATCCTGGAAACTGCTTTTTAAATATGAGTAAAGGGACCTATGTTAGAAAACATGTTCCATTTTTAAGTTATGAAAATATTCAAAATGATGAAAAAAGATGTGCCAATATTGTAAATGCCGACGCTTTTGATTCTGATTTTACTAATGGAACCTTGTCCAACTACTCATTTTATGTACCTGATCTTAAAAACGATGGACATGATACAGGCATTGGTTATGCTGATAGATGGTTAGAGGGTAAGTTTAGAAAACTCCTGAGTGATCCTAAGTTCATGAAGGATATGTTATTTATCGTAACTTTAGATGAGAGCGACTCACGTTTTCCAAATAAAATCTACACAATGTTTTACGGAGATTCAGTCTTACCTGGCTCAATTAACAACTCATCGCATAATCATTACAGCATTTTAAAATTACTAGAAGAAAATTTTGGACTAGATAATCTAGGTCAGAAAGATGTAACTGCCCCATCAATTCTTGATATATGGAAGTAGGAACGAAAAATCCTACCTCCATTATTTATAAATATTGAAAACTGATTAATTAAACAGGAAGTTTAGTAAATTGGTGGAGTTTTTTATAGAACTCTTTTCCTTTACCGATAACTTCACTCTCTCTAGCATGTCCATCTATTGTATCAATTCCAACAATAGCCTTTGCCACCTGTTTATGATTATGATTTTCGCAATGGTGTTTAAATTCATGAGTAATTAATTTTCCACCTAAAACATAAATTTCAGTCGCAACTTTTAAATCTTCTGCTACTTTATGAAAAAAAAGCTTTCTATCTTGGCCATTGGGAATATGGCTTGGATTATGCTCACGTGGAACTAGGTCCATTGAGGATCCATCACCTTTAACTAATGGATAAATTTTTGCATGTTCTGAATCCAACCATAAAATATAACTAGACATAATTAACCTCCGATTTATTTGTAATATACACTATAACTGATTTAAAAAAACTGACTTATATTAGAATTAAAAATCATTTGAAACAACTTTTTTATATAGTATCATCTTTTAAGTTTTAACAATTTTACACTTCAGGTCAATTAAGTATGAATACTAAACTAGCTTTACCTAATAACCCGCACCATTTATGGGAGCAGTTTTTTTCAATTGCAAAAATACCTCGTGTTTCCAAAAAAGAGGAAAAGATTCGTGATTATATAATTAACATTGCGAAAAAATTTGACCTTAACTTTAAGGTGGATAGTGTCGGAAATCTTGTGGTTTTTGTCCCAGCCTCTAAGGGCTTTGAGCAGCGAGAAACTCTCATTATTCAAAACCATCTTGATATGGTTTGTGATGCTATTCCTCTAGAAAAATCGATTTTGAGAAAGAGGGGATTACAGTTTTTCGAGATGGAGATTTTATTTGTGCTGATGGAACAACCTTGGGCGCAGATAATGGAATAGGTGTGGCCGCTAGTCTTGCATTAATCCTTGATAAAAATATTAATCATCCTAAGCTAGAACTACTTTTTACCATTGATGAGGAGACGGGACTGCATGGTGCAATAAATTTAGATCCAACCTTAGTTAGCGGAAAAAGATTATTAAATTTAGATTCTGAAGTTTGGGGCCAATTAATTATTGGTTGCGCTGGCGGGGTTGGTTGTGAATATGAACATACTTATACCCCAGAAGTGATAGGGCCAGAAAAGTTGGGTTGTTTTAAGTTAATGTTAAGTGGTTTAACTGGAGGTCACTCTGGAATTGATATTAATAAAGAGCGAGGAAATGCGCATAAAATCTTGGCCGAAATACTTTTTACCTTAAATAAGAAATATGATTTGGGAATTCGTCTTTATTCATGGAAAGGTGGACGTGCTCATAACATTATTCCAAGAGAGGTTACGGCAGTTATTCATTGTGAGAAAAATATTACTAAGAAAGATTTACTAAAATATTTGAAAGATGAATTATTACGGTTTAATAGTTATCTTCCCCGAGAAGAAAAAAATCTAAATGTTGATGTAGAAGTGCTTAATGTTAGTGGAGAAATTCTCTCAACCAGTGAGACAATTCACTTCTTAGGTGTGATCTCCCTTATTCCTCATGGGGCTCACTCCTATATTCATATTGAAGGAACCACCGAACCATTAGTTAATTTAAGTTCAAATATGGCGCAAGTTTATCTTGAAAAAGGCAAATTACTTATAATCAATTCCATGAGATTTATGGACAAAAATCAAGTGGTCTTTCTTAAAAATCAGTTTGAACATTTAGGTAGAATTTTAGAACTTAAGACATTGATCATTGATAAATATCCAAGCTGGAGACCTGATTTAACTTCGCCACTTCTAGCAAAGGTTGAAGCTATCTATTCCAAAGTTTTTAAAGATAAGGCGCAAGTCACTTCAATTCACGCCGGTCTTGAATGTGGGATTATAGGGGACAAGTTACCGGGAGTGGAAATGATCTCATTTGGTCCAACCATATTAAGTGCCCATTCGCCCACAGAACGTGTGCAGATTTCAACCGTTGAGACCTTCTGGACTCTTTTAGTAAACGTTTTGAATGAAATTTAAACTAATTTAGCTAAAATAGTAGTTACCTTTTTAGAAAAATATTTTTATCATAGTTAATATGATAAGGTTTTTTATAAATTGTTATGTTTTTCTGGTTGTTTTGGATGTTATATTTAGTTATTTGCCACAGTTTAAAACTAAACAGTGGGTTCAACATATAAATTCTCTTTCCAACCTAGTCTTAAATCCAATTCGAAAAGTACTTCCCCCTGATCTTCCGTTTGATATTTCACCTCTGGTTTTCATTGTGTTAACTAGAGTATTAATTGCTTTGTGGTAATTTATGAATTTTGATGACCTAACCTGGCTTGTTGATGAAACACTTAAATTAGCGGCGGAAGGAGTTATTCCAGAAGTTGGGGCAGAATACTCAGCTTCAACGCCAGATCCAGTCTTGGCCCCTGAGCCACCCTTGAATAGACAGGAGGCTGGAATTATTTACTACTTAGAAGCAAAAACAGCGAGTAGAGTGCTTAAATGCTTACCGATTAAAGATATTGAAGCTGAATTTAAAAAGCTTCACTCTAATCAGGTTTTTGAAAGTTCACTCTTTTCATTAATCCAAAATAATAAGATTGAATCAATTGATAACTTAAGTTTTTTTCCAACTGAAAATTATGAAGAGGCTGAACTCCTCTTTAAAACATTTGCAGAAGAGCGTTTTCCTTTAAAAAATATGGGAGAAATTGAAAATGCTTGGTGGTTAGAATTTGATGATACTACATTTAAGCTCTTTTTTAGATCGTATGGATTACTTGACGAACAAAAGAGTATCTATCTAGGACCATTAGTTAAAGAGAGTAATTTTGAAGTAATGAAAATATTTCAATCTTTAATAAGTGATTTACAATCTATTTTAAAATTTAAAGAGTTTCAATTAACCGGCAGTAAATTAATTTTAAATTTTGAATCAAATAGTTTTGTTAATTTTAGAGATATTTTTTTAGAGGGGCGTGAGCCTACTGGCTTTGAGTGTATTGAGACAATAAAATTTCTTAAAACTATTGCATTGTCTAGGCGCTTTTGGCTCCAGTTGAGCAAAATGCTCAAGTAGAATTGACCAATTTTTGGACCATTTTGGCCCAAAAGCTTGGCATTGAACTTGCTGATAGAGCGATCAAGAAAACAACCACAAGGATGTGGTTGCAACATGGGAAGGAGTCCATATATGACATTAGGTCAATGTTTAGATGAGATACGGAAGTTGTATTTAAACGGCGAGATTTCTGCTATGGGTACCTTAGGGATGAGGATTATCCAGACGCTTAAAACAGACTTTTTTTTAGATGAGGAGCTACCACGGAATGGATGGTTTCTTTTTTTTAGTCAGGATGGTCAACTCTATATTGTAAATAAAAATGTACGATTGAGAGTTTTTCCTGAAGAGGTTGTAATTCCAGAGATTGAACTTAATTACTCAGCGGAGTCTACGATTCCCATGAAAAATTATAAAAATATACTTCATGTGACTTTTCCGCGAGAGCCACAAACTAGAAATAGCTGACTATTTTAAATTTAAAAAAAAAATTATTTTTTAATCTTGAGACTATTTCATTGCGTGTTAAAATAATTACATGCACTATTCTTATGAAAAAAATAATATCCAAGCTGGCACTGAAGATTGGGTAGGTAGTGATCGACTTCGCAAGGCAATAGAGCGTAATCGTCGCAAGATGATGGAGAAGAATAGTCGTCCTGAAGTTAAAGTTACACCCGAAACTCATTTTAGAAGTGAAAGGGTCTCGGTTGCTCATCCTGATGATTTTGAATTTATCAAAAAAGAGGATAGATTAAAACGTTTTGAAGTGCCTAGAGAGAGATCTTTAGTAAAAGTAGAAAGTAGTAAAAATGATAAGTATGATTTTACCACAAAAAATTGGTGGACAAAAAAACTGGCCAAAGTTGCATGGATTATCTATTCAATAATGGTGTTTAGGCTTATTTTTGCTGAAAATGGTATGGTGGACTATTTTTCAATGGAGAAGGTACTTCAAGAAAAACGTGATGCACTTAGTACCGTTATTAATGGAAATAAAAAAATAATTAGTGAAATTAATCGTATTGATAAAGACAGTGTCTATCAAAAAAAGATTGCTAGAGATTATTTAGGTGTCGTTGCCAAAGATGAGTTTCTTATCCTTTTTTCAAAATAGTTAAGTAATAAAATGTTTTACAATTTTGCTGGCCCAAAAGTAGGCCATGAACATAAAAAAGGGTGCGGCTATTACATCAATAGTGTAGTGGACATGCTGGGCAAGGACACATGTTCCAATGATAATAGTGGCGATAAAAAAAAGGTAGCGAATTTTTCCATTCATATTACAAAGATAGAAAAAAAACATTGTGGCAGTATGACCTGAAAAAAATAGATCTTTTTGAATGAGCTTTCCCCCTAAAAAAATTTGTGCAAATGGATCAACCAGCGGGAGAATATTAGTTGGTGGACTTAGTGGCATTAAAAAAATAGTTACACTTCTAAGTAGTGCCATAAGACTATAGGCTATTAATCCTAAGCATATAATAAGTGGCCGCTGGAGCATTAGGTAGGTTCCACATATCACTCCTAAATAGACAAAGAAAAAACAGATCCAGGTTAGATCAATTGGTTTAAAAAGTTTTAAAATAGGGTCATTTAAAACCGTTGATTCTCTTAGTTCACACCACTGAATAAAATTTGTATAAAAAAACATAGAGAAGACAAAAAAAATGAAACTACAGATAAAAAGTTTTTTAAAGGCCTTAATATCCCAGTGAAGGCGCCAAGCATGAATAATGTCAGTGTAGTCAGGTGTTTCCATTAGTAAAAGTGTTGTGCCGATGTTCCGCTTGGCTCAGCATAGACTTCAATCTCAGGGTTATTGAGTTGCTCACGCATAATTCCTTTAATTGCTTCTAATGTACCCGTTTGACTTGACGGACATGTCCCACATGCACCTTCATATTTAACCATGATTACATTGTTAGAAAAAGATAGTACTTGAATATCACCACCATCACCTTGTAATCCTGGCCTAATTGTTTTATCCAGAATCTGTTCAATCTCTAAAAGTTCTGGAGAAAGATTTTTTCTTCGCTCCTTTTCTGGGTCAAAGATTTCAAAAGTTGCATTATGTTTATCGATATTTAATCTAATGGTATCTTTTATCTGTTCTTCTAACTCAATCCAGTCAATATAGCTAAATTTAGTTACAGTAATAACGTTTTGAAAAAAGTGAAGTTGGTCTACGCCTCTTAGTTTAAAGAGATTAACCGCCAAAGGTATTTCACTACACTCATTAGCGGATCTAAAAGTGGCTTTATCTGTATTAATTACAATCTTACTTATAATAAATTTTAAAGCGTTAGGATTTGGTGTTGGTTGAGCATTGATTTCAACCTCACTTGCTACGCTTGCAGATGGTGCACCTACTTCATTATTTGTCATTTCATTTCTCCCAAAAAGCTTACTCAGTTTTGATAACAACATTTTCACCCGCCAGTGTTGATTTTAATGTATGCCAAGCGAGACTTGCGCATTTTACTCTCGCTGGATATTTCCAAATATTGCTAAAAATTTCTAATTTTCCTAAATTGGTCTTCTCTTTGCTTGGATCTAATTTTCCAAGTAGTAGTTGTTGAAACTCTTGAAAAGTTGCGATTGCCTCTTCTATAGTTTTACCTTTAATCGTTTGGGTCTTCATAGAGGTTGATGCTTTTGAGATGGCACACCCACTACCAAGGAATGCTATATCTTCAACTTTAGTGTTAGTAGGATCGAGTTTAATGAAAAGTTCAATTTTATCTCCACAAAGAGGATTGTGCCCTAATCGATCGTAAGTTGCATTTTCGATTTTACGAAAGTTTTTAGGACTCTTGTTGTGATCTAAAATCACTGCCTGATAAAGTTCTTGTAAGTTTCCATTGTCTAAACTCATATAAACATTTCCATTACTCTTTTTAAACTTGCGATCAAAATATCAATTTCTGCTTTAGTGTTGTAGACACTAAAGCTTGCTCTTGATGTGGCGGGGACTTGAAAAAAGTCCATTATCGGTTGTGTGCAATGGTGACCAGTTCTTAGTGCTACACCATCTTGATCACAGAGACTTCCAACATCATGAGGGTGAATATTATCTAGCACAAAACTCACAACCGAAGCCTTGTTTTTAGCTTGGCCTATAATTTTTAGCCCATTAATTTCAGAAAGTTTTAGTGTGGCATACTCTAGCAGTTCTTTTTCTTGTTTTGCGATGGTAGCAAAACCTAAATCATTTATAAAATCGATAGCAGCTCCCCAGCCAATCATTGATGCAATTGGAGGAGTTCCGGCCTCAAACTTATGCGGTAAAATATTATAAGTTGTTTTATTAAAAGAGACACTCTCAATCATGTCCCCACCGCCTTGATAGGGAGGCATAGCATTTAAGATTTGTTCCTTTCCATAAAGAAAACCGGCACCGGTTGGCCCAAACATCTTATGAGCTGAACCTACATAAAAATCAACATTAAGTGCTTGAACATCTACTTTTTGGTGCGAAAGCATCTGTGCTCCGTCCACTAGAACTTTGGCATTCATAGAGTGGGCAAGAGGAATGATCTCTTCGACTGGATTAATTGTCCCTAATGAATTTGAAGCATGGACAATTGAAACTAACTTAGTCTTATTAGTTAGAAGTTTTTTAAATTCTTCAAGAATGATTTCACCTTTATCATTAATCGGAATGACTTTTAGTTTTGCTTTAGTTCGTTCACAAAGCATCTGCCATGGTACAATGTTAGAGTGGTGTTCAATATAACTAATAATAATTTCATCATTTTCTTTTATGAATTTATTGCCAAAAGAGCTTGCAACTAAATTAATCGAATCAGTAGTACCTTTGGTGAAAATAATTTCATGTTCGAACTTAGCGTTTACAAAATTTTGGAGTTTTTTTCTAGTTGCTTCATATTTTTCCGTACTGACTTCACTTTAGTAATGAACTCCTCTGTGAATATTGGCAGTCTCATTTTGGTAGTATTCATTTACCGCTTTAATTACAGATAGAGGCTTTAAGGTTGTTGCCGCATTATCAAAATAGACTAGCGGTTTACCATGAATTTTTCGGCTTAAAATTGGGAAGTGATCTCGAATAGCAGCAATATTTTTATTCATAATTAAATCTTTTTAAAATGGCCATTAATTGTTCTTGCGTGGTTGGACGAGGGATTTTTAAAATCAGATCATTTAAAAAGGCTTTGGCGATTAGCTTACTGGCCTTAGCTTTGTTAATACCTCGGCTTTGTAAATAAAAAACCTCATCTTCATTAATTTGTCCAATGGTTGTCCCGTGATTACATTTAACATCATCGTTATCGATTAAAAGTTGTGGTTTAGAATCAACAAACGCACCTTTACTCAATAGCAGATTTTTATTTAACTGCTTAGAGATACTTTTACTGGCGAACTTTTTAACAAAAACTTTACCACTAAAAACTCCGTGACTTTTGTCATCTAAAATTCCTTTGTAGATCTGTTCACTGTTAGTGTTGGGTGCATCATGATGAATTTGTGAATAGACATCGGCTTGACTGTCGCTATGAAGAGCATAAATTCCATAGGACAAGGTAGATGCATTACTTTCAGTTAATTCGATATCTAAATTAACACGTGAAAGCTTGGCTCCTAAATTTAAAGTGAAAGATTGGAACAGGCCATCTCGTTTAATTTGACTTCTAATTTGTGAGTAGTGAAAAGCATTAAGCTCTTCTAGCTGAACTAATGTATGTGAAATATGGGCGTTTTCACCAATATAAAAATCAGTCAATCCATTTACAAAATAGGTGTTTTTATTACTACTAATAAAAAATTCCTTAATGTTAATATTGGCCGACTTAAGGGCCTCAATACTTAAATAGGGACAACTTAAGTGAGCTTGTGCCTCACTTGTCGTAAAATGGATAATATTAAGTGGCTTTTCAACTCCTTCACTAACCACTAATGAAAAGCCATTTTTTAAAAATGCCTGGTTAAGATCTATAAAACTATTACGCTCTTTAAATTCACGAGGAGTAACGACATGAATAGGGTCAATTTTAATTTTTAGATCATTTAGAAGTAAAGTTGAACTACTCCATTTCTCGCTAAAGGTTCCATTGATAAAAACTAAGTGAAGTTCATCGCTAAAAAGGTAATTTTTTAAAAGCGATTCTTCTTCAAGCGTTAAATGTTTTTTAGCTTTTTCAAAAGTGTAATTAATGTTGATGAAATCGTTAATTGCTGTATACTGCCAATCCTCATCTTTTTTAGTTGGGAAACCCGCTTTTACAAATTGTTCAAAGCTAGCGGTTCTCTTGCTAATAAGTTCTTCCGGTAAAACGGCTTTGTCCGCAATCAATGCCGAATTAAATGTTTTAGTAATTTCAGCTATATTACTCATCATAAATTTACAACCCAGTCATAACCTTTTTTCTCTAGTTCATACGCTAACTCTTTAGTTCCGCTTTTTATAATTTTTCCATCATGAAAAACGTGAACAAAATCAGGCACAACATAATCAAGTAGACGTTGGTAGTGGGTAATTAAAATGACTGAATTGTATTTACTTTTAAAAGTGTTAATTCCTTTGGCAACAATTTTTAAAGCATCTATATCTAATCCTGAATCAGTCTCATCAAGAAGTGCCACCCGTGGATTTAAGAGTAACATTTGAAGTATCTCGTTTTTCTTTTTCTCTCCACCGGAGAATCCTTCATTTAATGATCGGTGAATAAAACTCTCATCCATCTCTAAAATTTTTAGCTTCTGTTTAAGTAGATCATTAAAGTCATAGACATCCATGGGTTCAATCCCTTGATGTGCACAGATGCTATTAAATGATTCTTGTAAGAAGAGTAAATTAGTCACACCTGGGATTTCAACTGGATATTGAAAACTTAAAAAGATTCCATTTTGTGCTCTCGTCTCAGGATCCATGTCGACAAGATTGGTTTTTTTAAGATTAATATCAAAATCAATTTCTCCACTGGTAACGAGGTAACTTGGGTGACCTGCGATCACTTTAGATAAAGTACTCTTTCCAGAACCATTTGGTCCCATGATAGCATGAACTTCTCCTGGCTTAACCGTAAAGTTACACCCTTTTAAAATTTCCCGACCATTAATTTCTGCATGTAAATTTTTAATTTCTAACATAAATTATCCTACTGAATTTTCAAGTTTCATTTCTATTAATTTTACCGCTTCCACACTAAACTCAAGTGGTAACGTCTTAAATACCTCTTTACAAAAACCATTGATGATTAGTGACACAGCTTTTTCCGCGCTAATACCACGACTCTTTAAATAAAAGATCTGGTCTAAACTAATTTTTGAAGTTGAAGCTTCATGTTCAACAACGGCTGTATTATTTTTTACATTGATATACGGAAAAGTGTTAGCACTGCACTCTTCACCAATTAACATTGAATCACATTGTGTATAGTTTCGGGCATTACTTGCTCCAGGCATGATCTTGACTAAGCCACGATAACTATTAATTGAGTTATTAGTCGAAATACCTTTTGAAACAATTGTACTCTTGGTATTTTTTCCAATATGTACCATTTTAGTTCCAGTATCAGCTTGCATACAGTTACTAGTAACTGCAACTGAGTAAAAAGCACCGACAGAGTTATCGCCAATCAAATTACAACTTGGATATTTCCAAGTTATACTTGAGCCGGCTTCAACTTGTGTCCATGAGATTTTAGAGTTAACGCCTAAACAATTTCCTCTTTTGGTAACAAAATTATAAATACCACCCACACCATTTTTGTCCCCAGCGTACCAGTTTTGTACAGTGGAGTATTTAATTTCAGCATTATCAAATGCCACTAATTCTACAATGGCAGCGTGGAGTTGATTTTCATCTCGCTGAGGAGCTGTACATCCTTCAAGATAATTTACGTAACTACCTTCGTCGGCAACAATTAAGGTTCGTTCAAACTGGCCACTCTCTTTAGCATTAATTCTAAAATAGGTTGATAAATCTAACGGGCATCGCACACCTTTTGGTATGTAACAAAATGAACCGTCAGTAAATACCGCTGCGTTTAAGGCAGCAAAATAGTTATCTGAATAGGGAACAACTGTCCCTAAATATTTTTTCACTAAATCAGGGTGTTTGTGAACAGCTTCACTAATGGAACAGAAGATTACACCCACTTTACTTAACTCTTCTTGGTGAGTGGTTCCCACTGAAACACTATCAAAAACCGCATCGATCGCCACTCCGGCCAAGCGTTTTCGCTCAGACAGCGGGACACCTAATTTTTCAAAAGTTTTTAAAAGTTCAGGATCGACTTCATCTAAACTATTATATTTTTTTGCTAATGATTTAGGTGCTGAATAGTAATAGATATCTTGTAAGTTAATCTCATCAATTTTTAAGTGTTGCCATTTAGGCGCTACCTGTTTTTCAAAATGGCGAAAAGCTTTCAATCGAAATTCGAGTAACCAATCTGGCTCATTTTTTTTCGATGACAAAAGTCTAATTACGTTTTCATTAAGTCCTTTAGGGAACTCTTCGGTTTCAATATTAGAGGTAAAACCATATTTATAGTTGTTATCTTCTATTAGTGTATTTTTATTATTGGATGTCATGGTATGTACCTTCTTGGCCCAAATACTCAGAGGCTTCCCAAGTGAGTAGTTCGCCAATTGTTATATTCTGAAAAAAACTAAGTAATTTACTATTTAATTTTAGAATGGGATCTTTAATAATACACTGTTCGCTCAAATCGCACTGCTTGAAACAGCCACTGCTTTCTTGGTTCTCTTCCTGTTCAATAATCTCATTGAGAGTTGCGTAACTTATAGTTGAGAGATTTTTTGAAAGTTGATAACCCCCCTTTACTCCGCGACCTGATTCAATGATGCCGTGAAGATGCATAAGTTGCATAACTTTTGACATAGTATCGAAAGGGACACCTAGCGTTGAACAAATTTCACGAGTACTGACCCATTTACTCTCACCATTCTTACGAATGTATTGAAGTGCCATCAGTGAATATTCCATTTTCCTGGAAATTTTAATCATAAAATCCAATAATTTAAAATAGTTAATATAGGAACAATTTTGACCTATTTATTAAATTTGCCCCATATTAGCTTAAGTAAATAGAGTTTGAAAAGAGAAATAAGTTAAATTTAGACTTATTTTAAGTGTTTGATTATTCAAACTACATTCTTGAGGGAACTGGGATTCCCAGCAGAGCAAGTCCATTTTTAATAATCAGACTAACAGCACGCGATAAGTGGATTCGAGCAACTTTAATCTCAGCACTTTTAGCATTTTGAATAGAGCATTCAGCATAAAAATGGTTGAAGAGCTTTGCTACATCATAGAGATAAGTACAGACATAACTAGGCTTATACTGCTCTACACTTAATTGTACGATATGATTAAAATAGGTAAGTTTAAAGAGAAGTTGTTTTTCAACATTTTGAGTGAGCACATTCCAGTTACATTTTTCTAAATTAGAACTCTCTATTTTGGTGAGAAGTGAGTTAATTCTGGCGTAAACATATTGTAAATAGGGGCCAGATTCACCATCAAGTTTAAGCCACTCTTTCATATCAAATACAATTTTTTTATTGGGATCAATTTTTAACATCCCATAATTGATAGCTCCAATAGCTACTGTTTGGGCGGTTTGATCAATTTCAAGATCACTCCAATTGCCACGATAGCGCTCGAGATAATCTTTTTTAATAGTTGCTTCCATATTGGAAATTAGTTCTTGGAGTGGCACAATGTTTCCCTTACGAGAACTCATGGCCCCGTCAGGTAATTCCACAAAATCGTAGGCCAAGTGAAAACACTGTTTGGCTTGAGGAAAACCCATATACTCTAATGTTTTAAATACTTGTTTGAAATGAAGTGATTGTCTTGTGTCGACTACATAAATACTATGGTCAATTTTTAGATCCTGAAATTTTCGTCGTGCAAGCTCTAAATCTTTGGTAGCGTAAAGGCCATGGCCATCAGATTTTATTAATAAACAAAAGCCTAAATTATCTTTGGAAAGATCCATTCCAATGGCGCCATCATCTTTAATAAAAAGTCCTTTCTCTAAATACTCATAAACAAGTTTAAGACTTGCTTCATCAACGTCAGATTCAAAATACCATTGGTCAAATTCAACGTTGGCCCATTTATAAACATCCTTCATTAAAGTAATTGACCATTCTCTAGTTTCTCTCCAGAGTTTATAATTTTCTGAGTTTTTATTTTCTAAATCTTTTAAAATTTGAGTTAACTCTTCACGGTTTTTTTGTTCTGACGGAGTCCCTTTTTCATCCTCGAGCTTTAAATAGGATTTAGTATAAATTTTTCCCAGCCAAGCACCTTTGTGATGGGTTGGAATTGGTTCTTGATTATATTTTTTTAAATACCATAATGTTTTTGCAACATGGGTTCCAATATCACCTGGGTAAGTGGTACTTATAATATTATATGAGCAGTAGCGATGCATTTTAACTAAAGCATTGCCTAAGCATAAATTTCTCATATGTCCTACATGCAGCTCTTTATGCGTATTAGGTTGAGAATATTCAATCATAGTTTTAGGTGTTGCTTGGGTAAGTTTTATTTTGAAATAACTTCCATCAAAAATTTTTTCAAAAACTGTTTGCCCGATAAACTGATTTTCAATATAAAAATTTAAGTAGGGACCAAAATTTTTAGCAATAAAATGGGAATTTTCTCCCCAAAATAGTTTTAACTCTTCAGCAATTTTAGGAGGTGCTTTTTTTAAGACTTTACTTAATTGAAAACAGGGAAAGGCATAATTTCCCATAGTATCGTCTGGAGTTGGTGTCACTAGCTTATAAATCTCAGAATCTTCTAGATTAATTTGAAACTGTTCTAAAATTATTTTTCTTAATTTTTGCGCAATCTCTTTTTTTATATCGTCATGCATTAAAAACATTATGGCCCCATTAATGCATTTTGCTATTATGCATTTTAGTGTCAATTAGATTCCATTCTAACCTTTTTTGTCAATTTTGTAACGGTTTTATTGGCACTCAATTTGCTTGAGCATGCTCTAATCTAGGATGGATATTAATTTAGAAAGAGAGGATTCTTTAAAAAAAGGGTGGAGGTTAAATTATGGAACATTCAAAAAAAGTGTCAATGTCACAGCGAATCGGCATGAAAATTGTGGTTGCTGCAAGCTTAGTGACTTTAGTTATGCCAGCATTTGCTGATATGGCCGGTCGAGGTGGAAATAGTGGGGCACGACCCGGTATGGGTGGAAGTGGTGGAACACGGCCTGGTCCTGGTGCCGGTGGAGGTAGTGCTCCTGCTCCTGGTCCAGTGTTTGGGGGTGGATCTGCTCCTGGTATAGGTGAACATGGTGGACCTGGACGAGGAGATGATCATGGTCGAGGTGGACATGGAGGACCAGGTCACGGAGATCATGGCCGTGGTGGTTGGGGCCATGGTCGAGGTGGATACGGACATGGCGGCTATAACCCATATCCAAGACCATATCCTGTACCAGTGCCGGTTCCAGTTCCAGCACCATATCCAAGACCTAATCCATATCCAAATCCGTACCCATATCCAGCTCCAAATCCTTATCCATATCCAGGAAATGGTGGATACTATACAGAGTATTTACAAACTTTTGTTAACCAAACTTTAGTTGGAAATGGAACAGTTTCAATTAAGTCGGCCTTAGGACTTAATAATAGTAAATATGGCAAAGAGATTTACGAAGTTAAATTTCAAGCGCGAACACTATTTGGAAACGGCATTGCTCAACTTGAAATCAATGATCAGGTAACTGGCCAAAGCCTTCAAGTTTCATCTGATCTAAGAGAATACTCTTTTAGATTATCCAACTATGGCAACCGTAATGGTATTGAAATCGACTCTTTACGTATAAGAGTTCTAGGTGCCTTCTACGTTTCTACTGTAGGGGTAGTAATCGAACGATAGTCTATGCTATAATAGAAGGGGAAGTTTAAAGCTTCCCCTTTTTTTATGGTAAAAAATTTAACAACAGTTCTCTATTTTTTATTTGAGCTTCAATTAAGTTTTGCACAAAACGTAATTGATGATGAACGTGGTAAAAGATTATCCATTAATTATTATCAGGGCTCAGCTCTAATTTATGATTGTAATAATAAACATTGGGTCTGTGTTGATAAAATGAATTATGAAAAATGTCAAAAAGAGCGCAATGATTATCGTATTAAAAAATTTCTTAATCTTCCCTGTGCTCCATTAAAAGTATTTTCTTCGGTTGAAGCATGTCTAGCTGAACAGAATCGCCAAGTAACGCTACCTAAACGTAAAGATTTTTGCCTCTTTGAAAAACCTTAAAAGCGGCTAATACGAATTAATTTTTCCATACCAAGTTTTGCGAGGGTTGAAGCAAAAACCTCAATAAGTGTTTCGTTGAATCCAGTATGGGGGCCTTCCCAGTGAGCAGAGGTTAAAAAAATACAACGATTATCAAATTCGTCAATAATGATCTGTCCCTGTAAACCTTTAAACATTCCTATTTCAAAGTTAAAAGGATAAATTCCTTCTTTCGTTATTCGGGGAAGTTTAAAGGTTAATATAAATGGAATTGGTAAAATAGGTGAATCAAGATGAAAAGTTAAGACTTGTGATGGTTCATGATAGTAACTCTGTTTAACAAAATCTAAAAATGTGCTAAATTGCTCATAGAGAGAGAGTTTTCTTAGTGCTGTTGAACAATTATTAGGATGCATTCCTTTTATAAGAAAATTTAAATTCTGCTTAGTTTTATTTTCTAAAGTTGAAACATCAAGATTGGTTATAATATTTCCTTTTTTTAATTCTTTGAGTTCATTTTCAGAAACATTTAATAAAAGTGTGTTGCTATTTTGAATGGATTTTGCCCATAATGAAAAAAATGGAGTGCCATTTTCTAGCAAAAAAGCGCAAAAAAGAGGAATGTGTAAAATAAAAACTTTTGCGTCAAATTTTTTTCTCCTTGAATTTTTAGAAAATTTAATTTTAATTATATTACAAGAATAATTGCGTTAATGGGAATTTTTAGACAGTTATTAAGGAAAAAGCATGGAAATTGAAGTAGTTAAGCGAAAAGGGGCCAAGGTAAAAGAGGCCGAAATTGAGAGTAAAGACCAACGTTGGCACTGCAGAAATCGGGTAACTCTGGTTTTTGGTAGTAACGATATTGAAGAGCTTGATTCGTATATTTACGATAAAGAGGGTAAGGTTGTTTTTAAAAAACTAGAGTTTCATCAGGCCAAATCCAAGGCGATTGAAGAGATTCTGGATAACTGTATTGATGAGTTCTATCGTGGCCATGTAACTGAAATTCACACCACCTTAAGTGATGATGGAAAAAAAGTGACGATTACCGATAATGGTATTGGTTTTCCGTTAACTCAAATTAAGAGCGTTTATACTGAGTTTAGAACAGGTTCAAAATTTCGTGATGAAGATGTAGATGAAAATGGATTTCTTTTTAGAACTTTAGGGCAAAATGGCTTAGGTGCTTCTGCCACCTGTTTAACTAGTGACTATTTTAAATCTACGGTGAAACATTATAACTCTAAAATGCAACAGACCTATGAGTTTTTCGATGGAGCGCTAAAAGAGACTAAAACCAAATCGAAACCTTTTAAAGGGGCAAGTGGGGTAAGTGTTGAGCTAACTCTCGCTAAACAAGTTTATAAAAATAATACTATTGATAAAGATCTTCTTCGAAAGAGAATTATTGATTTAGCTTTCAATAATCCAGGACTCATTTTCTTCTTTAATGGAGAAAAATTTGTTTTTAAAAAAGGTCTCTTTGAGTTAGCACAAAAAGTGAGTGCTGAATTTAGTTATTTACTTGGTGAAGAAGAGTATATTTATGAAGGCATTACTGAACATAAAAAGAATAAGTTCAAAGGTAAGATTAATACTATGGTGGCGATCACTCTAGATAAAACATCTGAAGATCGCGAAAAATTTATCTCGTTTGTTAACTCAACTCCAACCTTTGATGGTGGATTTCACCACGATAAGATTAAACGCTCTTTTGTGAATTTTATTAAAGATAAATTAGAGCGAAATACTAAAAAAGAGAAGCTTTCCTTGGTGGATAATGACATTTTGGCAGGGCTAATTTTTGTGGTGGGCGTGATCATGCCCAACCCACGTTTTGAATCGCAAACTAAACGAAAACTTGTACGTGATACGAATTTAGAGAAGGCCTTAGATCAATTTATGGCCGAAAATATGGAGAAGTTTTTCCGTAAAAATAAAGAGTATCTAGATTTAGTCATGGAGCGAGCGAAAAGTCGCCACCAGTTACAAGAGCTTAAAGAGGCGCAAGTACAAGGTAAAAAACAGAAAAAAATTCGGGTGCAAAAACTGCTAGATGCCAATGAAAGAAAAGATAGAAATCTCTGTACACTCTTCATTTGCGAAGGGGATTCGGCGATTGGTGGTCTTCGAAGTGCAAGAAATAAACTTTATCAGGGGGGAATTGCCCTTAAAGGTAAACCACTCAACATTTCGCAAGCGACGATCAAAGATATTTTAAATAATCAAGAGCTACTCGATATCATGGCGTCGATTGGACTCACCTTAGGTCAAAAAGCCGATTTAGAAAATCTTCGCTACTCTAAAATTGTGTTTCTTGCCGACTCAGATGTCGATGGCGGACACATTAATACGCTTTTAACCAACTTCTTTTTTCAGTATTGGCCAGAACTGTTTGAGGCGGGAATTATTCGAATTGCTAAGGCCCCACTTTTTGAGGTCATTACTGATAAACAGACACTTTTTGCTGAATCGGAAAATGAGTTAGAGCAGATAAAAAAACAGCACCCCAAAATTAAAGAGATCCAACGTAATAAAGGGTTAGGGGAGATGTCCGTGGAGGCATTTAAATATGTCGTTAATCGTGACAACTTCACTAAAATTACTGCGACTAATATGGAAAATGCAAAAAGAATGTTAGAGGTCTGCTTTGGAAAGGAGTCAAATTTAAGAAAAGAGCTCCTGCTTGACGAAGGTAAAAGTGACGAAACTAACGTATTAATGAAAAAGAAAAAATAGTAGTAAAAGGGAATAGCACATGAGCGATAAAGAGCAGACACTGCACTCGATGGACTCCATTCCACTCGAGTTAATTGTAAAAAAAGAGTATCGTGATTATCAGATTTATACTCTAATGGATCGAGCCATTCCTTATTTAGAAGATGGATTAAAACCGGTTCAACGTAGAATTCTCTTCACCCTCTGGAAAAATCAGAATAAGGGATTGATGAAAGTATCGGCGGCAACGGGGTTAGTGTTGACACTTCATCCCCATGGTCCAGCTTCAATTGAATCAAGTATTGTTAACCTGGCACAAGATTTTACTTTCACTAATAACTATCCACTTATTGATAAAAAAGGGTATTTTGGAGAGCGCATGGAGACCTCTCCTGCGGCGGCCAGATATATTGAGTGTAAGTTAGGTAAAATAGCGGAAGTTTTACTTTTTGATGATATGAACCAAGTTATTATGACTCCGAACTACGATGACAAAGTTATGGAGCCTCAATTTCTTTTACCTAAACTCCCTATTATGCTACTCAATGGCGCTGAAGGAATTGGAACAGGTTTTTCGTCTGTTATTCCTAGTTTTGACCACAAAGATATTATTCGTTCGATTATAAACGTATTAGATAAAGGTAAGGCCAAAAAAGTTTATCCATTTATTCGATACTTTAATAGCGAAATCTCCCAGGATGACAAAGGTCGCTTTATCTTTCCTATGAAAATTGAGGCTGAAGGTGAGAAGTTTTTTATTACAGAACTTCCACGTGGGTACGATGCGGCCAAAATTTATAATTATCTTTCAAAACATATTGAGAGTGGTTTTTTAAAAGATTTTATTGATTCCAGTGTAGATAATTTTATTAGAATCGAACTGGTCTTTAAAAAAGGACAAACTCCAACTTTTGAAGAGATCCAAAAAACAATAATGACTTCTACTAGTATTGTTCCTAACTACACCCTCATTAATGAACGTGGAGTTAGAATTTTTGAAATGCCAGAAGAGATTATTAACGTTTTCACCGCACGTCGTTTGCAAGTCATTAAACGGCGATATGAATTGCTGGCCATTGAATATCAAAATAAGATTATTCAAAGTAATGAGATTATCCGTTTTATTAAACAGAAACATTATGAAGTAGCAACTAAAACACTTAACCGAAAAGATTACGTAGAATACTTAAAAAAGAAAGAGTTCACTTACTGTGACTATCTTGCTGATATGCCTATCTATCGTATGACCAAAGAAGAGGTAGCAAAGCGTGAGTTGATGGTGAAAGAGGATTCGATTGCTTTAAAAGAGTTCAATGCTATCGTAAAATCAGAAGAACGTGTAAAAAAGAAATTGGTAGAAGAGCTAGAGGATGTCGATAAAAAATTAGATGACATCATAAAGGGAAAAGATGCTGAAAAGCTCAAAAACTATAAAGAGTCACAAAAGATTAATAAGAAGAAAAAGTAATTTAGTGATGATGTGATAGAGCTTTAGGGGGAGTAGATTTTATCAGCTCTCCCGTATCTGTTACTGTATAGTGGCCACAACTACCATCTGCTCTTAATTCAAAAATTCCACGTACCATAACTGGATCGGGTTGATCATCAGAGGGTATATCTTCGTCACTGGTTTGAGCAGCTACGATTGCGGCTTGAGTGGTGGTTTTTAAACTATAATTAGAATTAATGGTGGTAATATCTAAACTCGAAATAGTTCTTCTAATTGCACGAGCAGAAATGGATGATGCCATAACTGAACTGGCCTTAGCTGCTTGATGAGAGAGCCCAATAAAGTGGCCCAATTCGTGAACAATGACACTTTGGAGATCGTACTCGTTTTTAATCGGGTTAATGGAAAAAGAGTGGTCATGATAATTTACAATAACGTCGGCATGAACAATATCAATATACTCTTGGGTTGTATCAGAATTCATTTTGACACCCCAATATTGAGTGATGGCAAGTGCATATGGCCCAATTTCACTATACCATTTACTACTTTTGTAAATGCCCATCTCACTATCATTAAAATCATCCAACTTGGTATACTCTTTATTATCTGTAATGAGCGTTGGAATTTTAAAAAATGTCAGCTTATCGTTAACGGCCGTAGACCAATCATCCATGGCCTGCTCAATGGCCGTCACTTCGTCACTGGTGAAACTACTACTAATTTTGGTTTCGTTAGGAAGAAGTGAGCTATCCCATTTTCCAAAAACAGTACTACTCGTTACTGAGCTGCTACTTTTAGGTGCAATGGACGAGGGTGTCTCTATCTCATCAGATCCCATGCAGCTTTGAAAAAGAAGAATGATAAAAAGTAGTTTAACTTTACCCACCGAAGGAGCTCCTTAGAGAGCTCTTCGGTAACTGGCGTATTTAGTTAAAAAAAATGTCGGATTAAATTACTCTGCAGACTATTTTTTCATAGAGTTTTTATAGTCACTAAGAAACTTTTCTAATCCAATATCGGTTAATGGGTGCTTAAATAACTCAAGTAATACCTTGTAAGGCATAGTCGCCACATCACACCCTAAGAGAGATACTTCTCTAATATGAAGAGGAGATCTAATAGATGCTGCTAAAATTTGGGTAGTTAAACCATAATTATCGTAAATAGTTTTAATATCTGAAATAAGTTCACTGCCATTAAAACCTACATCATCGAGTCTTCCAATAAAGGGAGAGACAAAGGTGGCACCATTTTTAGCAGCAACTAAAGCTTGATTGCAGGAGAAAACTAATGTCACATTGGTTTTAATCTCATTATCAGAAAAATACTTAAGTGCTTTAATTCCATCAATTGTCATAGGGATTTTGATTGTTACATTTTTATGAATTTTTGCTAGAATTTTTCCCTCTTCAATCATTCCTTTGGCATCAGTACTTATCACTTCAGCTGAAATTGGCCCATCGATAATTTCCACAATTTCGCGAATTACATCGGCTTGAGTTCGTCCTGATTTAGCAATTAGACTTGGGTTAGTTGTTACCCCATCTACAATGCCCCAATCGGCCACACTTTTAATCTCATTAATTTCAGCAGTATCTAAAAAAAATTGCATGGTTTACTCCTAGATTTTTATCAAGATTCTTAATCAAAATAGAATCGTAGACTAGATTAGTCAATAAATTATTTCCTCTTTTATATTAGACGATATTAGGCATAATTAACTTATGAGATTAATTTTCCTATTTCTATGCACGTGTTCAACCCTTTATGCTAGTATGCTAAATCCAAAATTTCCCGACCAAGGTATAGTGTCTCTGGATGTAGACTCTTTTTACGACCCCGCTATCGATTATTCGCGTTTTACTGGAAGAGTAACGGACAAAGACGTTAGTGAAAATATTTTAAAAATTGAAAGTGAAAATAAAAATATCAAATTTTTTAAAGCAGGCGATGAAGTCAAATTCAGAATTGCTCGTCAAGATAAACAAAATGATAAATGTAAAGGTTTTGTACGGGGAATTGAAGAGAACTATCTTATTCTATTTGTTGAAGATTTAAAAAAATGTTGGGAAAAAAGTGAGTATTTTCGACGAGGAACTATGATCTCATTTTTTGCGGATATTTTAAAAACGCGTGTTGTGGAAGCGAGTATCTATAGAATGCAATTGATTCGTAAAAAAGAGGACTATTTAAAACAGTTAAATAGTATCAACCATTTTATATGGAGTTTTGATCAAATTAAGGTTGAAAAAGCAGCGGAATATGATCGAAGAATTATAGAGTTGCAAAAGCAGAAACAAGAAGCTTTAGATCGATTACTCACCGAAAAAACCGAAAAAATTTATCTTCAAAAGGAGTTAGTTTACAGAGCAAATCAGACAGATGAAAGTATTAAACAGTATCGAGTAGAGCGCCAAGAGCTCTTTATCGATCGCTGGCACCTCGATCAAAACTTGGGCGTTCCCGTTGGAAAACGCCCCCAAGCTATTCGTGATTCTGAAGCTAGTAGTGACTTCGATTAAACAATCGTATTACTTACAGGAATATCCATTTGTGGAGTTTTGAAAATCTCCCAAAGGACCTCTTCTTTAAAGTAGTGATTGCTTTGGTGATCGCGGTAAAGTTTTAATGAGTATGATGGAGCAACACCCATCCACTCTTTAATGTTAACTTCATCAATCTGTTTATGGAGCCAGTTAAAGATTCCTGATTGACGTAAAGATCTTGGAGTTAAGGTAATTTTTAATTTTTCACGTAACTCTTCAAAAATAATTTCAAGACCACGTGGAGATAATCCACCTGCTAAAATTCGGTAAGGATTAGCATTAAAGAGTACATGGTCAAAGACTAAACTAGACTTCTCTTTCTCTTTTTGAAGGTTTGCTATATAGTTTTTGAAAACTTCATAAACTAATGACGGCATTGGAATGGTATAAGGATCGCGTTTACGTGGTCTAATCAGTACACGAATACTTTTACTTTCATGATCAACTAATACATCTTCCATTTTAAGTTCAGAAAGATCAGAAACTTTTAGAGCGCCACCGAAAATGAAAAGAAATACTAATTGATTTCTCTCATAAAGTAGTCCCTCTAATCCTTTAGCATTTTGAACGTTAAGGCAGAGGTATTTCCAGAGAGTTACTAGATCACTAAAAGGTGTCGGCCGTGGTACATCTAAAAACTTTGGAGAGGTTGGAAGTTTTTTAATTGGATTCTCTTCATAAAGATTCTCTTTAATAAGGAAATCAAAGAAGAGTCTAAGCGCTTGTACACGACGTCTCTTAGAGTTATCTGATTCATATTTTTGATCTAAAAATTGGCCATACTCGGTTACTTTTACAAAATTAAAATCGTTTAAACTTAAATTACCCTGTTTGTTTTGAAGATAGCTTTTAAAACAGGTTAAATCGGTCTTATAATTCTTTAGAGTGTTGAAGCTTTTTCCCTGAGATTCGAGTGAATTGTAGAACTTGTGTTCGAGATGATTAAAATCCATTTTTTCATTAAAAGTAGTTGAATTCATTAACGATAACTCCCTAGTTAAATTATATTTACTCTAAAAATATTTACACTAAAAAAAATTTATTGGACATCTTACTTGAAGAATTTAAAAAAACCAAGGACTTGAACAAAGATTTTTTTTGTGCTACCTAGCAACCTTACGTTCAGACAATTTAATAATGTATAGATAGGCCAGTAGACGAGGATCACCATGAAACAAAATAAGAGCGATGCTTTTATTGCGTTAGAGACTTTGCAAAAAAAATTGGGTTACCAATTTGTAAACCAAAATCTCTTAGTAAATGCACTTACACACAAATCTTACTGGCACGAAAATCTACCATTAAATTCACCCCTGCATTACGAGCGCTTAGAATTTTTAGGCGACGCACTTTTAGGTTTTATTGTCGCAGAAATTTTATATGAAACTTTGCCCGAAGAGAGCGAGGGCGTCTATTCAAAAATGCGTTGTGCAATCGTTAACGAAGAGCGACTTTTTGAGACTGCGAGCTGCGTAGATCTGGAAAATTTTATTTTTATTGGTAACGGAATTACGCGCGAACAGCTAAAAATTAATAAAAATATTTTAAGTAGCACTTTAGAATCAATTCTTGCTGCAATTTATTTAGATTCTAAAGATATTGCAGTCGTGAAAAAATGTGTACTGCAACTTTTAGCGGAGCTAGAGTCACAAAAAAATATTAAATTAATTGATCCCGCCATTTTAATGAGCTCCGATCCCAAAAGTACATTACAGAGCTGTGTCTTGCTAAATTTAAAGAGCTACCCATATATAAAACTTAGTGGAAACGGCCCTTTTGTCGTAGAGGTCTCGATTCGTGGTGTAGCTCTAGGTAGTCTTGAAGGCGAGTCGAAAAAAAATACAGAAAAAAAATTAGCGCAAACTATATTAAACAGTAATTTAATTTCGGAGATAGGCTTATGTTAATTACCGATCAGCACCCCCACAATCGATCCATCATGACTACCGTGATTGGAAAGCCCAATGCCGGAAAGAGTTCTCTTGTTAACTACCTTTTGGGTGTTGATTTAAGTATTGTTACCCCTAAAGCACAGACTACTCGAAATAGTTTTCACTGTGTTTTAACTGTAGATAGAACGGAGATCGTTTTAGTTGATACACCAGGGCTGCACCAAAATAATTTAGAGATCAATTTAAGAATGAACGATATGGCGGCCGAAAGTGTGGAAGGGGTTAACGTTATTCTGATGTTAGTCGATCTTACTCGAGATGTTGTTTTTGAATTACAAGATCTCAGTAAAAAAATTACGACAACTATTCCTATCTGGTTAGTCTTCACTCACCAAGATTTAGTTCCCAATCCGGCCAAGCGAGTGACTGATGAATTAATAGAAAAGTGTAAAGTGATTTTTCCCACCATTGAAAAACATTTTATTGTAAGTTCAGTGACGGGTGAAGGGATGCATCTTTTGACTGGGGCGCTTTGTGACCGCTCTCAAAATCTTCCCCATCTCTATCCAGGTGGTGATATTTCTAATAAAAATATGCGTTTTTTTGCTTCTGAATATATTAGAGAGCAGGCATTTCTTCTCTTGCGCGATGAGATTCCTTACGAATTAACGGTAGTAATTGAAGACTATAAAGATGTAAAAGAGGGAGAAGGTGAAAACGCTGTAACTAGAACCTATATTTCAGCTGGAATCTTGGTTAACCGTCAAAGCCAGAGAGGTATTGTGGTAGGTAAAGGGGGAGCACTGATCAAAGAGATTGGGAGTAAAGCCCGTGAAAAAATCGAAAAAATTGTGGGAAATCAGGTTCACTTAAACCTGCACGTTAAAGTGAGTCCTAATTGGTTTAAAAATAATTATGTGTTGGAAGAGATGGGCCTACCTCGTGGAATTGGCAACTCTCACCGCGTATGGAGGAAACATTAATGAATACACCTGTCGTCTCAATTATGAGGTGAGCCAAATGTAGGAAAGAGCACGCACAACCGCATTTTAAAAAACTTTAACAAAGCCATTATGTTTGATGAACCAGGCGTAACACGTGACCGTCACTACGAAATTTTAACCATCGATGATGATTATAAAGTTCCACCGGTTGAGTTAGTTTTAGTTGATACGGGTGGTTTCTATCCTGAACTCAAAAAGAACAGTGGCGTTAAATCTGATGCTAGAGAAGATATCTGGGAAGGCTTTAACAACTTCATAGCTGAAGTGACAGAGTCGATTCAAGTTGCGATTTATGAATAAGATCTAATTATTTTTGTGGTAAGTGCTAAAGAGGGCCTTCAGCCATTTGATGAAGCTATTTATAGAATGCTTAAAAAATCTAAAAAACCTTTTTGGTTAGTCGTGAATAAGAGCGATGGTCCTAAAGATGAAATTATTGCTAATGAATTTTTAAGATTACGTATGCCAGAAGATAGTTTTTACTGTGTTTCAGGCGCTCATGGCGTTGGCGTGATTGATCTTAAAGAGAAAATGCAGAAATTTTTAAATGAAAAGAGCGAGTTTTTAAATAAGTTAAGTGTTAAAAGTATCATGCCTAAAACTGATGTTTTAGCCAATGTGGCAATTATTGGTTTACCAAACGCAGGAAAATCCAGTTTACTTAATCGATTATTAAAAGAGAATCGGGCCGTAGTCAGTAATATTCCAGGAACAACAGTTGATCCTATTGAAGGCTATATGGATCTCTATTTTGGTGAAGATCAAGAAAAAACCGAGACAAGTCACTGGAAGACAGTGAAAATTGTGGATACAGCTGGAATTAGAAAGAGGGCCAATATTAAGCATGAGTTAGAGTCTCAATCGGTTTTTCATGCACTTAAATCTATTACTTCAAGTGATGTTGTTCTCTATTGTATTGACGCTAATAAAGGCGTTAGTCACCAAGATCTACGTCTTTGTGAGATTGTACTGGATAAAGGTAAATCACTTATGGTTATCTTAAATAAGATAGATCTAAGGCCTAAAGAGCTCCAAGAAATGGGTAAATTTAAAGAGTGGCTTGAGACCGTCAAAGAGCGCTCGGTCTGGTTAAACTATTGTGAGTTTTTACCCATCTCAGTTAAAACTGGTGAAGGGCTAGGAAAACTAAAAGCAAAACTCGTTGATACTATTAATATTAGAATTAACAAGATACCAACTAACCGTCTCAACAATTGCTTAGAGCGTTTAACAAGTGAAAATCCGCTGATCCTTGAAAAATCTGGTGGCAAAAGATTAAAAGTTAAGTATGCTTCAGTAGTGAGTATGACTCCACCAACAGTGCTGATGTTCTGTAATGGTAGTTTAGGTATTCCGATTGCTTACCGTAAATACCTCATTAAAGGTATTAGAGAAGAGTTTGAAATGAAGAATACGCCGATCCATCTTATTTTTAGAAATAAGATTAGTCGTAACCAAGAGGTGACAGCTACGTCTGAAGATGGACAAGAGAGTGAGAGCCTCTCTTTCTAAGTGAGGAGAGTGATTTGAAAAAACTTATTCTATTTTTACTAATTGTAGTTTTCAGTAATCTAAATGCTGATATGGTTAGTGACGTCCAAGTTTTAAGTAATGAAAATCTGGCCGGACGAGGGTTAGGCATGGCCGGAAATAGTCTTGCTGTAGACTATCTACTTAATGAATCACAAAAATTAGGTGTTACCACTTTTAAGCAAGAGTTTACTGTATTTGTAAGAATGGAAAAAATTGGATTCAATAAAATTGAATTAACGGCACCTCTTGAAGTAACAATTCCAACTAGTATTTTAAGCCCAGAATTTGAACCTGTTGCGTTTTCAAAAACAGCAGCTATTTTTCAAAAACAGTTGGTTTTTGCCGGGTATGGGATAACCTTACCTAAAGGGCCAGACTTTTTTAATTACGATGATTATGAATTCTTAAATGTTAAAGATAAAATTGTAATTATTTTTGCCAATGATCCAGCCATTAACAATCCTCATTCACCCTTTCGAGATGTAAAGTATTTAAACTATCGATCGATAAACTTTAAATTACAAAATGCTTTAAAGCATGAAGCGGCTGGTGTTTTAATTGTTCAAGACCCTTTAAGTTTAACTAATCAAAATCCCGAGGAAGAGGCTCCGCTCTTTTTTAATGAGGCTCAGGGGGGCGGGAATAATCTTGAAATTGTTTCAGGTTTAGTAACTAACCGGTGGGTTAACTATCTTTTAGATAATTTCAGCGATTTTAAAAATTCAACATTAGAATTACAAAAAACAATTAATGCTCTTCAGAAGCCTTTAAGCTTTGTTTTTAATCAGATTACTTTAAATATGCAGGTTAATTTAATTAAAAAAACGGGTAGAGTTGCCAATGTGGTAGCTTACATTCCTGGTATTGATCCAATATTAAAAAATGATGTTATAGTCTTGGGTGCTCACTTAGATCATTTAGGTCTAGGTGGTAACTCTTCGATGGAGACCGATCATTCGCCTAAAATCCATTTTGGTGCTGATGACAATGCCTCCGGTTGTGCACTAATTTTAGATCTCTTAAAACGTCTCAAACAGACGGAGCATAATAACTCATATATGATCGTCTTTTTTAATGGGGAAGAGAGTGGCCTTTTAGGATCAAACTATTTTGTTCAAAATTGGAATAGTGACCTTTATGGAAAAATTAAATTCATGCTCAATTTTGATATGGTAGGTAGATTTCAAAAAGAGCTTTCAATTATTGGCACCAGTAGCGCTTTTGAATGGGAACTGACACTCGATGAAGTGATTCGTAAAACGCCAACGCTTCCATACCTTTTTCAGAAGTCTTCAATCGGTTCTTCCGATCATGCCTCTTTTTTAAATAAGAAAATTCCTATTCTTTTTTTTACCACAGGTGCACATAGCGATTATCATAGAAGTAGTGATACCTTTGATAAAATAAATTTTCCAGCAATGGAAAAATTGAGTGATTTTACTTACAATTTTTTAAGGTTGATTGAAACTGAACATAGAGTT
The DNA here is from genome assembly GCA_046328975.1 of Bacteriovoracaceae bacterium. GTDB lineage: Bacteria > Bdellovibrionota > Bacteriovoracia > Bacteriovoracales > Bacteriovoracaceae > JAXLVO01. Next base: position 7,425 of record JAXLVO010000011.1, on the reverse strand, counting down.
ATCACTTATAATCCTGATGTTATTAATGGTGATGATGGTGGCACTCATCAACGAGGTTACGGTTCTTATTTTGGATGTGTTCCCCAGTTTGGTGAAACTAGTAATGAAGAGGGGGTGGTCTGTACTCAGACGCTACCAGCTTCTCCTAGCTTTAAGGCCGGCATCCAAGCGGGAGATCGTATTATCCAAATGGGTGAGATTCCGATTAAAACTATTTATGACCTTTCGTTTGTACTCAAATACTATCGTCCAGGGGACACGATTCGTGTTCGCTATTTAAGAAATGGAGCACCATTTGAAACCATGGTTCTCTTAGCAAACCGCTCCTCTTAAGAGTGCATCGTGTCTTAAATAAGAAAGATTCAATTTTTACTTAACAATTTACTCTATATGTCTTAGAACAGGTGCAATCAATATTTTAGGAGTTTTTAAGATATGAAAAGTCGCTTTTTTAGTACTCTTGCTGTTGCTCTAATTTTACTTGCGAACATTAGTTCTTGCGCTAAAAAAGGTGAACTTGGTTCAGTTGATAATCCAGTTAAACTCTACTTCACCCCTTCCGTGGATGGTGACGTAATTGCCAAAAATTCTGAGACCTTTATTAAGTTTTTAGAAAAAGAGACAGGACTATTTTTTAAGAGTGGTATTCCGACTAATTATATCGCGGTAGTTGAAGCGTTTGGTTCAGACCGTGCAGATATCGCAGTTATGAACTCATTTGGTTATTTACTTAGTAACACAAAATATGGTGCTGAGGCCAAGTTGAAAGTATTGAGACATGGGTCTGACCACTATTACGGGCAAATCATTACTCACGTAGATAATAACATCAATACACTTGAAGATTTGAAAGGTAAAAGTTTTGCCTTTACTGACCCTTCATCGACGTCTGGTTATATGTTTCCACTTAAGATGTTAAAAGATAAAAACGTAAGTTTAGGTAACACCGTATTTGCAGTTAAACATGATAACGTGGTAACCATGGTTTACCAAAAGCAGGTAAATGCTGGGGCCACTTTTCATTCACCGGCCTCTTCTGATGGTAAAATTAAAGATGCACGTGAAAGAGTTTTAACTCAGTTTCCTGATGTTGAGAAAAAAGTCAAAATTATTGCTGTAACTGAGGCTATTCCAAATGATCCATTTGTATTTAGAAAAGGTCTACCTAAAGAGATTACCGATAAATTTATTGCTGCTGTTAAAAAGTTTATTGAAACTCCAGAAGGAAAAGAGGTTTTCGAAAAAATCTATAGTGTTAATGGAGTAGTGGATGCAAGTGACACAGATTACAATGTGCTTCGTGAGATGGTGGCCAAAGTAGGTGTTAATGCTGAAGAAGTTTTAAAAACAGCAAAATAGGAATTGGGTTCATATGAGTAGTGCTATTATTGAAGTAAAAGATTTAACCAAAACCTATGATAACGGGACAAAAGCACTAAAAGGTGTAAGTTTTGACGTTAATAAAGGTGAATTCTTAGTAGTGATTGGGCTTAGTGGATCAGGTAAATCAACCCTTCTTCGATGTTTAAATCGACTTCATAATGCATCTACAGGTTCTATTAAAGTATTAGGTAATGAGACTACTCATCTAAAAGGTAAAGAGTTAAGAAATTTTAGATCCAATATAGGAATGATATTTCAACACTTTAATATTATTCCAAGAAAATCAGTTCTCACTAATGTTCTGGCAGGAACTTTATCCAGAACTGGAATTATGGCATCAATTTTGGGAATTTATGCAAAAGATGATATTGAAAAAGCTAAAAAATATATAGAAATAGTGGGTCTAACTGGAAAAGAAAATATAAGAGTGGATAATTTATCAGGTGGGCAACAACAGCGAGTTTCTATTGCTCGCGCATTAATGCAAAATCCGAAAATTCTTTCGCCGATGAACCGGTAGCTTCACTTGATCCTGCGACTTCTCACTCAGTTATGCAATATTTACGAAAAATAAATCAAGAGCTAGGTATTACCGTAGTTGCTAATCTTCACTTTTTATCTTTAGTTCGCGAATATGGTTCTCGAGTCGTTGCCTTAAAGGCGGGCGAGATTGTGTATAAAGGTAGTCCATTATAAATTAATGAAGATTGGTTTAAACGTATCTATGGTGATGAAGCTAAAGAAGTAACGATTAATTAAGGTGTAAATTAAATGAGTTCAGCAAAAAACAGAGTGGTAACAAAGGGTCCTGTAAGTCTATTTAAGGCCTACCTGATTGACTCATTTTTGTGGGGTTACTCTCTCCTGGTCTTTTATAAAGTTATTTATCAAAAAATCATTTTAATGGAACGTTATCCAGAGTTTAACTGGGGACAACCTTTAAAAAGTTTGGCCATTGGTGCGGCTCTTTCACTTATTCTTTTTTATGGTAAAAACCTCTCTGTAGGTAAATACTTTGTTGGGATTGATGATAAGAGTGAAAGTCGTCCATTTTTAAAGACAGTTGTAGGTTATTTAATTTTATTTCATCTCTTTTTAACTATTCTTGCTAGTTTTTTAATTTCACAAATCTCTTTCAGTGAGTTTTTTTCAAGTGAAGGGCTTGAAGGAGCACATCGAATTTTTTCAGCACTATTTCATCCTAAATGGGAAATTTTAGAAGAGGGTATTTTTGCCGCTGTAGAAACGGCCTATATGGCATTTATTGCTACTATTATTGCTATTCCTTTTGCTTTTGTTGTCTCCTTTTTTGCTTCAAGAAATATAATGGCAAATTCTAAAATTGGAATGGTTATCTATTCAACCATTAGAATTACACTTAATGTAACAAGATCGATTGAGCCACTGGTTTGGGCCATTATTTTTTCAGTTTGGGTTGGAATTGGTCCATTCTCCGGAATGTTAGCTCTCTGCCTTCACTCATTTGCTTCACTTATAAAACTCTACTCTGAACAGATTGAAAGTGTGGATGAAGGACCCATTGAAGCTATGATGTCGACCGGAGCTCATCCAGTTCAAGTCATCTGGTTTGGTGTTGTTCCTCAAGTTATTCTACCTTTCTTATCCTTTACTATTTATCGTTGGGATATCAACGTTCGTATGGCCACCATTATTGGTTTAGTTGGTGGAGGTGGTATTGGAACTATGATTATGCAGTATCAAGGTCTCGCTAAATGGAACGAAGTAGGGATGCTGGTTATATTAATTGCGATTATTGTTTGGGCGATGGATAGCTTTAGTTCAAAAATTCGCGAAGCCATTAAATAGTTAAGTTTTATAAAAAATTAGTTTCAAACTCTAGCAAATTTTCCATAGTTACATAAAAACAAGGTAAAGCTTTTGGATACTCTTTTTTAAATTCAAGAGCGGCTTCTTTATGACGATCTTTTATTTCATTGATAGTCACTTGAATAGGTCTAATTCCGTCCTCTGTTTCAATGACAAAATCAATCTCGCGGGTTCCTTTCCAGTAATAGATCTCTTTATATTTTCTGCGAAGAGATAGAAAAATAAAAATTTCAAAGCTCTTTCCTTTATCTAACCCACTTTTGGTAACGATAGCTTCTCTAAGCCCATTATCAATGGGGTAATATTTTTTAGCTCTTACCAGAGATTTTCTTTCAGAATAGGTAAAATAGGGACATGAGAAAATTAAATAACAGGCTTCAAATGCATCGACATATGTTTTTATAGTATCAGCAGTTGTTTCAAAAGTTTTAGCTAGATTTCTAAAGCTAAGTTCCGATCCGCTCGATTCAAAAATGGCCTTAGCGACTTGTAACAACATTCGCGATGATCTTGCTGCAACTACACGTTTTACATCTCGTTCAATAATGTCTGAAAAGTAATTTTTAAGTAGCTCTTTGGAGAAATCTACACTTAGAGCGAGGGGGAACCCTCCTTTTGATAGATAACTCTCAAAACTCTCTCCAGTAAATTTTTTAAACTCATAAAAACTAAAAGGGAAAACTTCAATAGTTAGATGTCGTCCTGTCAGTGCGGCTCCAAGCTTTCCGGAAAGCAGCTGCGAATTTGAACCTGTTATAACAAAACAGCGCTTTTTTTTGGCCACTTGAATATGCAGCCACTTTTCCCATCCAACGACGTTTTGAATTTCATCAAAAAAATAGTAGTACTTTTTATGCTTATCTTTTTCATGATAGGTGATAATGGCATCGAGCAGTTTATAATCCAGAAGATCACTTAACCTTGGGTCCTCAAAATTGATATAAAATGATTCTTGCTCAATCTTAAAATGCTGCATAATTTGTTTTATAAAGATAGATTTGCCACTTCTTCTGACACCTTGAACAGTCAAAATAAGGGATGGCGTTAAGGTGACATTTTTTAAGAGTTCACGGTCAATGCCTAAGTCATCGTTACTCTCTTCTAAACTGATCTCAAATAGTAACTTATTTAAATATTCATTCATAATATCAATACTTTAGCTTAAATATTAAAAAGTGTCGAGTTTTATCGACACTTTTTGTTTCGGCAATAAAAAGAGAATGCTTAACGATCATTTTTCTCACTGGGGAGAATTATCAATAAGTTTTATTGTATGTTTAAATTATATGGTTTTTAGGTTGTTATTTCTTTTTTTTTTTTTTTGCAATGCGTTATCATCGTTTTATTAAAATATAACTCATTATTTTGATGAATGATTAACTAATAACCAATGGAGGTTTTTAATGAAAAAATTAATTTTAACTGCTGGACTACTTTTTTCTAGTTTAACTTTTGCTAACACTTTAACTCTAACTTCAGGCAAAAACATTGATGTAAATTCAATTCCAAGTGAAGTTAAAACGGTACAATGTGAAAGTAAGCTTGATGTTTCTAAAATTAGAGTTTGTGTAATACCTACTATTCATGGAGCTAATCCAGACTATGTTAGAGTTGATATTGTTTCAAATAACATCAAGAATGACACTATAGATGCAACAGAAGCAAAATTCTATGTGTCTTCAAAAAAAGATGCAGAGGCCTTAGTACAAAGTTTAAGAGTTAACGGTTACTGTTTATAATTTAAAAAGGGCCCATAAAAAAATAATGGGCCCACTTCTAAATAGTTTCAGTAAGTTTATAGACACCTACTTTATTGATCAAATACATATTGGGGCCCAATTCGCCTTTAGGTGAATTGAGCCACTCCCACTCATTAATTTTTACGAGATTGTGAGCATCAGCTAACTCTTCAGGGATAAGATCTTCTCGTTCAATCAGGTTATGTTTTTTATCAAACCAGTTCCACTGGTAGTCAGAAATCATGTAGGCACGTCTGCCTAACTCTTTTAACTGGAGTAGGTGATTGTTTTGAATATGTTTTTTCCAGTTTTCAAAGCGACTCGCTTCAAATTTTCCACGTTCATTGAGAAAGTCTTCCACTTTTAATGTGAGTTGAGAAAAAATATTACAAGAAATTACAAGGTCGGCCTTAAATCCAAAATCAATCAGCTTGGGAAGAATAAGATCTTCTAATTTATATACTGTTTCTAGCGCATTAGTTATATCAACTTTGATGGTCCGAACATTTTTATAGAGAATAAATTTGGGATGATAGAGATCGATGAGAATTACTTCTTTAAAAGTTTGAGCGAGTCTTCGCAGTGGAATATCTTGGAGTGGCCCTGAACCAATCAGTACAATACTGTTTTTAGGACCAGTTAATGATTCACAAATTTTAAGAATCTGATTTTTGGTATTAGTTAAATGGGGTTTCCAAGCTTTGCGGTTGCGTTTGAACTTATATTTTAAAGCGATAAATTCATGTAGATATCCCATTCTTTTGAGATGAAGAGGACTCTTGGTAGTTAGATACTCAATCCATTCGTACAGCATAAAAAAAACTTTTTACGTTTTAATTATGAACGAAACACTTTCATATTTTCACGCTCTCTCTCTTCAGCGTGAACGATACAGAGTGATGTCCATGGCTGATTTTTGAGACGTACATCATCAATGGTCTCATCGCAATCTAAGCATACACCATAATTTCCATCCTCCATTCTTTGAAGAGCGGCTTCAATTTCACGTAGTTTTTTTAGTTCGCGGTGGCGAATACTAAAACTTACCTGTTGGCTGATTACGCTTGAAGCTAGATCCGCCTCATCAGCTAGATCGTCGGATGTAACATGCAGATCGTCAGTGGCTTTAAAAAAAGCACCATTAAGGATTTCGTTACGCATACGTAACAACTGGGCCTTTATCTCCAGGGTTTTTTTACCATCCATAATTCCCTCCTTGGTATTACTTCTTAACTCATAACTTCATTATTATTCTATTAGTCATCTTTGACTATAATGAAGCGTTTTGCATAGGGACAAGTGTATCTACATAAAATTGACTACGCAAGAGGAAAAAAAGGATTTTTGCAAAAAAAGTTTGATAAAGATATGAATTAATTGAGTTTTTGGATAGTTGTTTAGGATTTGCTTTAAAAATTGACAATAATGAGACAATTCTCCTAAAATTTTATCTATAATAAAAACGTGAAATTAGCAGGAAAAATTATGATTAATAGAGATGAAGTACAGCATTGCACCGATATTAAAAAAATCAATGAGTATGCTAGATCAAGTGACTTAGGAACAGTTGTTGCTATTGCTAAAAACCGACATACTCCGGCCGGAACTTTAGATATGCTTACTAAGCATTTTTCCATAGTTGTCAGACACGAAGTAGCAAAACACCCCAACACTGATGAAATGACACTTAAGCGCCTAATAACTGACAAAGATATGTTAGTAAGAGATTACGCTAAAAGAAGTTTAGAAAAACGTGCTAAATAATTAGCTATGGAATTAAACGATCTATTTAGTTCAATTCTGGTCTTTTTCCAGGAAAATTATAACTGTACATCAGCAAAAATTGTTCTTCTTCTTAATGAAAACTCTAGTAATAAAGAGATAGTGTTAAAACTAGATAGCTCCAACGAACTTAGTGGTGAAGAGGTGATTATTCCTATCTATTTTGAAGGTACACTTCAGGCCAATCTCATTTTACGGTTAAGTAATGTTAAAGATTTTAATTTAAATGTTAAACTTATTCAGGGTTTACTCTCCCCACTTGTCAATATTTCGCAACAAAATCTTAAAGAGAGAAAAGTTTTACTTACAGAAAATATTCGATTACAAAAAGAGTTAAAAAATAAATTTAGACCCCATAATATTATTGGAAACTCTAAAAGTATTGAATCGGTTTTTGAATTAAGTGCTCAGGTTTCTCAAAGTGATGCTACCGTCTTACTTCTTGGCGAAAGTGGTGTGGGAAAAGAGTTGGTTGCAAGTGCTATTCATTATAATTCTGATCGAGCGAGTGAAAATTTTATAAAAGTGAATTGTGCTGCTTTAGCCGAATCACTGCTTGAAAGTGAACTTTTTGGCCATGAAAAAGGGGCCTTTACTGGGGCAAATCAGCTTAAGAAAGGACGATTTGAACTAGCTGAAAATGGTACAATTTTTTTAGATGAAATTGGAGATA
>JAXLVO010000010.1:0-71392 GCA_046328975.1 Bacteriovoracaceae bacterium | reverse complement strand
TAGAAATATGGCGTATTTTAAGCTCAAGATAATGCACGTATGTGGATATTTAAATTCAAAATACATCTCTATGGATTTTTAATGGGTTAAACAAATTTGTTAGAGAGACATTAAAGTGTCTAATCTTTAAACATATTTCAAAACCAAAACCCAGTTAAACTATTGAATTTAAAAGATAATATCTTTGCCACTTTGGCACGAAATTTGAAGGTATTTTCGAATATATCGAGGTTAATTATGTTTAAGAAACTATTCTTCATTTCGCTTTATTTAATGTTTTCTGGCTGTATTATTAAAAACCAGAATGAAAATAAGCCTAAATCAAAAGAGCTTAAAATTCTTCCAGGAAACTGGGGACACCTTTCTAGTGAAAGTTTAGTTCCGAACTCTCCAATTTACTTGATTAATAAAAAAGCTAACGAACCTTACAATATCTGCTTGGCTCAATATATGGTTGAAAAATTTCCTGGAATTCAAGAGGAAATCATCGCTAGTGCCAATATATGGAGCCATTACATTGGAAGAGAAATTCAAATAAAAATAAATATAAAAGACCTTCCAAGAGGTACAAAAAATGAAGATGAGGACCAACTTTTAAATAATTATTATAAAATCTGTGGTCCAAAAACAGAATTGGTTATTGGACTAGGCCCAATTGGAGATAATAACGTAGGTAAAGTTATACCAATGTATACTTATGATCCAGAAGCTTGGAACAAAAGAAGAGAGATTAAAAGTTTCAAGTCAGCTCTTTTCTTGCAAGATGAAAATTTAAAGAAACTAGATTGGAAATTCATTTCATTTCAAGATTTTTTGAAATCTGAAAACGCTATTAGTTCAGAAGAAATTTTAAATATTTTAAAATCAAGATCTGAAATTTATTATGCCAAATTAAATCACTATATTACTCTTCCAGTACTAATGCATGAATTTGGACATGTTTGGGGACTTTGTGATCAATATGAGGGTTCAAGCAATTGTGATGAAAAATTTTCTTCACTAGATAAAGAGGGTCATGTTTTATTAAATAAAGACAGCACAATGTATTCAATAAATAATAAATTTAGTGCATTCCTAAGAGATGATGACATTACTGGAATTAGAAAACTTGCTCTTAGGAAAGGTTTTAAAGCTGGTTATAATTTAACAGATCAGGAAATAGAATTTGAAATTCCAAAAATTGAAATAAGAAATAAGAATATTTTTGAAGAAAATTTTTTTAGAATAGCTTCAGACAATAATAATAAATTAGAAGCTAATCTTCTTTTTATTGTATTTGAGCCCTATACATTAAAAGCTAAAGTTTTTTCAGATGCTTACGGTTGGATTACTTATAATTATAAAAGTGACCCCATCCCATTTGAATCATCTAACTTCTCACTAAAATTTGATAAACCTAATAATGAAAAATCTAAAATTCAAAGAGTAAAAATTGAACTTAATTTATTAAATAGTAATGAGACAAAATCTTTAGATCTATTTTTTAACGAAGATTAAGCGCGAGCTATTGTAAATTTTTTAATTTTTTCAATTAACAGATTGATGATTTCTTCATCTGAAGCAAAAACATCTTCTATGAGGTTTGAATTAAATAAGAATGACTTAACTCTATTAGTTACCTGAAATAGAGATTCAACTAAATGAAGTCCCGCTATATTTTCACCTTGGAAGGATTTGATAATCTCTTTTTTGGCGTGGTTAAACATCTCAGTTTCTGTAATATCATGCTCTGCAACATAAGCCTCACCCATCTTCTCTTCTACTTCTTCGATGGCTTGACTTCGTATATCTTCATCCGTTGCAAAGCTAACATTGAGTTCAACTGCTAAGGATTCAATCAATTCAATTCTATTTTCCATAGAAAATACAATATATTTCTTCTCATTGAGATGATTCAAAATATAGCTTGCTAACCCTTTCAGTGTGTCAAAATCGCTTTTCATGATAATTGTACCATATAATACATTACCATCAACGTCTACCCTTTAGTTTGAGTTTTTTTCAATTTTTCTCCTAAAGTATGAAGAGTTCCGATATAAATTAAAAGTGCTACACCACTTCCAACACCAATTTGGAATATTTTAATGAAAAATCCTACATTCAAATCACAAAAATAAGTTTTATAAAAAATTAAAAATAGTGAAGTTATTAGTGAGGAAAAAACCATTTTACCAATTTTAATATCAATAAAAAAGTTCCAACCTAATTCTAACTGACGATTTAAAGAATAACTTTGTATAAGTGTGCTGATAAAAACTGATAGTGATGTCCCAAGAGCTAGTACTGAAAAACCAAATTTTGGAACAAGTAAGATACTAAATATAATATTAAAAATGATGGCACTAATTGAGCTAATCACTGGAATCTTTTGGCGATTGAATACATAAAAGCAGGGAACAAGAATTTTATTAATGCCGTAAAAAGGGAGGCCAATTGCGTAAAGTCTAAGTGCAAGCGTAGTCATTTCCGTGTCAAATGCATTAAATTTTCCTCTCTGAAAAATTAGATTTACAATTGGAGTTGCTAAAAAATACATAATGATCATCATAGGAAAGATCGTAATAAGTGATAGATTGTAACTATCTTTTAGCGTTTTTTTAGCCGCCTCTTTGTTAGATTTTTGCCACTCTTCTGAAAAGTGAACCATGTTTGCATTAGCTATCGAAACACCTAAAATTCCAACTGGGAATTGAAATAGTCTAAAGCTATAACTAAGCCAGGACACTGCACCTACAACCGTGCTGGAAGCCAAAATTGTGCTTATAAGCATATTTATTTGAGCGGCTGCAAATCCTAGCAATCCAGGGCCCAGCTTATACATGACTTCTTTAGTTTGTGGTGAAACAAGCGAATCTCTACTTATTGCCTCTTTAGTCGGACCATATTTCACTTCCAAAATTTTTGGTAATTGAATAACTCCTTGAGCAATACCTCCTACGGTAACTCCAATTCCTAGTGCATAGATAGGATGATAGCCCCACTTTAAAAGAAGATCAGGAAATACCAGAGCGCAAATGATAGATACAATATAAAAAACGGCTGGAGCTAACGCTGGTATGAAAAAGATTTTTAATGAATTAAGTGCTCCTACAAAAAGTGCTGAAATAGAGACTAGCGCCAAAAAGGGCGACATAATTTGAGTGAGAGTTACAGTTATTTGAAATTTTTCAGGATCATTTACAAAAGTTGGAGCAAATATTGTAACCAACTCACTGGCAAAATAGATCATAAAAAGTGAAATTCCACCAGTAATTGCAAACAAAATGATAAATAGTGACCAAAGGAGTTTTTGAGCCAGCATATGATCTTTTAATCGAGCCGAAGTAAAAGTTGGAACAAATGCTGAAGAGAAGGCTCCTTCGGCAAAAAGATCTCTTAATAAATTGGGAATTCTATATGCCACTAAAAAAGCATCGGTTAAATTGGAAGCTCCAAAAAGTGCAGCCATAACCTGTTCACGAACTAAACCAAATACGCGACTTAAAAGTGTAGCGCTTCCCATTTTCATTGAACTTTTCAAAATGGAGTTTTTTGCTTGTGACATTTTATTTTCTAATCAAGCTTTGATCGATAAATTGAACTGTTTTGTTAATGATATTTTCACTATGTAGTATTCCAAGATGTCCTAGTCCTTTTGATCGAACAAATTGTGATCCTGGCCAATGTTTGGCAAAGTTTTGGCCATCAATATAGGGTACCTCTTTATCATCCATATCATGGAAAATTAGTAGCGGTGATTTCATATTGAAAAGTGAACTTGAATCTTTAATTGCATTAAAATCCATCTGATACTTATCTTCAATATTTTTAAAAACTAATTCTCGTGATTTAGCTGATAAGCCTAGAAATTTTAACATTTCAATTGAATTATGAATGAGATTTAGTGAAGTTGAAAGAAAAACTACTCTAGGGATATATAAGCCTGATTTTAATACTAATGTTGTAGCCAGAGCTCCCATTGAATGAGCCACAACCCCATGAATTGGTCCAAAATGGTTTGCCATAAAGCTAATTGAATTAACCATTTCAGCAATGGTTACGCTTCTACCTGCAGAATGACCATGCCCTGGACTATCAAAAGTAACTACTCTATAATTTGCATCTAGCAATGGCTTTATAAAAGAAGCTAGCTGTGTCCCATATCCTCCCCAACCATGCACAAGTAACACAACTGGTCTTTTTGAACTACCCCAACTCATTGTTGTAAGTTTCATGTTGCCATAGGGAATATCTTTAATTCTTGCTGACTTTAAAATTTTTAAATCTTCATCTGTACGTTCAACTTTTTTAGGTCTCAATAGAACTTTCTGAGCTAGTTCTGCGGCTAGATGTGGAAATCTATTACTCAGGGTATTTAAACAGTAATTTAGCGTAAGTTTTTCTATAGACTTAAGTTGATTACGTTTCGTTGAGGCAATTCTGATGGCTTCTGTTGTCATGATAATCCTTTATCAGTATTTAATCGCCTTAGGGCGGCAAACATTAGCAACAGTATAGAAGTAAAAATTTAGAAAATAAATATTTTTCTTGGCACTTAAACGGGGAAAAACTATACTTTCGTCTTAAATTTACCAATATAGGAGAACCAATATGAAGCCATTCATTATAGTGTCAGATGGATTTGATGAAGCGTTATTTAACGAATTAAAATCAATTTCGGAATTTGAGGTTCACCCTAAATCAAAATTAAAATTAGATGAATTAAAAGTTTTATTACCAAAAGCTAGTGCTTTAATCATTCGTTCAGCGACCACAGTAACTCCAGAACTAGTTGATTTAGCTCCAAATTTAAAATTAGTTATCAGAGCAGGAGAAGGTACTGATAATATTGATAAGAAATATTGTGCTCAAAAAGGTGTTAAAGTAGCCAATACTCCAGGAGCCAATAATCATTCTGCGGCTGAACATGCTATTGCTCTAATGTTTACAGCTTTAAGACATACAGCAACTGCTCATGCATCAATGGTTAAAGGTGAGTGGGAAAAAAACAGGTTTGCTTCGGGAAATGAACTTGCGAAAAAAACTCTAGGAATTATTGGATTTGGAAGAATTGGCCAGATTGTAGCAAAAGTTTTAAGTGGATTTGAACCAAAGGTTCTTTTTTATGATCCCATGGTGAAAAGTTCAACAATTCCCTATGCTCGCAAAGTTGAAGATATCAATGAAATTTTCAAAACAGCTGATATTATTTCACTTCACTTGCCACTCATGGATTCAACCAAAAATTTAATTACTAAAAATCAGTTAAACTTAATGAAGCCAACTTCTATTTTAGTTAATGCTTCTCGTGGAAAAATTGTGAATGAAGATGATCTATTAATGGCACTTCAAAATAAACAGTTTAAAGCAGCAGCCTTTGATGTGTTCGCAACAGAACCATTAGCGGCTGATTCTCCGTTAAGAAAAGTTGATAACTTAATTTTAACTCCACACTTGGGTGCTAGTACAGATGAAGCGCAAGTACGTGTAGGTGAAATGGTAGTAAGTCAAATCAGAGAGTTCTTTATCAATAAAAACTTAGTGAATGAGGTAAAAGCTTAATGCAAACTTTAGCCATAATCGGAGCACAGTGGGGAGATGAGGGTAAAGGTAAGATCACAGATTTACTGAGTGAAAAATGTGATGTGGTAGTTCGCTACCAAGGTGGAAATAATGCTGGTCACACTATCATTATTAATGGTGTAAAAACTGTTCTGCACTTATTGCCTTCAGGTATTTTTCATAAACATTGTGTATCAGTGATTGGGCATGGAGTGGTGTTAGATCCTAATGCTCTCTTAGAAGAGATTAAGGAAGTAGCACTTCAGATTAAGGTATCTCCGACAAATTTAAAAATTGCTGAAAATGTTACGATTGTAACCAGCTTTCATAAACTACTCGATATTGCTCGTGAAGGTAGTAACACCAATAAGATTGGAACTACTGGACGTGGGATTGGCCCAGCTTATCAAGATAAAGTAGCACGAGTTGGAATTAGACTCAAAGATCTAATGAATAAGACAACGTTAACTGAAAAACTGAAACTGCTTTTTTTCGAAAAAGAGGTTCTGTTTAAAAATCTTTATCCTTCAGTTAAACTTCCGACTATTGAAGAAGAGTCCGCAAGACTCTATGAACTTGGTTTATTAATCAAACCTTATATGGATGATACCTTTAGTTTTCTATTTAAAGCCCACAAAGAGAATAAAAAAATTCTTTATGAAGGTGCTCAAGGCATTCTACTTGATATCGATTATGGAACTTATCCTTATGTGACATCATCGAATACTTTCTTTGGTGGTGTTTTCACTGGAGCTGGTGTTCGTGGTGGAAAAATTGATGAGGTACTTGGAATTGCAAAAGCATACTGTACTCGTGTTGGTGAAGGACCATTTCCAACTGAACTTAACAATGATATGGGTGAAAAAATTAGACAAAAAGGCAAAGAGTTTGGAGCAACCACTGGAAGAAAACGTCGCTGTGGTTGGTTAGATATTCCACTTTTAAAATATGCCATTGCAACTTCTAATTTAACTTCTATTGCTTTAACTAAAATTGATATTTTAAGTAACATGGAAGATTTAAAAGTCTGTTACGCTTACAAATATCAAGGTGAAACCATTACTGAAATTTCTCCAGCGCTAGATTTGAGTTTAGTGACACCACTATATAAAGATTTTACGCCGTTTAAAGATGATTTTGGTAGTGACTTTAAACCAAGTAGCGAACTCCAAAAATATCTCAACTACATTGAAAGTGAGATTCAGATTCCAATTGGAATTTTGGCTTTTGGTCCAGATCGAAAAGAGATTAAGTTTCTTAAAAACTATTTTTAAACTTTAAAGTATTGATCAATATTTTTTAAATCAGCGTTGACCATAATTTTAACTAGGTCACGCACTTTGGTTTTTGGTTCCCATCCTAGCTGTTTTTTAGCTTTAGCTGGGTCTCCAATTAACAGGTCAACTTCAGTTGGACGAAAATATTTTGGATCAATATTCACAATAACCTTTCCAGTAGCTTTATTTACACCAACTTCATCAACTGATCCGGTCTTACCTTTCCATTCAATGGTAATTCCAACTTCAGCAAATGCCAATGTTACAAAATCGCGAATGGTAGTTGTTTCACCTGTAGCAAGAACGAAATCTTCAGGTTTATCAACTTGAAGCATGCGCCACATGCCTTCAACATATTCAGGAGCATATCCCCAGTCTCTTTTTGAATCTAAATTCCCAAGAGAAACTGATTTTTGGTAGTTTTTAGAAATAGCTGCAGCTGCCATGGTAATTTTTCGAGTTACAAATGTCTCACCTCTAAGTGGCGACTCATGATTAAATAGAATTCCATTACAAGCAAACATATTATAAGCTTCTCTATAGTTTACAACAATCCAATAACTATAAAGTTTAGCAACCCCATATGGGCTCCTAGGATAAAAAGGAGTTGTTTCTCTTTGAGGAACCTCTTGAACTAAACCATAAAGTTCACTGGTTGATGCTTGATAAAATCTAGTTTTCTTTTCAAGGCCACAAATTCTAATTGCTTCTAAAAGTCTTAACGTTCCCACTCCATCAGTTTGAGCAGTATATTCTGGTTCTTCAAAAGAGACTTTAACGTGGCTCATTGCTCCCAAATTATAAACCTCATCTGGTTTAATCTCTTGAACTAAACGAATTAAGTTAGTTGAATCAGTAAGATCACCGTAATGAATTTTAAGCGTATTTCTATAATCTGGATTAAGCAAAAAATGGTCAATTCTAGCAGTATTAAATGAAGAGCTTCTACGTTTTATACCATGAACTTCATAGCCTTTTTTTAAAAGAAGGTCAGTTAAATAGGCGCCATCTTGTCCAGTTATGCCGGTAATTAAAGCTTTTTTCATTACTATATCCTTGGTTTATATCAAGATAATATAGTAATGCTAATTTTACTTTATATCAATGGCCCTTATTTCTTTTCTGTGGCTTCTTTTTCTTGGCGTTCTTTGTCTTCTAACTCTTTCTCGGCTTTAAACTTGTTTTGCTGGTGTTCACGTAGCTGCTTATTTTCATAGTTTAAATCACGCTTATCTTGTCTGAGCGGATCACATAATATTTCACGGATATGAAGTCTTAATTTAACCACCACATCTTCATGTATAGTGTGTATAACTCCAATATATTGATATTTCTTACCATTTTTCTTATTTTCTTTATTTGGAATTACAGTAACTTTAAATTTACCAACATCAGGCATCTCAAAATTCAATACAGCATAATCACCTAGCATTGTTTCAGT
Source organism: Bacteriovoracaceae bacterium (assembly GCA_046328975.1). GTDB lineage: Bacteria > Bdellovibrionota > Bacteriovoracia > Bacteriovoracales > Bacteriovoracaceae > JAXLVO01. The sequence continues at coordinate 63,133 of JAXLVO010000010.1, read as the reverse complement.
TTCGAAAATCATATGTTCTTCTGAAATCTCTTTAACTTCAATCTTTAATGCAATTTTTCCAGCAGAAGATTTCATATCTTTTCTAACATAGACCAATTTACTATCTGAACGCTGTTTTTCATTTTTATTTTTAAAAAGCTTGCAAAGATCCATTAATTTTTCAGTACTTATTTTATTAATAGAAAGTGCATTTAAATGACCGTGAAACTTTTTAAGATCTTCACTTGATATATGTGAATTGAGTAATAAAAAAAACTTATTCTGGCTATAAGCTACAACTTCTTTAAACTCTTCTTCATTTTTAAACGAATAGATGATAAAGCCTGGATTAATCTTATCTAATTCAGCTTTTTTAAATTCAGAAAAGAATTTAAATGAGAATTCATATCCATCAACAGGTTTTGCCAAATCTTTCAAAAACTCTAGTTTTTCATCAATTAAAACAATTTTAGCGATTTTACCTAATTCAGTAGTGTTTTGATAATTTTTTTCAATAAACTTATTGAGTAAATATTTAGAATTTTCAATGTCTTCATTATCATATTTTTCTTTCTCTTCTAAAAATTTTCTTTCAGCTTCATCTTTTGGCTTTTTAGGAGGAGGTTTTACAAACAGTTTAATATTAGAAGCGAAATTTTTTCCATAATAAATATCATTCACACTAGAAATTGGTGAACAATTCACAATTGGATTTTTTGGCAAGAAATAGAAATTTAAATCGAACATTTCCGGTAAAGGAAAATCATGTTCAATTCGAATATATTCATTTCCAATAAATCCAACTTTAACAAAATAATTACAATCCAGAATGGTATTATTAACTTTAGCTAGAGCTTCACCAGGAGGTTTTGCATCTGGACCCTTTAGAAGCATACTAATATGATAAAATGGAGTATTATTACTGAGGTTTTTAAAATAACAGAGCCTAGGGCCAGTAGTTATACTTTCATTAATGATTCTAGATGTCTCACCTAATTTACATAGACCAATAATAATGCATGGGTGACATCTGGCCATATTTCTAGCAACACCAAGCATATCATCAGGAAAGTCGGTATAATCAATAAAGCATATAGCGGGCTTATGTTCAATTACATTGAGCAGAACTTTATATATATCTTTTTGTACGATTTTAAATTGAAAATATTCTGACTGACCAATGATTAGAGGCATCTGTTCTTTAATATGCTTAAAGTAAAATAGATCATTTCCTAAATAAAGAACTTTTAATGCTTCAGTCATATTTTTTATTTTTAATCGGAACTTCATTTATTTTGTAATGGAGAAGTCCGAATTGCTTATTAAAATGCTCCTCTTTAATTAAAATTTTTTGTTCTAAAAATCTAATATTTGTACTCATTTGTTTTATTTCTGCCTGTAGTTCTTCTAAGTGGTTAATTATATCTTTATGAAATTTCATTAAACTTTTTTCTGATTCATCAACAACAATTTTTGCTATCTCTTTTGCCTCTTTTTCAGATTTTTTTTTGCGTATAAAATCAAACATTATTTAACCCTCAACATTTACCTACTTATATTATCGCCCAAATTCGCATTTAAGTACATATTGGCAACTTTACCTACCTTTTCTCAATAAATGCTATATAATTTCAAAGAGATTTGTTTATATTTATGCCAACAAAAGGACCTTAATGAAAAACAGTGTAAAAGTATTGGTTATATATACCATACTTATAACCTCTTCTTTTGCAGGATTAAGTGATGTCTGTGAAAAATACAAAGAAGATTTAAGACCTTTTTTTTCTTCAATTTTTGGTGAAGAGTTAAGTCTAAAAATTTTCGGTCCTTTGCCTGAAACAATTGTCCTGCCCCCAATACCTCAAATTAGAAATGATGCTACTAAACTCTCTGAAAATAAAAATCAAGATTCAGATCCAAAACTTACCAACGTACCTAAAGATAAGTTAATGGATTATGATATTATTTTTTTACATGAGTTATTTGAGACAACAATTAGTGAAAAAATCAGTGATGAAGATTTAGCAACCTGGATGAATGCCTTAACCCAAGGCTCGGCCAGAGAGGGAATTTATCGAGCTATAGTTTTTGGTGGAAAATATGCCTCTTTCGAACAAAACAGTGACCCTAAATCACTAACCACAGATGAAGCAAAAAAATTTGCAACCTACTTCCTACAGAAATATGTAGGCGAAAAACATCAAGAGAATGCTTTTAAAAATCTCAATATCTATTCAACTAAACGTATTTGCGTAGAAAAAGCTTTAGAGATTATTGATCTTCTTATTCAACAAAATCCCACTGACTTAGAGAATTGGTATGCTGTTTTGTCTAGTGATCTTTCCGTTAGATTTCCTAATATCTGGGGCAAAAGTAAACTTCGTAGCGATAGCTCTTTAGAAATTCATAAGCACTGGGCGAACAAAGCACCTATTCAATTTTTAAAATCAGAAGTTATCCTCAAACTGCATATGAGCTTTAATTCACTTCTATAAATTATTTAAAGAATGGATTTTCGATATCACAGATCGAATAAAGTAGTCGCTCGACTCCTAATGCAATTCCGGCTGAAGCTGGAAACCCTTTTTCTAGAGCAGAAAAGAGAATCTCTGGCTGGGGTAATTCATATTTATAAAGATTTTTCTTGATAGCATTCTGCTCATCAAAGCGCGCTTTTTGAATCTTAATGTCTCGTAACTCGTTAAAACAGTTAGCTAGCTCTACCCCATTAATAAAAATCTCAAAACGCTCACAAACTTTAGGATTATCTTTTTTAATAGTCGAAAGAGCCGAAAGCTGTTCAGGAAATTCATATAAAATAAGGAACGGGAAATCTTCTTTCAAGAACGGTTCAACTCTATTTAAGAAGAGAAGAAAGAAGTAGTCATCCCATAGAAGTTTATCTGATTTAGGAACAGGTACATCGGGAAATTTTTCCAACAATAATTTTTTGATCTTTTCCACATTTTCAAAATCGAGAATATTTATTTTAAGATAAAAATCAAAAATCTCTTGGACCGTTTTACGTTGAAACTTAATTTCATCACGTCTGAGTTTAATCGATTTTTTCTTTAATTCTTTAATAGCGAAATTCACTAGAGCTTCACAATCATTCATAATTTGATCGTAATAAGCGTTGGTTCGATACCATTCCAGCATAAGAAATTGGTTACGGTGAATGGGAGAACTTGGTTCATCTCGAAAACAGTAAGAGATGTTAAAAATTTTATCAAAACCTTCACTGAGAAGATGTTTCATATAGAATTCAGGAGAAGTTTGTAGATATTCTCCAGTCAGTTTTTTATTAATAGTACTATAGACAGAAAAGGGATGGATGTGAGCTTCATATCCAGGATTCATTACCATTGGTGGCGTTAAGACATCCGTGAAATTTTGCTGATTAAAAAAATCTCGAATGATTTGAATTAGTGCAAATTGCTGTTTTAAGCGATTATCCATAGGTGACATAACTTAATAAAAACAATTCAAACTGTCTATAATAAAACTAGTGATTACTACTTAGACATTTAATCCACTAATTTTTAATGAATTACAAAGCTTAAAATTGTTGATTTTTTACAATGATCGGAACTGTAATTGGTTTAACTACTTATAGCTTATTTACAAGATAAATGGGCAACGTAAGTATTTTTTTTTCATTATTATAGCTTAAATTTAAGGGAGCTAGCTTAACTGCTAAGTTTGGCGTGTATCTTTTTATAAACGAGTCTAAACTTCTGGCCCTAGAAAAATTAGCAGTTGATTTAACTTCTATTGGTAAAATCTCATCTTTAAAATAGATTAAAAACTCAATTTCAGATTCGCCTTCAGACCAAGAATATAAAGTAGAAAAACTTTTTAAGTAAATCTGTGTAGCTACAAAATTTTCAGCGATATACCCCTTATACTCGCCCATTTTCATAGACACTGATTTCGAAATTGGAATTTCTAATGCACATTGAAGTAATCCCACATCACTATAGTAAAGTTTAAAATGATTCTCTTTAGTATAAGCCTTAAGTGGAGTATCCGCTTTGTTACAAATGAAAGTTTTAATGACTAGTCTTGATTTTTCTAACCAAGTTAACGGGCCTTGAATTTTATTAAACCCTTTACTTTTAGGAATAACATTTGAAAAAGTAAACTTATTCACACTCTCATTTTGCTTTTTATTTAATTGTGATGGAATGGCATCATAAACGTGTAAAATATGTGAAGCATTGTTTACTCCGGCATACTTTGCAAAGTCTGATTGGTAACCAAGAATAATCTGTTTTTGAATTTTTCTAGCCTGATTTAAAGCCTCGTTTTGACCTTGCGGTAAATTCGTCAAATAGGTTTCAATAACTTCAGGCATGCCACCCAAACAGAGATAAATCGAGAAATATTCTAATAGACGTTGATGAAAATAGGCTTCAATCGGATCATTTTTATTAATATCAATAGTTGAATAAAATTCATAAATCTCTTTATGACTATTTTCCAAAAACTCTTCAAAAGAGAGCGGCCCTAAATTTTCAAATTCAACTTTTCCAACTGGAAAAGAGGACTCATTATGCATTATTCCTAGAAAGCTACCAGCACAAACAATTTTTAATAAAGGTATCTGTTCATAAAAATATTTTAACGATTGAATAGCTTCACTCGACTCTTGTATTTCATCTAAAAATAGCAAATCATTTTCTAAATTAATTTTTATATTTTGATGAATTTCTAATTTTTTAATTATTTGATTAGGTGATGTTTCTGTTTGAAATATTTGTTTAAACATTTTATCTGCAATAAAATCTACAACGAAAACCTTACCTTGCGGCTTTATTAAATCCTGAACAATTTTGGTAATAAAATAGGTCTTTCCCACTTGCCTTTGTCCTTGCAAGATGAGTGGTTTTCTGTTTTGGGCATTAAGCCAGGTCTGAATTTGCTTTGTTTCTCTTTTTAACATAATTTCAATATATTATACCATTTTTAAGAATTTTTAGTACTTTATTTTCTCAATATTTGGAATTTTTAGTACATAATTTTATATAAATCAATAAATTATATTGAATAGATATCCTAAAAACAAATTTGCTAAGACAGATTTGATTATTTTCGGAGTATATGTATAAAAAATTTTATGTGTTGATTTTTTTTACAATAATTCAAATTTTGATCAACTTTCAACTTTCAACTTTCAATAAGTTACAACTATTAGGCAAGCTCAATTATTGGCATAAAAACTACAAAGATAGTTTTATAAAAATTAAAAACAGTTAAGAACTTATTCCATCTACTAAATTAACATTGGAGATTTTATGAAAAAATTTACTATTTTAACTACGACTGCACTACTTAGTTTGAACAGCTTCGCTGCTGAGATCATTGGTTCAATTAATGCTTTAGATGTAGGTTATGAGCACAATAAAGCCAATTCTGTTAAGGCTCCTATCGGTCTTAATGGTTTAGCACCAGAAATTGGTATAAAAACAAATAATAAAATGGAGTATTTTATATCTCCAGGATTTGAATGGGGTATAAGAACTGATGATGGAAAAGGAATTATTAAATATAAAGGCACCCTTGGTTCTCGCTACAATATTAGTGATAAGTTTAAAGTAGGTGGTGGAATAAGATACTCTTATAATGATTCAAAACAAGAAGATTACTCTGATGTTTCTGTTGTGGCGGATGCAAGATACAAACTTGGAAAAGCATTTGTAAAATTAGAAGTTTCTAAATCAATATCTGAAGCTAGTGGACTTGGAGCAAGTGTTGGGGTTGGATCGGGTTTTTAATTATCTCTGAAATTTTGAAATATTGATTTTATCAATTTAAATACTCAATTAAGCCCTTAGATTTAATTAACAGCTAAGGGCTTTTTTGTTTCTTGATAAATAGTTCAATTCGTAAGATACTTTCACCCACTCTATGGAATTAAAAAATATTTTTAGTGAAACAATTAACTCACCTTTGTATATAAAGCAGAATCAGCTTATTCATAATCCTGATCCGACTTTAATTAATTGGCGGGGAGCTGTGCTGGCTTTGCTTGTTGAAGACTCATTTTTTTTCATTAAAAGAAGTTTGGATGTTCCAACTCATAAAGGTCAGATTGCGTTTATAGGTGGTCACCGAAAAGAGTCGGAGCAGCATCCCTATGATGTTTGTCGCCGTGAATTTGAAGAGGAATGTAAAATATCATCGCTCCATTTAGAATTTCTGGGATTAGTTCCACTGGTTTTTACTTCAAGTCAGACACCCATTGTTCCAGTTCTTTCAAAGCTCAACATGGATCTCAAAACATTTAAAAATCAAATTGAATCTAATGGTGAATGGGATATTGGTTTTACTGTTTCGAGAAAAAATTTAGCCTCACTTGATCTCTGGGGAAGTGGCCTGTTCGTTGGGCAAAAACGCGAATATCTGATGTACTATAAATCCCTGGAAAAAAGTGACTTTTCGGTAGTTAAGTCGTATACAGAGGTTCCTGAAAATTTATTATTATGGGGCGCTACAGCTCGCATGGTTTGGAACTTTTATAAAACGATTGAAATGAGGACCGAAAAAAGTGGAAAGTAATCTAATTCTAATTCTCGCTGCGACTGTTATTCCGGTTGTCGCCATTGTTGCTTTTAAATTTTTAAAACCAAAAAAACCGCAAGAGACATTACCACCACCACAAAAAACTGAAACAATTGCTCCGCCTACAAGCGTACCTGCACCAGCGCCTAAAGTTCCAGAACTAACTTGGGTAGATCGCGTACGCAAAGGTTTATCTAAAACGCGCAAAGAGGTTTGGGGAAAACTCGATACAATTATTTCAGGTAAATCACTTACCCGTGAAAATTTAGAAGAGATTGAAGAGTTACTTTATAGTGCTGATATTGGTCCAGCTATGGTGACTGAAATTATTAAGAATCTCGAACAAGCGATTTCTAAAGGTGATATTAATTTAGAGAGTATTAAACAAGTTATCTACAATTTACTCAAAGAGAAAATGGAAAAGGTTCAAGCCAAAGTTGATCCGAGTGTCTTAAAATTTGATCCCAATACTAAAAAAATGCAAGTGATCATGATCATTGGTGTGAATGGTGTTGGAAAAACTACTACCATTGGAAAACTAGCAACAAAATTAAAGAACTCTGGCGCCAAAGTAGTTGTGGGTGCGTGTGATACGTTTAGAGCAGCGGCCGTGGAGCAGTTAAATGTTTGGTGTGAGCGAGCGAACGTAAAAATGATTCGCGCCAAAGAGAATGCTGATCCAAGTGGTGTGGCCTATGAAGCTCTAGAAGTTGCCATTAAAGAAGGTGCTGATTACTGCTTACTCGATACTGCGGGACGACTTCATACTAAAGAGAACTTAATGGAAGAGCTTAAAAAAACCAAAAAAGTTCTATCGAAATTAGATGTGCAGGCTCCGCAGCATGTATTGCTAGTTCTTGACGCAATCACTGGCCAAAACGCATTGAAGCAGGCACAAGAATTTAACAAAGCACTAAATTTAACTGGATTAATTTTCACAAAATGTGATGGATCATCCAAAGCTGGTTCAGCTGCGGCGATTGTTCAAGAATTACAAGTGCCAATCGTCTATTTAGGCGTGGGTGAGTCAATAGAAGATCTGGACTTATTTGATTTAGAATTATATTTAAAGTCGTTACTTGATATGGTTTGACGGAAATCAGGTAATTAACTACTCTTATAGTTAAGATGATTGATAATAACGTATTAGAAAATATTAAGGTTTATGAGGTTTGCGGATTAAAGTTGAGTTTTAAAGCTACGTCAGAGGAAAATTGTGTAGATCCTCAGCTAGTAATTGAATCATTTAAGAATGAATTAGATAAACAAAAACAGAAGTTTCCGCATTGTACGCAAGAACAACTAGTTCTGCTTACAGCACTGAGTGAGATTGAAAAGAATTTACAGCAGATGAGCTGGAAAAAATCAATAAAGAACGAAATTGATTCTTTATGTCTAAACACTCAAAGCACTATCGACCTGATTGAAGGATTAATCCCTCAATAGTTTTCTAGTACCCTAAACAATTTTGGAGTTTATGTATGGCAATTGAATTAGTTTTAGCCTCGATATTATGCTTAATATTGGGCTCAGGTATTGGTTACGTAATTCGTAACAAAAAAGCAGAAAACGATAGAATTAAACGAGAAAAAGAGGGTCAAGATATTATTGAAAAAGCCAAAAAAGATGGTGAAGAGATTCTTAACGCAGCAAAAAGAGAAGCTAAGCAGTTTGTAAGAGATGAGAAAGAGATCTTTGAAAAAGATGTACGAAAAAAGGTTAAAGAAATTACGGATCAAGAGAAAGCTGTCGCCAAAAAAGAGTTACTTTTAGATCAAAAAAAAGATGAGTATGAAAAGGAAAAAGAAAGAATAAAACTAAAAGAAAATGATATTGATGAAAATCGTAGAAAAATTACAATTGAACAGGAAAAAGTTAAACAAAAACAGATAGAGCTCGCTGAAAAACTAACTAAAGTTAGTGAAATGACTAGAGACCAAGCCAAAGCAGAACTTCTCAAAACAATCGAAGAAGAGGCTAAACTTGATTCAGCGAAATTGGTTCGTAAAATTGAAGAAGAAGCTAAAGAGGAAGCCGAGAAAAAAAGTAAACGAATTATTGGAATAGCCATTCAAAGATTTGCGGGAGAATATGTTTCAGAAAAAACCATTACCGCGGTAGAACTACCTTCCGATGATGTTAAAGGAAGACTCATTGGACGAGAAGGTAGAAATATTAGAGCATTCGAACAAATTTGTGGTGTGGACTTGCTTATTGACGACACTCCAGAAATTGTAGTTATTTCATCATTTAACGTTGTTAGACGTGAAATTGCTCGTTTAGTAATTAATAAATTAATTGCTGACGGTCGTATTCACCCTGCAAAAGTTGAAGAGTTTTATGAAAAATCAAAAATTGAATTTGAAGCAAAATTAAAAGAACTTGGCGAAAAAGCTCAAATGGAAATTGGAGTTCATGGAATTCATCCAGAAATTCTAAAATTGGTTGGAGCTCTAAATTGGAGAACTTCATACACTCAAAATCAGTACCAACATGCAATTGAAGCTGCTTTCATTTGTGGAAGTATGGCCGCAGAACTTGGTATGAACGTAAAACAAGCAAGACGAGCAGGACTACTTCATGACATTGGAAAGGTTCTCGACGCTTCAGCTGAAGGATCTCACGCTGTAATTGGTGCTGAATTTGCAAAAAAATATGGAGAATCTCCTGACGTTGTTCATGCAATTCGTGCTCACCACGATGATGAGAAACCTGAATCAGTATTAGCTCACCTTGTAGCCGCCGCCGATGCACTTTCTGGTGCTCGTCCTGGTGCAAGAAAAGCTATGATGGAATCTTACGTTTCGCGCTTAACCGATATGGAAGATATTGTTAATAGTTTTCCTGGAGTTAACAGAAGTTATGCTCTAAGTGCTGGTCGCGAAGTAAGAGTTCTGGTTGAAAATGATAAAGTAACTGATGAACAGGTAATTATTTTATCAAGAGATATTGCAAAGAAAATTGAAGAAGAGATGTCATATCCTGGAACTGTTAAAGTGACGGTACTAAGAGAAACAAAGGCTATAAGTATTGCAAAATAACGAGCTAGAATCTGAGTTTGACTTTGTAATTTCAGAAAAAGCCTTAACCGCTTTGATGATACTTGGATCACTCTTTTTCATGCTACTTTTTGCTCTAATTCACTATGAAAAAATAGAAATTATTTTTTTTGAAGTTGGATTTTGTTGGAGTTTTCTAAGTCTTTCCAAAAAAGCTCGTGAAGATAGTAAAACAAAAAAATACCGTTTTTCTTTTTTAAGATTTTGTTTAGGCATAGAAAATTTTCTGAATGAAAATCTTAACAGAAATAATCTTTTTTTAATTGAATTAATTTTGAAAATCTTAAGTCCAGTCATCTTCACTGGTTCATTGCTAATTTTATTTAATACTTCTGACTTAGTTCTATTTAAACTTATACATGTATTCTGGGGTTCAGTTTTTGCTCAAACGCTTATAGGTTTTTTTCTCATTTTAATGTCTATTTTAAAAACCCGAAGATAAGCTAATGGCGTACCGTCTATCTTCTTGTCCTCTAAATTCATTTGAAGTTGCATCAACTGCATAGGTTGTTAAATCAAATTCTAACTGCTTAGCTCTTAACCCAATTCCACCAGACCCAAATCCATCACCATAACCATAACGAAGAAAAACTCTTCTACCAAAATCAATTTCAGCTCCAAATGCCACTTTTCTAGAGGATGCCACATCTCCATAGGCATTTTGACTATCTTTTAAATTAACTTCTAAATGTATTCTAGTTGTTTTCCCTATTTGTGGTGTAAGAGAAAAACCAACATCCATAGTTTTTTTAATTTTATCTGGTTTTCCAGTTGATGATTGTTGTTTAAAATCTGTATCTGATGAGTTGTGAATAACTGCTGCAAAAGTAGGCAGAAAAAAAACTGGAAGTGTGAGTTTTGTCCCTAAAGTAATATATCCCATTGAACCTTTTGAATAATCATTATCTTCTAATTTTACCTCTTCATTAGCATCAGCCTCATCATTAACCTCAGTCCGTTTTAGATAAACGTATGAAGCTCCCAATTTAAAAATTCCTCCAAAAAGTGAAATATTTAAAGAAGCATACGGACCATGATCTCTTCTTTCTGCATATTCAAAAAGAGCTCCTGGCTCCATTCCAACTGTTCCTCTTGTTGTTTTGGAATAAAGATATCCTACTGAAAAATAACGTGAAGTTATATTAGGCATTGCAGCCATTCTTGAGTGACTAATTGAACCAGTATGTGCTTGCATGAGTTGTCTAATTCCATCTAATGAAAAACCCTTACTTAGATTTGAACTCATTGCTGTCACACTCCCCCCAGAAGAGGCATCCATCCATCCCTTACTCTCTTCAAGATAGAGATTAGTTAAATGAAAATGAAACCATCTCACACTCCCAAGGCCGGCTGGATTATAAAGAGCAGAGGCACTATCATCTACTTTACAAATATAGGCGTTCCCCATAGCAAGAGCTCTATTGGAAGGAACCAATTCAGGGAAAATTGCATCAGAAAATCCAATCAAAGCAAAACTTAATTTTGGATAAAGCAGTAAAAGAATAAATGTGTTTCGAATATATGAAAAAATCCCACACCTCACTTATAAAGTATATGCCTATAGAATTTAATCACAATCTGAGTAATTTTTTACCTGACAAAAATTGATTACTATTCTCTATTGAGTGTAGGTGCAACTATGTTGAGTTTTTTAATCTTAACTAAATTTATTGTAGTTTCAGCAACATCTAATAGTTCAAATGAAAATCCTTCCCAAATAATTATTTGACCTTTTTTAGGAAAACTATCTCCAAGCAAACTTAATAAAAACCCATTCAGTGTAGAATAATTATCTGAAGGTGGTATATCAATTTGGTAGTCAGCATCTAAGTCACGCAAAGTATAATCAGCGTTTAACGTGAAACTATCCTTGGATGATAAATTAGAATAGAGTCCTTCATTTAACTCTTTAATTTGTTCATCATCATGTTCATCATGAATTTCACCAAAAATCTCTTCCAAAATATCTTCCAAAGTAATAATTCCTACCACTAATCCATTTTCATCTTTAACTAATGCAAGATGTACCTTTTTTCTGTTCATATGATCAAAAACTGTCTGAATTTTCATATGCTCATAAACAAAGAAAGGAATTTTTACAATGTTTTTTAATTTGAAATTTTTTTTCTCTTCTATTGCGTAAAAAGAAAGATCTTTTACATGCAAAAATCCAATCGTTGAATCCAAATCGTTCTGTACAACCGGGTATCTACTATAGTTGTGTTTTTTTACAAAACTTACGACCTCTTCAACATTTGAATTGATGTTAATTACTTCAACTTTATTTCTAGGTACCATGATATCTTTAACTTTTATGGTAGGAAATTCCAGAATCGATGAGAGAAGGTTAAGTTGTTTGGAGTCTATTGTACTCTCCTCTTCTGCTTTACTAACCATATACTCAATATCATCTCTGGTCACAATTCTTCCTATTACTTTAATTTTTTCACCAAGTAACCCTCTAAGTAATGCTGTAAAAATATAGATGATTGGAAAAAGTAAAAAATAGACAATTCTGAGAGCTTTCACACTAAAAAGAATATATTTTTCAGCTTGAGCACGAGCAAAATTTTTAGGTAATATTTCACCAAAAATAAGCACTACAAACGTTGTAATTCCGGTACTGATTGCTAAGGCCTCATTTTCAAAATAGCGTTGCGCCATATTACTGGTAATCCCAGCTGCCGCAATATTAACAAAGGTATTTCCGACTAAAATTGTAGTCAAAAGGTCACTTGAATATTTTAATAAAAAATTAAAATATTTGGCTTTCTTTTTATCTTCATCTTTTAGTTGATTGATTCTATCTATGGGTATAGCGAGCAAGCAGGCTTCAGCACCTGAAAAAAAGGCTGAACTTACAAAACAAAATATTAATAAAATGAATTCGTTAGAAATTGTCATGGTCTTCTTATATTTTGAGTCGTAATAGTAGCATTGTAAAGGTACCTATCGTTACTTATGCTATAAAACTTTACTTACCAATACATTAGCTAAACAGTAGCTTTTTATTAAAAAAATTGATAAAAAAAATCATGCAAATACCTCATAACTTAAACGTTGCACAAGTTGAAGCTGTTAAATATAACAGTGGTCCGCTTATGATTTTAGCAGGTGCCGGGTCAGGTAAAACACGAACCCTGGTTGCAAAGCTCGCCTATTTAATTGATCAAAAAAAGTTAAGTCCATATCAAATATTAGCCTTAACTTTTTCCAACAAAGCTTCCAAAGAGATGCGGGATAGAGTGGCTGATACTTTACAAGTGCATCCCGGGATTTTGCAAATAACGACCTTTCACTCATTCTGTGCAACTCTCTTAAGAAAAGAGTATCAATATTTAGGTCTCTCAAAAAATTTCACAATTTATGATGATTCAGAATCGCTTGCCGTAATAAAATCATTAATGAATAAACATGACATTAATCAAAAAGAGATTTCACCTTACAGTATTGCTCACTCAATAAGCCACGCTAAAAATTTTGGTTATTATGTAGGCAAAGAGCAGGAACGAGGCTTACCTGATGAAGAAATCAACGAGATAGAAAAACTAAAAGTTGAAAAATATTTTTATCTTTTTTCAGAATACGAACAAGAATTGCATAGATCAAATGCTGTTGATTTTGGTGGACTTATAACAGGTACACTTCAGCTCTTTAGAACATTTCCGGAAGTTTTAAGAAAATACCAAGAGAAATTTCAATATATTCTAGTGGATGAATATCAAGATACCAATAAGGCTCAATTTGAACTCTTAAAACTTATTAGTGAAAAACACAGAAATATCTGTGTAGTTGGAGATGAAGATCAAAGTATCTACTCTTGGCGTGGAGCTGATATTCGTAACATTTTAGATTTTGAAAGCTATTTTCCTGAAACTAAAGTTATTAAACTCGAACAAAATTATCGATCATCAAAAATTATTATCGAAGCAGCTTCTAAAGTTATCGCACGCAATGAAATGCGAAAAGGTAAGGAGATGTGGACAGAAAATTTAGATGGTGAATATATCGATATAGTTGAATGTGGTTCTGATAAAGATGAAAGTGATTTTGTTGCAACCGAGATCTCACAATTAGTAAAAAGTGGAAAAGCTACTTATAAAGATTTTGCCATATTTTATCGCAATAATTCCCAATCGCGGGTAGTGGAAGATGAACTTATGAAGTGCCATATCCCCTACAAAGTTATTGGAGGAATTAAGTTCTATGATCGCAAAGAAATTAAGGATATTTTAAGTTATGTAAGACTTGTGGTTAATCATAAAGACTCTTTAGCTTTTAGTCGTGTCGTGAACACTCCCACTCGTGGAATTGGTGCAACCACTTTACGCAAACTAGAAACAGAAGCGATTCATTTACAACTATCTCTGTTTGAAATGGTTGAGAAGTTACTTGATCCTAACGATCCTGTTTCGGTCGAAATTAAATTAAGTAGCAAAGTTAAATCATCCTTAAAAGAGTTTGTTGATCTCATCAAAGAAACCACCGAGATGGAAAAAAACAGAGTAAATCCAAGTGAATGTTTCTATCATCTATTCAAACAGTCTGGTTACTTACAATACTTACAAAGCAGTAAGGATTATGAATCAATTGCCAGAAAAGAGAATATTGAAGAGCTCTACAATGCCATAAAACAATATGAAGAAGAGGCCCGAAATCAACCAGATCAAACCGCAACTTTAGTTGGATTTCTAGAAAGCATCTCCCTAGACATGAATAGTTTAAACAACAATCAAAATAGTGCTATTGATGTTAACGGTTATGTATCTTTAATGACTGTTCACGGAGCAAAAGGGCTCGAGTTCCCTTACACTTTTATTGTAGGAATGGAGGAGAACCTCTTCCCCTCAATTCAAAGTTTAGATCGCGGGCTTGTCGGCCAAGAAGAGGAGCGACGTCTGTTTTATGTAGCTATGACTAGAGCGATGAAAAAACTCTATATATGTTTTGCTCAAGCCAGAATGCTGTATGGACAATTACGCTTTAATGGTCCAAGTCTCTTTATTCATGAAATTCCAAGTAAATATTTTACATGGATCAAACGCAACAGCTCTAATAATAATCAATCCTATGATTACGATAATTCGAATATTCACTATGAGTACGACAGTACACCAGCACAAAAATTCCCACCAGGAAAACGTGTAATTCACTCTCTCTATGGTGAAGGAAAAATATTATCTAGCGATGGCTACGGTGATGGGGAAAAAGTCCATATTCAATTTTCTAATGGTGCTCAGAAACGTTTCATGGTTAAATTTACACCTTTGGTACTAATATCTTAATGGCTCAATGCAATATTGAGAAATAGAGATTTCTTAAAAATTATAGGCTACCATGTTATCTAAGAGGGATAATGATTATGAAAAGTAAAAAAGTAAAAATATTTCTGCTAGTTTGTGTTGTTTTTGTTTTCCTATTGGTTGGCTTAGTTTTTTATGCAGCTTCCAGAGTCTCTCCCGCTGAATTAAAAAAATTAGCTGAAACACAACTTGCTAAAGTTTTTCCTAACTGTAATGTAGAACTCGGTGAAATCGACTTTAGTCTTGGAACTTCTTTTAAATTTAAATTAGATAAGCTAAACATTGCTCTAAAAGAAGGGGAAAAAAAAGATCTCTTCTCGGTTTCAAGTGTTGAATTAAAAGTTCCAATTTGGGCGATATTAACTAATGGTGGTTCTGTTAATTTAACTATTACTGAACCGAAAGTTAATTATATTGAATTAAATAAAGATACACACAACTGGTCCCTGGCCATGAAGAGTAATGAAGCTAAAGGTCCAGAATCTACCCAGAACGAAGCGAAAACTGATCCGGTAAAAACTACAGACGGAACCACTGCTCAAGTAGAAATTCCCTCTTTTTTAAAGCGCAGTAAAATTAATTTTAAAGTAACTGATGTTAATTTACATTATGAACTTAGTAGTGGAATGAAAGGTGATCTTGTTTTATCTCGCTTTTTAATTAAAAATCTCAACCTTAACTCAGAAGCTGCATATGAATTATCTTCCAACATAAAAGTCATCTTTGAAGATAAAAGCTATTTTGCTACTAACACTCTAATCGTTGGTAGTATTAACACACATGAAATTTTAAATGGTAAAGATATTAAAAGTAAGCTCGTAATCGAACTAAACGATATTGATACCAACAAGTATGCTAAAAAACTACCAAACATAAAAACAGAACTAAATTTGCAGATCAAAACTACGGGTGAAATTTTAACTGATATTGTAGCCTATTTAGGTTCAGTTTTAAAACTAAGTACCAATGTTGAGGTTAATCAAGGGCTCATTAGCATTAAAGATTTCAATGCAACAGCAAACGTTAAAGAGGCACTATTAATTGCACCAACTGAAGTGGCGAATCTGGATCCACAGAACGCAGAATTCAATTTAAAAATGTCTATGAAGCTAAATAAGGGAAAAATCCTGCATCCGATAGTTGAATTTAGTCTAGCCCCAGCTATGAGATACAAAGTTAATGAAGATTTTAGTTTAACTACTGAGCTTAAAGGTTCAATTAAAGAATCTGATCTAGTAATTAGTTCATTTCAAAAATTCATGGATGGAAATATCGATTCGATCGTAAAAACACAAATTGATTTTAATGATATGACTAATTTTTCTATAGCTAAAATGAAACCTATTTTAATTGATATTACAGCTATCAATTTAAATTTAAAAAAAGATGTTATTCGAAAAATTCTTTACTCTAAAAAAACAGTTGAAGCTAGCAATACAAATTCAGCGCCTACAAATGACAAGACCTCTGAAGTAGCAACGACAACTACATCCACTGCCAATGAATCTACCGAAGTTAAATCAGCTACAACACAGACTGCAATTGTTGTCAAAGGCCCACCACTTTCTCTTCCAACAGTTAAAACAAACTTAAAATGGAGCGGTGTAAAAATTGGTGATGAAAATTTTAGTGGTGATTCAGTTATCAACGTTCACCAAAGCAGTGTTGCTACTGATAATATCAAATTTAAATTTTCTAAAGGTGAAGGTAATATCTCATTTCTATTAAATTTTCTTGAAAATCAGGGAAGCTCTACTCAACTTAATTTTAAACTTAAAGATCTAAATCTTGATGCTCTCAATACTTTCTTGCCGCCAATGCTCGAAAATATTAAAGGAAACTTCTCTGGTGCGGTTAAAGGTAAGGTGGAAAGCAAACCAATCGAGCAAAAATCTAGTTATGATTTTCAAGTTGATGTAGATGCTTCAAAAGGCGTAATTAAAGGCTTAAATTTAACCGAACATATCACAGGGGTTGTAAATTCCATCTCTTTCTTAAAAGGTAAATTAGATCAAAAAACTATTAAAGTTGATGATGAGTTTGAAACTTTAAAACTCAATGGAAAATTTTCAAATCAGGTTTACCATTTCGACCAATTTAAATTTATCGGATTGAAAAATTCTGTTGATATCTCCGGAAAAGGCGAACTATATCCCGAAAACAATACTAAAAAAGGTGAATTAACTTTTGATTTCATCGATAAAACTGGTGTTCTAAGCTCTCAAATGGAAAAAAACTTAGGTACTAACGTACTTCCAGTAAAATTAACTGGCATTGGATTTATTTTAAAACCAGATTATGCTTATACATTGGAAATATTAGCAAAAAAAGCATTTGCTAAAAATAAAGATAAAATCAAAGAAAAAGTTCAAGAAAAGGTCGTTGAACAAGTTAACAAAGCCATTGAAAAAAAATTAGATACAAATATTGAAGAGATTAAAAATGGCGACAAGAAGGATCTATTAAAAAAATTAAAGAAGTTCTTTTGATTTATGCGTGCATCAATTGATATTGGTTCAAACAGTGTCATTTTAGCTGTTGGTGAGTTTGATAAAAATCGAAAATTCACTAGCAAACTTGATCACCTAGAGATTACTTCCCTTGGTCGTGAATTGGATAAATATGGTTCTTTTCATCCTGAATCCATGCAAAATACTTTTAATACCTTAAATATCTTTAAAAAAGAACTGGAAGCATTTCAAATTAAACCTAGTGAAGTCATTGCGGTTTCTACTGAAGCAGCAAGGGTTGCCAAGAATAGAGCTACATTTTTTGATAAAATCAAAAATGAGATTGGTTTTAACGTTCAAATTTTAAGTGGCAAAGGTGAAGCTCATTATGCAGCATTAGGCGCAACACTTGGTAAAATTAAAAATCAAAGTCCCGAAATTCTCATTATGGATATTGGTGGAGCCTCTACTGAATTTATTAAAATTCAAAGAGAGCCATTTAAAATAATTAATTCAATTAGCTTACCGGTTGGTGTAGTGAGAGCTACTGATTGGATACAAAATAGTATTTATAGTGAAAAACTACTAGCTATTAAAGAAAAATTCTCTACTGAACTTAAAAATATGAGTTCACCCTACTTACTTTGTATTGCGGGAACCATGACATCAATTGCACTAATGCATAAAAATATTTCAAATTATGACGAAACACTGGTTAATGGTTCAACAATTTCTGCTAACGAACTTATGAATCTTAGAGAGCGAATTCAAAAAATGACTCTTGAAGAAATAGATAATAAATACCCTTTCTTAAAAAAACGTGTCCCTTTTATAAAAGCTGGCTTTATGATTGGAACTGACTTAGGACAAACACTAGGTACTCAAAACTTTGAGATTTCAAGCTTTGGACTTCGTCACGGTGTACTCTTTTGCGGTACAATCGCAAAGGAATTTCTACATGTTGGATAATGAAATCATTAAATTAAAAAAAGGTGATATTATTTTTATCGAAGATAATCCGGTTAATTCTATTTTTATTATAAAAAAGGGTACAGTAAAAACTTTTAAATTAAATAATACTAAACTTGAAACTACCGGCGTATTTAAAGAAAATGAACTCATTGGTGAATTAGATTTATTTGGCAGTGATAGACACTCTGAAACGGCCGTAGCATTTGAAAGTACTGAACTTATTCCTATTCAAGCAAACGACATAAAAGAGTACTTAAAATTGTCTCCTGAATGGATTACAAAAATTTTAACTACTATCAAACAACGTGTCGTCGATACTAAAGAGTTAATGCTTGAACATAAAATCAACGATACAAAGTTTGAAAATGAATTCTTTATTTCACATGAAGATGAAAATGCAATTCTTAGAAAAATAAATAATCGTTTAACTTAAAGTCGATGGAATATTTGATGATGAAATGTTGGTTTTAAGCGATGACTTCAATCTGTCAATTCCCTCTAAAATAACATAATCATTCCAAATTTTATCAAGTTGTCTAAATGTTTCAATAATATTAGTAGCCGCTTGATCACGTGAAATTTTTTGAGTTTCAGCTAAATATGTAATTGCTTTATTAATAGCTTCAATTGCTGGAGTCTTGCAAATATTTTTCAGGTTCTCTTCGTAAGCAATATCAATTTTCTTTTCTTTACTTTTTATTATCGCTGTATTCAGGATTTGGATTGATTCAAGATCGTTCATAAAAAAATATTTCTCCAAACACGTTAAGTTTCGTCAGTATGAAGATTTTCCTCAAATTAGTCAAAATTTTTTTTAAAAATTTAGAATTAAATAATTTTAATGGGCAGTTTCGCAATGTTCTTCATATTTTTTAGCGTCAAGAAGATTTTTTAGTTGATTTTTGTCGGAAATTTTTATCTTGATCATCCAAGAACTATAAGCATCATTATTTAATAATTCCGGAGAATCAACAACTTTGTTATTGACTTCTAAAACTTCGCCACTGAAAGGTGCGAATAAATCACTTACTGATTTAATTGATTCAACAACACCAAAGGTACTACCTTGTTCTAATTTATCGCCTACCGCAGGTAATTCAACAAACACGATATCACCAAGAGATGATTGTGCAAAATCGGTAATTCCAATTGTAGCAATGTCACCATTAACGTCAGCCCACTCATGTTCAACTGTATACTTCAAGTTACTTGGAATTTTCTTTGCGCTCATTATTTATGTCCCCCAGTTACAAATGGTTTTGTTGTTACAACACAACTATATTTTTTATCTCGAATATTTACAAAATATTTTTTATCAGTCGGATTTTTGGCTTTCTCAATCTGAGCCAATGCAATCCCTTTTTCTAGAATTACTGACATTGTACCTGATGTTACAACACCAATCTCTTCACCATTAGCATTTTCCACTTTATAATTAGGTCGCGGAATTCCACTATCTAATATAAGTTTAACTTGAATATACTTAGAATTATATTTCTCCAAAGCACTCTTACCTACAAAGTTATTTTTATTTAATTTTACTGTCCATTTTAAACCAGCATCCAGCGGAGTTAATTCATTGTTTAGCTCTTGTCCGTATAAAGGAAAACCTGCCTCCAATCTTAAAACATCTCGGGCTGCCAGTCCGCAAGGAACAACGTTTTTTTCTAATAGTTTATCCCATAAATGTTGAGCCATTTTATGTGAACAGAAAATCTCAAAACCATCCTCACCTGTATAACCAGTTCTGGCCAAAATTACTGATTCATTATTATAAACCAACTCAGCTACTGTATAATATCCTAAGTTTTTTACAGCTAAACTATTAAGTATTGGAAATAGCACCTCTTCTGCTTTAGGACCTTGAAGTGCAATTAAAGAGAAATTCTCAGAAGCATTAGTCAGCTTTACCGTTGAAGGCTTTGGAAGTGAATTGATCCATTTCCAATCTTTATCAATATTGGAAGCGTTTACACAGATAAGAATTTTATCCGCTCTAACTTTATAAACAATTAAATCATCAATGATATTTCCGTTATTATCACATAATGGTGAATAGATAGCTTTACCAATAGGTGGAGTTAAAACATCGTTAGGCAAAAAGGAGTCGATAAAGCTAGTCGCCTCTTTACCTTCAACCCAAAACTCTCCCATATGACTTACATCAAACATCCCAACATTTTTGCGTACACTTAAGCTCTCATCTTTCACACTGGAATTATACTGAATTGGCATATCGTAACCGGCAAATGGAACCATTTTGGCTTTTAAAGACAGATGTTTTTCATACAGCGATGTTCTTTTTAGTTCCATATATAATCCTAGTCTATTTGGTAATACTATTTTCTGTTGCTTTTAGTAAGTTGTCCGCTAAAGCGAGAATTGTCATTGGCCCAATTCCGCCCGGGACAGGTGTAATCGCACTTGTTAAAGATGATACCTCAGCGTAATCCACATCTCCACAAATTTTTCCAGAATTCGTTGAATTAATACCGACGTCAATAACCACTGGCTTATTGTTTCCAATATATTCCTTAGTTAAAAAGTTCGGTTTTCCAATTGCGGTAATAATAATATCTGCTTCTTTAGTGAATTTTGTAATGTTAGTAGTCTTAGAGTGGCACAAAGTAACTGTTGCATCATGATTAGTTAGGAGCAAACTAAGTGGTTTTCCCACAATTAAACTACGACCAATAATCACAACATGTTTTTTTGCCACATCGATATTATAATACTTCAGTAAAATCATTATCCCTTTAGGCGTGCAAGGTAAAAACGATTTTTCTCCGCGGTCACCCTCAAGTAGCATACCTAAATTATTAAAGTGAAAACCATCAACATCTTTTTCAGCAGGAATCAGTGAATTAAGTGGTAGATGTTTTAATTGATCAGGCACTGGCAGTTGAATAAAACAGCCATGAACACTTTTATCGGTAACCGACTTATTAATCTCTTTTACAAAAGCCTCGGCACTAATATCTTTTGGCAGATTAACGATCTCGCATTTTCCACCAATACTTTCGATAAATTTTTTCTTATTTCTAGTATAGACAACACTCGGAGCAAAATCACCAACCAGCATAACGCTTAAAAACGGGACTACTCCACGTTTTTTTAGCTGCTCACATTGAACTTTCATTTTTTGCAAATGAAATTCTCGTACTTCATTTGCTGTTAGGATTTTAGTCATGCGTTTTATTACCATTTTTTTAGTAAAAAAGAAATATCTTTTGACACAGATCATTCCCCTGATATGATAGTGGAATGATTATCTTAGGAATCGATCCTGGTTCGCGCAAAACCGGATTTGCCATTTTAGAACTGCAACAAAGAAAAGTTCGCTACATTGATTCAGGCATTTTACGCTTTGATAAAATTGATGATTTCATTGATAGAGTGGATGAAATCTATTCTCAATGTGAAGAGCTAGTAACAAAATATTCGCCAGATGAAATAGCGATTGAATCTCTGATTTTTGCAAAGAATCCAAGTTCATTAATTAAACTTGCTCAGGCACGAGGCGCAATGCTCGCTGCGTTTTTAAAAACGCACAAAAATCGTCTCTATGAATACTCACCAAACGTCGTAAAATCTTCTGCGACAGGTTACGGTCACGCAAAAAAAGAAAATGTGAAAAAGTTTATTGATATTTTTTTAGGAGCAAGAGAGTATAAGTCTTTCGATGAAACAGATGCCATTGCCGTAGCAATTTGTCATACTATGAATCGAACCTCACTTACTAACAAAAGGCTACACAGTGATCGGATTTCTCAAAGGAAAGATCTACAGCTCTGATGGATCAAAAATATTAATCGTCACAAATTATGATGTTGGTTACGAAGTTTTTTATCCTGAAATATTAAGTAATGGTCTAGAAGTATCTTTATATACCAGTCAAATTTTTAAAGAAAATTCAGTCGAACTATTTGGTTTCAAAACCTTAAAAGATAAAAAAATCTTTGAACTTTTATTAAGTGTAAAAGGGGTTGGACCCAAAACCGCTTTCTTACTCATTAATGGCTTAAAAGCTGATGGCATTTTAAATGCTATTATGTTTGAAGATAAAAAAACACTTCAATCAGTGCCTGGAATTGGTGGAAAAACTGCATCTCAAATTTTACTCGATCTAAAAGATAAAGCTCAAAAAATGTCGATGACTTTAAGTGCAACGATGAGTGCTGACACAGTTAAGAGTAGTCGAAAAATTAATGAAGCTGTTGAAGTTGAAAGTACCACTGGTAATGATCAGCAGATATTAGTTGAATCACTAATGGCATTAAAGAGTTTAGGTTTTAACGAAAGCGAAATTATTCCAAAAGTTAAAGAAGAGCTTCGAACTCGCGAGTTTAAAAACACTAAAGATTTAGTTAGTGTCGTCCTCAAAGGAATGATGCATGAACGAGAATGATCTAAAATTAAATGAAGGCGTTTTCCACGATATTCCTCTGAACGCAGAAGAGATCTCGATTGAAAAAGAGTTACGACCAAAATCGTTTACTGAATTCATTGGACAAAAAAAAGTTATCGACAATATTGAAGTGATGGTTAAATCGGCTAAGATTAGAAACGCGGCTATGGATCACGTACTTTTATCTGGTCCTCCGGGATTAGGTAAAACAACTTTAGCCATGATTATGGCACAAGAGTTGAAATCGCATCTTCATGTTATTTCAGGTCCTGCGATTGAACGTAAAGGTGATATTGCTGCGATTTTAACCAACCTAGCTCCACACGACGTTTTATTTATTGATGAAATCCACAGACTCCATATTACATTAGAAGAGATTCTCTATTCCGCGATGGAAGATTTTCGCTTAGATATTCTCATTGGCCAAGGGCCTGCGGCTAGAACTATGCAGATTGATCTCGTTCCGTTTACCTTAATTGGAGCAACAACACGAAGTGGGCTTTTATCCAATCCATTACGTGATCGATTCTCAAGTCATCTTCATTTTGATTTCTATTCAAGTGAAGGGCTTTAGCTATCATTATTAAAAATAATTCTAAGAAAATGAACTTAGATATGTCTGAGCAAGCTATTAAAGCTAGGTGAACGTGCTCGCGGTACACCAAGAATTGCAAATAGAATTTTAAGACGCGTTCGCGATTTCTCTTTGGTTTATAATAAGAGTTTCATTGATGTAAATGAAGTTGAATCCGCTTTAAAACTCATGGAAATTGATGAGATGGGACTCGATTCCATGGACATTAAAATTCTCAAAGTCATTGATGAATATTATCAAGGTGGTCCAGTGGGAATCGATGCCCTTTGTGCTACATTAAATGAAGATCGCGGTACCATTGAAGATGTTTATGAACCCTATTTATTAAAAAATGGATATTTACTGCGAACTTCACGTGGAAGAATGATTTCAGAAAAAGCTAAAAATCATCTTAAATCGTTATAAAATCTATCCTAGATTATTTGCTATAAAAGGGTCTTTCTTAGATACCGGAATTTCATCCCTGTTAACTATACGGATTTCATAATTAGGATAATTTCCACTTTTAATTAATGCTACAAACTCACTTTTTCATGATAAGTTTTTCCTAAATCAAAAAACACTTTATTTTTTCCATTTTTATTTTCATCCAGAACAATTACCATATTTGAGATATCTCCTTTAATTTCTGGATTACCGGAATATTTTCTCTTATCAAAATCAGGATCAATAATAAGTTCATTGTTTTTCAAAGCTTTAATTAAATTATTAAAAAGATCTTTTTTAGTTTTGAATTTTTTTCCATACTTCCTACCAACAGAATTATTCCACAAATCCATATTGGTTGAGTTTTCTGAATTTGATGATGAAATACCTCCACCGAGAAAAGTTTCTTGTAGTCTTCCAAAAATATCAGCTGCTATTTCTCCATACTCCTTAGTGAAGATACCACTTACATACGCATGCCTCAAGGCATCAACATCATTATCATCAAATCCCTCAGCCAATATATTAAATGTTCCATCACTATTTTTAGGTAATTTTCGAAAGTATCTATCAATGAATTTATAAATTTCATTTTTAGAATCAGCTCTTAGAGTTAATGGTTCCTTCATACTATCTCCACGTAGATAATAAATTAAAATTACAAGTAGTATTAGTAAGCAAAGTAAGTGAAAAATCCCACCACCCAATGGAAGTAATACAGGAGCAGTTATTAATGCCGGTAAATGAAAAATAGCAAGTAGCTTTCTTTTTCTGGTCCAATTGAAGAAGTTATGGTCGGTAGCCCAATATTACAGCTAGCACTAAGACAAATCCATTTAAACATCCTGACGAATGCTTTGGAAGATAATCAACACATTGTCTTAATTCATATATGTAAAGAAACATAACCAAGAATAGTAGGTATTCATTTATACTAATATATTAAAAATAGTGTTTTTATCTATATTCAGCTGAGATTGAAGATGTTGACAAGATATTGTACCGGACATTAAATTTCCTCGAAAATTCATTATTTCATAAAAACTCAACTTAAAAATAGTTTAAGTTTTGTAGTCAAATAGTACACTGTTTTTTGTTATCTGCCGTATTTAACATATATCTAACCGTACCTGACTAAACCTGGTATATTCCAAGTTGTTGGCAAAAGCTTAATTTAACCCCATATATTGTTGTCGTTGACTATCTGATATATGGGGTTAAATATACATAAATATGCCACATTTACGTAATAGATATATTTATCGACTTTTAAGGAGCAAGCTAAAATTTAGTCCAGTGATTGCTATTCAAGGTGCCAGACAAACTGGAAAAAGCACTTTGGTTAGAGATATTTTACAACCGACTTTAAAAGATTCAATTTACATAACTCTTGATGATAAAAATAAAAGAAACATGGCGCAAGATCACCCTGATACTTTTTTAGAGCAATATAGTGATAAAAAAACAATTATAATAGATGAGGCTCAAAAATCACCGGAAATATTCGATGCGGTTAAACTTAATGTTGATCAAAAAAGAATACCGGGAAAATTTATTTTATTAGGTTCTACTGAATTTTCACAACTAACACTAATTAGAGAGTCGTTAACGGGTAGAATGTCTAAAATCAGACTACTACCACTTTGTATCGCTGAAACCAAATCGCTGCCAGCCGAAAGTTTATCCTTTAAAAACTTAAAAAATAAAAATCCGCGTATAACTCGTAATGATTTTCTTAAATATATGGAACGTGGTGGAATGCCAGGTATTTTTGCTGTAAGAAATGATGATGAAAGACTGAGTTTAATTAAAGATTGGATAGAATTAATAATTTTACGTGATGTTCAGCAATTTAAAAAAACAAAAATAGATTCCGAACTCTGTTTAGATATTTTAAATCAAATTGCTCATTTACAAGAACCCAATTTACCCAACATCACAAAACAATTAAAACAAAACACCAAAAGAGTTCAGACACATTTAACTATATTGGAGCAGTTGTTTGTGATTAACCATATAAGTCCAGATATTGATAGTAGTGGTAAAAAATTATACTTTCTTTTAGATGTAGGTCTTGCAAACTATTTTAAAGCACCTTATGAGCGACTACTTGAAACCTCTATTTTACAAGAACTCATAGCTCAAAAATATTATTTTGAAAAAAACATAGAAAAAATCACCTATTATCGTAGTCAAAAAGGTAATAGAATCCCTTTTGTTGTACATTTAGATGATGGCGAAGTTGTAGCCATTAAAATTTTTTCATCTGAAAAAATAAAATTAACCGAACTTGAAATATTAAAATCTTTTTATCAAAAGAAAAAATGTACAATGATGGGACTTGGGCCCAGTGAAATCAACTTCAAAAAAGAGAACATTCATATCTTTCCTTGGGAAATTATTGTTTAAAATTAAAATAAATTATTATTGGTTTTTTGATTTGTGAGACTTCTCTTGTTCAGATAGTTGTCCATAGCCGTTAACCACAACAAAATTAAACTGAATAATAAATACGATAATTAGTAAAAAATAGCTCTTGCCAAACATAGATACCTCTTTTGTCAACTTATCGTGACTTTGAGCTATTACTTTAATTATTGCTTTGTCTTTAAAAGCATTTCATAGAGGAATTTTGCTGTTCAAATTGTTCAGCAAAGCCTGGATCATTTTGATAGTAAAAATCGAGAAGAATACAAAAGAGTTTATTTTTCAGTCTTTCATTTTTAACTGAATTAGAATTATAGACATTTTCAAAATAGGGAATGAATTTATCAAAATCAAAATCAGCTTTTTCAAAATTATTTTCGTACAAATAGATTTTATGTGAAAGTGTTCCAACTCCGTTTTCAATTGATGGCGATCTTGAAAGTGAGTTTTTGGTGGAGAGAATTAAGAATAAATAAAAAATGTTTTTAAGATTCTTCATAAGGCAAATGTAGTTTATATTAATTTTTTAAATTAGCATCTACGCATAATTTGCCTTGTGCAGACATCCAATAAAGCTGATTGAGCTTTTGCATTCCTAAAATCCGGTATAATCTTTGTGAAATTAATAAGTTGGCAATTCTTAAATATGCTTGTAAAATTTACTTATCTAGTGCATAAATGTTTAACTTTTTTATTGGTTTTCATGAAAAAGGGTTATAATTGAAATTGGACATCGCGTCAAACTGCACATTTGGTTTAAAACACTCTAAATTAAATAAATTTGTAGTCTATTCTGACGATACGAAGTTGGGAGATAATTAAGTAATGCTTTTTCAAAGAACTATAGCCAAGACATGCTCGGTAACTGGAATAGGCCTTCACTCAGGTAAGAAGGTTAAATTAACTCTCCATCCAGCTCCAGAAAATTTCGGAATTCAATTTCGTCGTACTGATATTAAAAATGGTAAACTTATAAAAGCTGATGCTAAAACTGTTGGAACTACTGAAAACGCCACTTCACTTGGTTCGGGCGCAGAGGCAATTCATACGGTTGAACATTTACTCGCAGTTCTCTACGGACTAGGTATTAATAATATTCTATGTGAACTAGATGGACCTGAAGTTCCTATTATGGACGGTTCAGGTGCTTCGTTTGTTTTCCTTTTAAAAGAGATCGGTGTAGCTAACCTTAATAAATCAAAAAAATTCTTAATTGTACTTGAGACAGTTCGCGTAGCGGTCGGTGACCGTTGGGCCCAAATTGAGCCAGCTAATAAGTTAATCATTGACTCAACTATTGTCTTCCCACATCCTCGAATTAAAACTCAGCAAAAAACGTTCGAATTTACTTGTGAAAACTTCATCGAAGAGATTGGTCGAGCAAGAACTTTCGGATTCTATAAAGATGTAGATGCACTAAAGCGAAAGGGCCTTATTCGTGGGGCATCTTTAGATAACGCTGTTGTGTTAGATGATTTCCAAATAGTGAATCACGATGGTTTAAGATATGCAGACGAATTTGTAAGGCATAAAATTCTAGATACTTTAGGTGATATCAGTCTACTGGGCTATGAAATTGCTGGGAAAGTGACGACTTATAAGTCTGGCCGCCAATATCCGCAATCTTCTCTGCCGTAAACTGCCAAGGTCACCTTCAGCTTTCGAAATTGTAAGTGCTAACGCTCTTCAAGAAGAGGCGAGACGCGCTTTCGATCTCCCCATGGCGATCAACATCGCTCACTAGACACCTTTTTCATCAAAATGCTATAACGTAAACACAAAATTTCATGGGGAAATATAATGAGACTTTCTAAAGGTTTTTGGCAAACGTATAAAGAGATTCCATCTGAAGCGGAAATTATCTCACATCAATTAATGTTAAGAGCTGGTTTGATTTTTAAATCGGCGTCGGGGCTTTATGAACAGTTACCTATGGGTTTACGAGTTGTTAAAAAAGTAGAAAAAATTATTCGAGAAGAGTTAGATAAAGCTAACTGTAATGAAATATTAATGACAGTAGCAACTCCAAGTGAATATTGGAAAGAGACAGGGCGATGGGACTCAATGGGTCCACTCATGCTTAAGATTCAAGATAGAGCTGGTCGTGAACTCTGCTTTAGTCCGACTAATGAGGAATCTGTAACCAATATTTTTAGGAAAACAGTTAAATCATATAAACAGATGCCTGTGACTTTATATCAAATTAATACCAAATTTCGAGATGAGATTCGTCCACGTTTTGGTTTAATGAGATGCCGTGAATTTATTATGAAAGACGCTTATAGTTTTCACGTAGATAAAAAGTGTCTGGATGAAGTTTATCAACAGCTTTATACAGCTTATGAAAATATTTTTAATCGGCTAGGTCTAGAGTTCATCGCAGTGGAAGCTGATGGTGGTGCCATGGCGGCTGGTGGTGCTAAAACGCATGAGTTTCAAGTTATAGCAAATTCTGGAGAAGATAAAATTATCTACTGTGTGGATTGTAAATATGCGGCTAACTTAGAAAAAGCGCAAACCATTCGTGTAAAACAACCATTAAACAACAGTAAAGATGCTATTAAAAAAGTTGATACTCCTAACAAAGCATCATGCGCGGATGTCGCTGAATTTTTAAAATTACCAATTGATCAAACATTAAAATCACTCGTTTATACTAGTATTGTAGGTAGCAAAGAAGAGCACTATCTTATTCTTTTAGTTGGTGATGATGAATTAAATGAGATTAAACTCAAAAACCATTTAAACTCAGATCACTTAAAACAGTCTAGCGAAGGCGTGCTTAATGATTTTGGTCTGGTGAAAGGTTATATTGGACCAATCAATCTTCATCAAGAATTGAAAATTTTAGTTGATAGTGAAATTGATTTAAACGCGGCTTACATTACTGGTGCTCAAGAGAAAGATAAACATTTAGCTAACTTTATTATTTCGCGTGATCTGAAAAATTTTAAACAGGTTGATTTAAGAATTTCAAAAGAGGGCGATAACTGCTGTAAGTGTGGCAAAAGTGTTGTGCTTAAAAAAGGTATCGAAGTTGGACACGTTTTCCAACTAGGCGACAAATATACTAAATCCATGAAAGTGACTGTACTTGATCCACAAGGAAAAGCAATAACACCACTTATGGGTTGTTATGGAATTGGGGTAACACGAGTTGTGGCGGCAGCCATTGAACAACACTTTGATGAACACGGAATTATTTGGCCAACAGCCATTGCGCCTTATCAAGTTTATCTAGGGTATATAGCTAAAACTCCAGAAGTGAAAAAAATTGCTAACGATCTCTATAGTGATCTTCAGAAAAAAAATATCGAAGTACTGTTTGATGACCGTGAACTTGGTCCTGGTTTTATGTTTAAAGATGCTGATCTCTTAGGACTTCCATTATGTGTAATGGTGGGAGAACGCGAGTACTTAAAAACCGGTATGATCGAAGTTAAAATACGTAAAACTGGCGAGAAGCTCTTTATTAAGCCAGAAGAGTTAATGGATTTTATTACTAAAAATATAGGCGCTTAATAGTATCTTTCCACTGAACAAACTTTTTAGCATAAAATGCTGATTCATTAGTGTTGGGACTAAATTTTTTGTCAATTTTCCAAAATTTATTTATCTCTTCGATTGAGAGTTGTTTATTTCCGACCAGTGAAGCTAAGGCGGCACCATAAGAGGTTGTTTCAACATTGGCTGGTCGAATAATATCAAGCTGACTAATGGTTGATTGGATTTCCATGAGTAGATTATTTTGTACGGCTCCCCCATCCACTTTTAAGGCTTTAATGGGTTCACCTAAATCTTTCCCCATAGCGACCACAATATCGTTAACGGAGAATGAGATTCCGTCGAGTGCAGCTCTGGCTAAATGCGAGTTTTCAGTATCGCGAGTGATTCCAACAATTGCGGCTTTAGCTTGGCTGATCCAATAAGGAGATCCAATTCCTGTAAAGAACGGAAGTAATAAAATGTTTTCCATTTCAGTTAAACTTTTCACTTTACGAGCTAAAGCTTCACTCTCATGACTTTGAGCAATTATTTTTAGATTATCACGTAGCCATTGAATAGCGGCTCCCGCTATATAGCAACTACCCTCTAAAGCGTAAAAAGTTTTACCTTGGTATTTATAAGCGATAGTTGTTACTAATCCCGAATTAGAATATTTAATTTCAGAACCAGTGTTTAATAGAAGAAATGCTCCTGTTCCATAAGTACACTTCATATCACCTTTATTTAAACAGGCTTGACCAAAAAGTGCTGATTGCTGATCACCTAAAATTCCAGTTATTGGAATATCGTCAGGTAGAAAATCACAATTTTTCGTTTTTCCAAAAAGACTAAACGATTCTTGAACATTAGGTAAAAATTCTCGCTTAACTTCAAAAAGATTTAAAAGATCTTTATCCCAATCTGTCTCTTTTAAATTAAATAATAGAGTACGCGAAGCATTTGATGGTTCCGTTGCATATGAAACTTTATCCGTTAATTTATACAATAAGAAAGTATCGATCGTTCCAAATTTTAAATTTTTATTTTTAGCTGCATTCTGAACTTTCTCATTATTTTTTAAGAGCCAATTCATTTTACTAGCTGAAAAGTAAGGATCAATTGGCAGTCCTGTTTTAGTTTTTATGCTAGCTGCATGTTTTTCTTGTAATGATTTACAATATTCATGCGTTCTTCGATCTTGCCAAACAATGGCGTTGGCCAGTGGATTTCCATTATTATCGAAAGCACAAGTGGTCTCGCGCTGATTGGTAATTCCAATTGAAGCAATATCTTTTCCGGTTAAATTATTTCTTTTTAAAAGTTCAGTGACAGTATATCTAACTGTATCCCAAATTTGATTTAGATTATGTTCTACGAGTCCAGGTGAAGGATAAATTTGCGGATAATCTTGGCCTACATCATCGACAAAACTAAAATCACGCGCATTAATTAAAGCCGCGGTTGACCCAGTGGTACCTTGATCAATTGCCAATACATACTTAGTACTACTCATAGATTAGTCCTCTTGAAGCGAAATAAGGGAAATTTTACCAGTTAACTACAGTTGGTGCAACAATATGACTGATCATCTGGTGCCAATGTTTTCCATATCCATAAGACATTCCGCGCAACACGGCTGCTGACATTAGCATTACTGTGAGTAGTAAAAATACAAACTCAATAAATGTTTGACCTTTATTCTTTTTTGTTTGTGGTGGGAAGATTTTTGTTAAATAATGGTTCAAATGAAACATCTAAAATCCGCTTTTATTGTAGCTCTCAGTTTTTTTACATTTCTCTCAATGCAAACGATATATGACTATTTTAAGCCCAACGAAGTCGTTGCCAAGGAACCGGAAGATTTTGCCTTCTATGAAAAACAGTTAACCTCTTTGAAAGTAAAAACTGTAGAAGGTAAAACACTAGATTTTGCTAAAGAAAAATTTCCGATTGTTATAATAAATTTCTGGGCTACATGGTGTGCACCTTGCCTGGAAGAGTTTCCATCCCTAGTTGAACTTAAAAAAAAATATTCAAATCAAATTGCAATTGTTGGAATCAATCAAGATTTACCTGAAACAATTGCTAACGTTAAAAAGATTCGTGATCGGTTTAAAGTTAATTTTGATATTGTTTATGATGAAAAGTTCAAAATTTCTGAAGCATTTAAGTTTGATACTGTCCCTATTAGCTTAATCTACCAGAACGGTAAACTACTAGAAATCAATCGTGGTGCTAAGAATTTTATGGATAGTAGTTTTACAGACAAAATAGATGAAATAATAACTAAAAAAACTAAAAACTAGGGATAACAGACGCAGCTTGACAAACAGTTTCTACCATCATACTACGTTAATCAATCAAAAATTTTTTAGGGAGCATAATATGAAATTATTTATAAGCATATTTTCACTACTACTATCCATTTCGGTTTTAGCTGACTGTAGAGGAAAACTAATGAAACAAGAGCGTTTCGAAGCAGCAACACCTGAAGAAATTAAAACAATGTTAATTAATACTAAATTTACAGCTTTAAAAGCAGCAAAAGATAGAGCGATTGCAAGTATTTCAGTAGGTGAATCTGCTGACAAAATTACTAATATTAAACTTGTTGTCTATAGCTACTGCTATTTTAGATGTTATGAAAATGAGTCACTTAGAAATGATCATAAGTTCGTAACATCAACGATCACCACAACATCAGGAGTAATTTCTGAAGAAGATGGTCCACTTGGTTCTGAAAGATGTAGAGCAGACCACCCACTACCTAGACCATAATTTTATCATTTTACGATTCGTGAAACACGGAAAATAGTTGAATAACGAAACAACAAGCTGCTGGAATTTTAAAAATTGCTACTGTTTTTAAAATCACCTTTGAATTATCTGTGGCTTAAATTTTTACCCCAGTTGTAAGTAACTTCATCAATGGTTTCAGTTTTAAATATGGAAAAGCGTGGTTTTAAATTTATATCAATAGATCCTTGATCTAAATAATTTAAAGCATGAGCTGCATTTAAAGTTATGCTGGTCCAAAGTTCTGCTAAATTCATCTTGTAGTTAGGTGCTGCTAATGATGCTACCATTAAAACATTATCAAAGTGACATGAACCTGGATTAAAATCAGAAGCGATCGCAACTTTTGCACCATTATCTAAGAATGCTCTTGCATCAGCTTGGGGTTTACCTAAAAAGTATCCTGTTCCCGGAAGAAGTGTTGCAACTGTAGCAGAGTTTTTAAATAATTTAATATTTTCTAAGTTTGTTTTTAAGAGATGGTCGGCACTTAAAGCTTTGTAATCCATTGCTAGTTTTACACCATTATTATCATTAAACTCATCAGCATGAGTTTTTATTTTAATATTTAACTCTTGAGCCTTTTTAAATAGTTGTTCGGAATCAATAGTTGAGAAATAGTTTTGCTCATGGAAAATATCAATAGCATCGATTATATTGAGTTTAGCAAGATCCTCTAAAAGTGGTATAACCACTTTGTTGATAAAATCTTGTGAACTTTTAAATCCAGCTGGAATAGCATGTGCACACATATAGGTATTAAAAATTTGTACTCTACTTTTAAAATGTTTTTTTAATTCGTTAATAACGATAGAGAGTTCTTTCTCTTTTTCATAATTGAGTCCATAGCCACTCTTAATTTCAATAGACCCAACACCGTAACTATGAATCTGCTCTACCCTCTTTTTTCCAATATCAAATAACTCTTCAGCACTTAACTTATTAGTTGCAACGGCTGTAGCATTAATACCGCCACCACTAGCCGCAATCTGTTGATAATCGATTCCATTCAATCGCATTGAATACTCTTTTGCGCGATTACCACCAAAAACCAAATGGGTATGAGAATCTACCATTTCGGGAGTTACCACTGATCCGATTAGATCAATTTTTTCAACGTCTGCTCTATTTAAAATATCTTTGGCTTCACTAGTGGCGCCCACCCAATGAATTTTTTTATCATCAAAGAGAACAGCACCTTGTTTAATAATATCTAAATCATCGATATTTAAATGTCGACCATCTTTGGTCTTGGCCTTTCTTAAGGTTACCAATTCATTGATATTAAAATAACATTTCATTTTGCCACCGAATTTATAGCTTCATTAAAATTTTTATAGACCGCTCTAATAAATGGCACGTTATTATATTCTAAACTATAATTTAACTCTTTAGTGAGTGTTTCACTCTTCTCTAAGGTGAAACTAAAATCATTAAAGCAGTTAACAACTCTATTTGATGGAACTTCGGTTTTTAAACAGCTCAGGTTATATTTAGAAAGAATCTCTTTAAATGAAACTGGAAAGGTTTGTGGCTTAGTCTGACTATTTTGAAAAACAAAGTAGAGAAACTGTGGTCTATAAAAATCTAAATAGTCACGGATTTCATACTCTTTTGTTTTAAGCCCTCTGGACATATTTTCTAAAAAGCTTCTAAAAAAATAACCACAATTAGAGTTAATCTTACCAATAACCATTTCTGGTTTAAAATCACAAAAAGAGAATGTCACTATTTCAGACTGAGGTAAATATCGAAACAGTATATCCATCTGTTCAACTTGGTGGTTAAACATAAAACTGTCAGTGATAATGAGCACTCTTTTAATATTGGATTTTTGTGACGACTGCTCACTAACCTTATCAAAATCTTTAAAATCAAAAATGGTCTCTTTCTTAACCGGTGTTTTAGCACAGGTAACAAAGAGTAAAAGAGTGGCTAAAAGTTTAATCATACTAATAATCAACTGAAGGAATGATGATATTTGTCTTCTTTCTAAATTCTACTGCTTCATCATAACCTGCGTCCACATGGCGAATAATGCCCATACCTGGATCAGAATTTAAAACGCGTGACAACCTTAAATCCATTTCATTTGAACCATCTGCTACAATAACCATTCCGGCATGTTGACTATAGCCAATTCCAACACCACCACCATGATGAAAACTAATCCATGAAGCTCCATTGGCAATGTTAATGAAGGCATTTAAAATTGGCCAATCACTTACGGCGTCTGACCCATCTTTCATACTTTCAGTTTCACGGTTTGGTGAAGCCACTGAACCACAATCTAAATGATCACGACCAATAACAATTGGAGCTTTAACTTTTTTCTCCCGAACTAAGCGATTAAAAAGTAGTCCTGCCTTTTCACGTTCACCATATTTAAGCCAGCATATTCTAGCAGGTAAACCTTGAAATTTAACATGCTTACGTGCCATATTAAGCCAATTAATCATTTTCAGTTTTTCAGGAAAAAGTTTTTTTAGTTCTTGATCAATAACATAGATATCTTCTGGATCTCCGGAAAGAGCTATCCAGCGAAAAGGACCATAGCCTTCGCAAAAGAGCGGACGAATATAGGCTGGTACAAAGCCTGGGAAATCATAAGCATTTTTTAGACCATGAATTTTTGCCCCTTCACGTAGATTATTTCCATAATCGAAAACATGAGAGCCTAAATTTTTAAGTTCAATCATCAATTTTACATGTTCAAACATAGTTTGATATGATTTCGCTGTATATTTTTCAGGATTCTCTTTACGTAACTTTAAGGCGTCACTAAAGCTCATATCGGCTGGAACATAACCATTAAGTGGATCATGTGCTGAGGTTTGATCTGAAACCAAGTCAGGTAAAAACTCTTTATCAACTTTAGCTTTATCTAAAACAAACTGAAGTAAATCTCGGGCATTACCTAAAACACCAATTGATATTGCCTCTTTTTTGCGTTTACTCTCTATAGCTAAATTGAGTGCCTCTTCAAAAGTTTTAACATAAATATCTAAATATTTTGAATCTAATCGTTTTTGTATTCTAGTTTCATCACAGTCAGCTCCGAGATAAACACCTCCACCCATTTTAACAGCCAGTGGTTGTGCTCCCCCCATACCCCCCAGACCACAAGTAAGAACAAGTCTACCTTTTAAATCAGCGTTAGCACCGTAATGGATTTCAGCTGCTGACATAAAAGTTTCATATGTACCTTGCAAAATACCTTGTGTTCCAATATAGATCCATGATCCAGCAGTCATTTGACCATACATCATGAGTCCTCGTTTTTTTAAATCATTAAAATAATCCCAATTTGAAAATTTAGGTACTAAATTTGAATTGGCCAGTAGAACTCGTGGGGAATGAACATGCGAAGGAAAAACAGCTACCGGCTTTCCTGATTGGATTAAAAGAGTTTCATCATTATTTAGTTTTTTTAAAGCTTCAATTATTTGAAACAGTGATTCTTTATTTCTAGCAGCTTGTCCGTTACCACCATAAACGATTAACTCGTCTCTATTCTCAGCTACTTCAGGGTGAAGATTATTAAGTAAACAACGAAGTGCTGCCTCTTGATGCCATCCCTTACAGGTTAACTTATCTCCAAGCGGTGGAAGTGGAATTATAGTATTCAATGTAATTTCCCTGTACTATTTTCAACACAATCAATAATTTCATTGGTTTCGATTAAATTTAGTATTTTTTGAATGTCTTTGTAGAATGCTCTATCTTTTTCAATAAAAGTCACATGCTGTCTAATTAAATCATAAAGCGGCAGTAGTGGTTTAGCTGGCTTAAGTGGTTTTTGAAAATCTAACGCTTGAATTCCACATAAAATCTCAATAGCAAAACAGTATTTAGCATTTTGAATAATTTCCCAAAGCTTTCTTCCCGCCGTCACACCCATTGAAACATGGTCTTCTTTATCAGTTGATGTTGGAATCGAATCAATCGAAGCAGGGTGACTTAAATATTTATTTTCAGAAGCAAGCGCTGCTGCAGTTACGTGAGCAATCATTAGTCCACTATTTAATCCAGAATTCTTAGTTAAAAATGGTGGTAAATCAGAAAAAACAGGATTCATCATTTTTTCAATTCGACGTTCAGAGATATTACAAAGTTCAGTTATTCCCATAGAAAGATAATCCATAGCTAAAGCTAATGCTTCACCATGAAAATTTCCGCCAGAAATAACTTGTTGCTCATCTGGAAAAATTAGTGGGTTATCAGTAACAGAATTCAATTCAATTTCTACTACCGATTTTAAATGAACAAACGTCTGTCGAATAGCTCCATGAACTTGTGGAATACATCGAATTGAATAGGGGTCTTGAACTTTACCACAATTAATATGTGAGTCTTTAATTTCTGAGTCGTTTAAAAGCTTTTGCAAATTACTTGTTACTTCAAGTTGGCCTGGATGTGGTTTAAGCTTAGATATTAAAGGATTAAAAGGTGCGTGAGAGCCTTTAATTGCTTCAATCGTCACAGCACTAATAATATCAGCTAGCTTTAATAATTTTTGAGCTTTGTAACAAGCTAGCCCGGCCAGAGCCACCATTACAGTTGTCCCATTTATTAAGGCAAGTCCATCTTTAGGACCAAGTACCACGGGTTTTTTTCCAATTAAATCTATAACAAAATGTGAGATTAATTCTTTTCCTTGATATTCAACTTCACCTTCACCAATTAGTGCTAATGACATATGTGCTAGTGGTGCTAAATCTCCACTGGCTCCAACAGAACCTTTTTCTGGAATTACTGGTGTAATTCCATGATATAAAAACTCAAGAAGCATTTCAACTGTTTCAATACTTACACCAGAGTGACCTTGAATTAAACAATTAACCCTTGAAAGCATGATAGCACGAACAATTGAGCGTTCAAACGGCTTTCCTACACCAGTGCAGTGAGATCTAATTAAGTTAAGTTGTAATTCGCCTAAATCATTATCATCAATCTGTTTACTGGAAAGTGCACCAAAGCCAGTATTAATTCCATAAATTGGCTTTTTATCTTTTAGTAACTTTAAAACATAATCACGTGATCTTTGCATTCGATTAATTACATCTTTATGCAAAGTAATTTTAATAGCTTTGTCACCAGCAAAAGCCACTTCGTACATTAGATCTAATGTTAAATTTTTTCCATTTAATTCAATTGTTTTCATGCTCTTAACGATTCAACTAGTTGTTTAAATTCATTTCTACTTTTACTAAAGATATAATTACCTGCCACAAAATTCGTTGCACCTTTATTAATTAAATCTTTAACATTTTTATCGTTTACTCCACCATCAACTTGAATAGTAAATTTAGCATTTAATTTTTTCTTTTTATTATTTAGATGTTCTAATTTTTCAAGAGTACTGGAGATATATTTCTGTCCACTAAATCCTGGATTTACTGACATTAAAAGTACGAGATCGATCTCTTTTAGAAGATAATCAGGAATAAGATCAACCGATGTTGATGGATTTAAAGAAATACCCACAGATGGATAAAATTGTTTAGCATAATTAATAAAACGGTCATGGTGAATAACTGTTTCCCAATGAAAGGTAAAGTTATGGATGTTATAGTTTTTGAAAGTCTCCAAATAAAAATCGGGATTAGTCACCATAAAGTGAGCATCTAGTTTGTGTGGTGTATTTTTAGCATATTTACCAATCTGCTCAACTAGCGCATGACCAAAAGTTAAATTAGGAACAAAATGACTATCCATAATGTCTAAATGAAACCAAATATCTTTAATGCCGTTAAATGCATCTAGATCATTTTTTAAGTTTAGCCAATCAGCTGAAAGTAGACTGGGAGCAATCGTAATCATATGACTTTCCTCATTCAATAATAATTTTTTCTCTAATTCCATTAATAAGATCAGTATCCAGGGTTTTCTTTTTACCTTCCAGTTGTAACTCTTTCAAACGTAAAATCCCATCTAGGCATCCAACATATAAGAATCCATCTTTTATTGAATTCTCACCCGGATTAACACTAATGCCAGCACTATTATTAACTACTAATGCTTGCAATATTTTAAGCCGTTTTCCATTTAAAAAACAGTATGAACCTGGCCAAGGATCAAGTCCTCTAATTTTATTCATCACTACTTTAACAGATGAATTCTTAAAATCAATTTTTCCATCCTCTTTTTTTAAAGTTGGAGCAAAGCTAACTAGTGATTCGTTCTGTTTTGTGTACTGTAATCTATTTTCAATAAGTTCAGATAAAAATTTGTTAGTACTTAATGCTGAAAGATATTTTAAACGTGTATAGAGTTGTCCACCCGTTTCATTAGGAGCAATTGCAATTTCTTCGGAAAAAACAATATCTCCAGCATCCATCTCTTTTACCATTTTTTGAATTGTAACTCCTGTTTTTGTATCCCCATTTAATAATGCATACTGAATAGGAGCAGCACCTCGGTATTTAGGTAAAAGTGAAGTATGTATGTTAAAAGCTCCGAGCTTGGGAAGATTTAAGTAGCGCGATGATAGGAATTGAGCAAAAGCAATTACAATAATGAGATCGATTTTTTGCGAGCTCAATTCTAAAAAAAGTGCCTCATCTTTATTAATATTATCAGTTTGATATAAAGGAAGATTATTCTCTTTAGCAAAAAGGGCAATGGGTGGGGCCGTTAGTTTTTGTCCTCTTCCGCTGGATCTATCCGGCATTGTTATAACCTTAACCACTTCAATGGAAGGGTGATGAATCAAGATATCAAGTGTCGGAATAGAAAAATCAGGTGTTCCAAAAAAGAGTGTTCTTAATTTATTCATTTTGCATTAATTTTTTTTCTTTAATCATTTTATTTTTAAAAAATTTCATTTTAAGTAAACTTAGACGTTCAATAAAAACAATTCCATTTAAATGGTCCGTTTCATGTTGAATACATATTGCAAGTAGATCAGTAGCATCTAAAGTGCATTTTTCACCATATATATTTTGATATTCAACTTTTATGGATTGCTTTCTATTTACCTTTTCATAAACACCAGGAACACTTAAACAGCCCTCTTCGTAATCAATTGAACCTTCTTGGCTTTTAATTACTGGATTGATCAGAACTAATGGCTCAAACTCAGATAATTTGATTGTTTCTGAATCATCGGCATTGGTTATTTTATCACGTTTGTAATTTATATCGATAACAACAATTCTTTGAGAAATTCCAATCTGTGGAGCCGCTAATCCAATTCCTGGAGCATGATACATTGTAAAAAGCATATTTCTACAAAGCTCAATTAGTTTTGAATCAAAAACTTCAACAGGTTTTGCAACTTTGGATAAAACTGAATCTGGATAGGTATGAATCTTAAGTGCCACACCATTTAAGTGTGCATCTTTGAAGGTATTACTATCTAAAACTATTTGGTTTTCCACCCGCATTTAATTATAAAATAAATGGACAAAAGTAAAGGACGCACTGCTAATCTTGTGATTATTTGACCCAACACAGGGTGCTTATAAA
Source organism: Bacteriovoracaceae bacterium (assembly GCA_046328975.1). Lineage (GTDB taxonomy): Bacteria > Bdellovibrionota > Bacteriovoracia > Bacteriovoracales > Bacteriovoracaceae > JAXLVO01. The sequence goes on along the minus strand of JAXLVO010000010.1, from coordinate 23,198 downwards.
AATAGGCTACAATCATTGGAGAATATTTATAGTAAGTATGTATAAATCTTATCCCTCGATCTTGATCAATGAGTCTATCTCTAAATTCTCTAAATTGGTTGGTTATAGCATGCTCTTCACCATAACAATACGTTGCAACATAACAACCTTTTGAGAGCAGTCCTAACTGACTATATGCACTCTTAAACTCTTCTTTATGAAACATTTTCTTATTTTCTATAAAGCGTTTAATCACTTGAGAATTTACAACTTGAAATGGTTGTCCCTTTGTAAAAAGAACAAACTTATCCAAATTTTTTTTAAATTCGTTGAGTGTTTTAGGTGAGCGGTCAAAGATCTTTGCCAAATCCCAATAGATCTGACTAATCAATAACATTTCTGAAAGATCTTTTTTCTTATCAAACATTTCAGGTGTTAATTTATCGATCGAGGTATCTTTAGCTTCAGCGATAATACTAAAATAGGAATTATAATTTTTAATTGCGCCCACGAAATCATTTTTTTTAACCGCCTCTTTTCCATTTTTAACAAACGAAAATCTTTGCATCATCTTCTTGTTGATCATCTCGATCTTACGACGCTCCTTAGGGTCCATTTGCGCCGGTTTGTCTTTGGATGCTCTAGCGGTTGCCATAAAAAATAGTCTCCCCAATTCCCTAACCCATCGGTAAGATTAGAGAAAAGTTTAAAGAGTAAATTACTCAGGTATATCTATTTACTGGTTTTTTGACTTCTGCTCTAAAGATTTATAGCCTTCCAAGCTTTTTTGTTTATGATTAGATCTCTTAGAGTCGTTAATAAACGGTGACTCTTCATCCTCATCAAATTCAACTGATTTTAAATTTAAAATTTTATACTTAGAATTCATCAATTTTTTAGCAATCTCTTCAGAAAAATATTTTAATTCTTTTTGAGGGAAAATTAAATTCACTTTTGATTTAATTTTCATATTTAGATCAACTCTTTTGGCGTCTACTTCAAAATCACTACCCACTTTTCTCATTTTTAGTAGAATAAGTTCATCAGCATTTGAATTAGCTGAAACAGCCGCAACAATTCTTGCTTCACAGGCATCATCACAAATTCCTTTAAGCTGCTTCTCTTTTTCAACCTTAAGATGGTGGTTAATATCTTTTAGATTTGAGATTGAAAAACTTACATGTTTATTTTTGGCCATCTCTTTTTGAATAAATTTTTTAAGTTCAATTCGAACAGAACTTGTTATATTTTTAGAAGTAACATCAGCAACAAATATTTTTTTTGATACTTCAGCCATTAACACTTGGGAAAAAATTAAAAATATAATCAGATAAATTAATCTATTCATTATTAGCTAATCGGATAAAAAGTATGATGCTTTAAAAGCCAATGGAATTTATTGAATATTCATAGGGTCAACATCAATCTTTAAAGATATGAAATGCTTGATGGGATATATCCTTTGAAAATTAGCGACAATATTGTGTAAATCATTAAGTGAAGTAGCCTTTAAAAGAATTTTCCAAGTATATTGATTGACCTTTTTCTCAACGTTAGCACTAGTTGGACCTAAAGCCTCAATCTCTTTATAGTTTTTTGTAATTAGATCATCCAAAACTTTTTTAATTTCTATAACCTCAAATTTAAGATCATCTATGTTTTTAGCTGTGAAATAGAGAACAATCAGTTTGGAAAATGGTGGATATCTAAATAGATTTCTCTCGCTTAGTTCATAACTATAAAAATCATTAAATTTATGTTCTTTAATAATTTTAAATGTTCTATTTTCAGGGTTATTGGTCTGAATTAACACTTGGCTATCAGAATTAAATCTTCCCGAACGACCCGAAATTTGAACTAACAATTGATAAACTTTTTCTTCAGACCTAAAATCAGGAAAGTTCAATAAACTATCAACACCTAAAACAACAACTAGATTTACTTTTTTAAAATTATGCCCCTTAGATAACATTTGTGTCCCAACCAATATATCAACTTTTCCAGAATGGAAGTTATCCAGGGCAGTTACAAGTTTTTTATATGTGGTAATTTCAGCTCTATCAAAGCGCTCAACAACTTTTTGCGGAAATTTTTCAGATAAAACTTCTAAAATTTTTTCAGTACCAAATCCTTTTTGAATTAAAACCATTGAACCACACTGATCACATACTTCAGGGTATGTAATTGAATAATCACAAAAGGCGCAATGTAATATTTTTTTATTTTTGAAATATTTTAATGAAACAGAACAATTTTTACATTTATACACATACTTACAACTTTTACACTGTATAAAATCTGCAAATCCAAGTCGATTAATTAAAATTAAGACCTGCTCTCCTTTTACTAAGGCATTATGGATTGCCGAATATATTTTTTCTGAAATAGGCCAGACATCTGTTTTTGAAAGTGTAACAAATTCAATATTTGGAAGACTTGAATTTTGAGCTCTTTTGTCTAACACATAATAATCATATGATTTTTTTTCAGTAGCATTATAGTACGTTTCAAGAGCTGGCGTTGCAGACCCCAGTAGAATCGGAACCTTGTATAAAGAGGATTTTTTTATTGCTACATCTCGGGCATTGTACATACAATGATCATCTTGCTTAAACGAGTTATCATGCTCTTCATCCACAATGATCATTCCTAAATTATTAAATGGTAAAAAAACAGCACTTCTGGCACCAATAATCAACATGGGTTCCGTTGAATTTAAAAGATATTTATAAATTGCAAGTTTTTGGTTTTTATTAACTTCACTATTATATAAAAAAATTTTTACATTAAATAATTTTGAAAAAAAATCAACAAATTGAACAGTCAGATTTATTTCGGGGATAAGATAGAGTACTGATTTTTTTTGTAAAAAAAGTTGATTCATTAAGTGGGCATAAATCAGCGTCTTACCACTACCCGTAATTCCATGAAGTAACATTTTTCCAGGGTTAATTTTAATTGAACTAAAAACTTTTTCTTGTTCACTATTTAAAACTAATAACTCTTCACTCTTTTTAGCTTCTATAATTTTTAGTTTTGTTTTAGTTGGAATTTTCGAAGGATCAAAAGTAGGTAACGTATCAAAAATAAGTTGACCTAAAGAATAATGATAATACTTACTCATCCAATCGTAGAGTAAAGATTCATTGGTGGGTAGATATAGATCACTTACTTTCTGAGTTATATTTTTAATTTTATCAATAGAAAAAGTTATTTCGCTTTCATCAACTTTCTCATTAACGACACATCCAAGTGCTTGTCTTGTTTTTCCAAGGGGTATGGAAACAATTTCTCCATTTTTAAAAGATATAGTTGAATCACTACTTTTATAAGTAAGAATTGACTTTTCCTTAGGAAAGTTAACTGCCACATTGAGATAAATTGTCATACAATAAGCTTAGTATAGAATAGAAAATCCATTTTTCTCGTTTTTACTATTTTTGAAACTTCTATATTTCCCTATTAGGTTTTTTACATTTATGCCTTTGTTTTCAAACTCTAAAAAAGTTATTATATATTTTTCATTGTTGGCATTTGTAACTTGTATATATTTGGGAATCTTATGAATTCCATTTAAAAGTTGAAAGTCATTAAACTCTATTATGTTTTTTCATACTCAATTCTTCTTAACTCATGCTCTTCATTAGTAAACCAGGCTGAGAAATCACCCAATCTAACTCTCCAAAAAAGATCATTGTTAATTTTCTCCAAAATAACAGAATTCGATATAGCATAAAGATCCTGTTTCATTATTCTATTAACATTTTCTAACTCTTTAGGGTCATTTGGTTTTAAAGGTGATGGAAGTGATTTTTCTAAACCAGGGTCTCGCTCAATTTTAAGTAGGTATTCTTTATAATTGTATAGCAGATTTAATTTTTCTTTATTTAACATCTCTGAATTTAATAAATAACCAGAAACATGTTTTTTCAAAAATTTATTCATTAATACTGAAGAGTTAAAAAAAATTGTATCAAAAGATGAAAATAATAATTCACGTGTAAGATTATCATCACTTGATATTTTTAAATTTTCCTTAATAGATATGTCATTGATTGCATTATCTCTCATTTGACTTTCATTGTAGCCGATTCGAAGAATATTTGCTGAGCCTTTCTCTTTTTCTATGTAAAGTTTAAAAAACTTTGGTGCTTCCCCTTTATCCTTTTCCTCTAAACTAAACGAAACATAACTTTCATCTGAATTGGCTTCAGCATTATTTCCATTACGAAAAAGTCCCTCAGGAGAAGGAATGGCTGCGTAAAGATTAAAATTTAAAATTAAAGCCAGTAAAATTATTTTCAAATGGTTATCCCTTTTTGTTTAAATTTGTTTTTCACAATATCAATTATCACGTTTCTTAATTCAGGATCACGTAAAGCAAAATCAATTGTTGCATCTAAATATCCATGAACACTTCCTGTATCAAATCTTTCACCAACAAATTTATGAGCGTAAACATTTTTTTGTTGTGCTAAAATGTTAATGGCATCAGTTAATTGATATTCACCTTGAGCACCTCTTGGAATTACTTTTAAAATGTCAAAAATTTCTGAACTTAAGATATAACGTCCAGGAGTTGCTAAATTTGATGGCGCTGATTCAGGACTCGGTTTTTCAACCATTAAAGACATTTTCATGGTAGTTTTATCATTGTTAATAAAATTTCCAGCCACAATTCCATATTTGTTGGTTTTATCCTTTGGAATTTCCATTACACCAATTACTGAAGAGTTATTTTGTTGTTCTGAAACTTGCATAAGCTGTTTTGTTACAGGAATATCTGACAAAACTATATCATCACCCAATAGAACAGCGAAAAGATCTTCACCAATAATATCTTTAGCGCAAAGCACGGCATGACCTAAACCTAACTGATCTTTTTGTCTTACAGAAATAAACTCAGTAACTTTTGCAATATTTTGAATCAACTCTAACTCTTTATATTTTTTATTTTTTTCTAAAAATGTTTCAAGTTCAACATTGCGATCAAAATAGTTTTCAATCGACTCTTTTCCATACGAGGTAATAAAAATAATCTGCTCAATACCCGCCTGAACTGCTTCATTAACCACATAATGAATCATTGGAATATTAATTATTGGAATAACTTCCTTGGGTACTTGTTTTGTCGCTGGTAAAAATCTGGTTCCTTTTCCAGCAATTGGAATAATCGCTTTTTTAATTTTCATGACAAGGTCCTTTCAAATGACATACAATAACAAAAAAGGGCTTAAATGATGCAAAAATCATCGTATATTTTTATAGCTATTTTATCAATATCAATGTCGTCACCAAGTTTTGCCAGAGTGCGAAATTTCGAAACAACTAGACTTAAATCAACCGCTGGAGCAGGAGTTGGTTCGTTATTAGTTAATGAATCTGTTATTTCGAATCCTGGCTCACTCTCATTTTTTAATATTTCATCAATCTATCTTCAAAAAGAATCAATGCAATTAAAAAATGAAGATACTGGTATTGAGGCACACAATAAACATTTCAAAAAACAGTCTGATAATTTTGGTGTCATTGTCGCTGACTCTTCAAATTCTATTAAAGGTGCTCTAGGCTATATTCAACAGCAAGAGGGTTATGAAAAAAGAAAAAGAGTTTCAGCCGCTGCTGCCATGATGTTAGGAAAAAATTCTTCACTTGGAACAACTTATCATTACACTGAAGATATAAATTTTCCCGAAGGTAGATCCACCTATGAAGAAAAATATCATCAAGTAACTTTTGGTGCTACCCATGTTATTGATACCTGGTTATCGTTTGGTGTTGTTTTTGTTGATCCATTTAAAGCACATTCTGCTGATTCTAAATTATTACTTGGAACGCAAATTGTTATCAGTGATATTGTAGCTATTATGCTTGATGGAGGTGGGAATTATTCAGAAAATATGACTGACTCACTCCTTTATCGAGCGGCACTGCAAGTGAATTTTATTGGAAGTCTCTACTTACGTGGTGGAGTCTTTGATGATCGTAGCTTAAGTGAACGAGGATTTGGTTACGGGGTTGGTTGGATCACTCCAAATCTAGTATTTGATTTAGCTATGAAAACCACCAAATCAACTAACGATCACCCAACTTACAATTATTTAAAATTAAATAACAAACTTAGCGAATTATCTTTTGCTTTAACTTACAGATTTTAAAAAGTTAACTATTTTAGTCTGATACACAGGCATAAACTACCACCTATCTAATTTAGTCACTAATTAGAATAAGCTATAGACTAGGTATGAAGTATACTCTTATCTCAATTCATTTTTTATTGGTATTTGCCGGTTGTATTGGCAAGAATAGCGTCGCCATAAAATCCAAAATTGCTAAAACTCAAACAGCAACTTCTACAATATCCATTTCAAATATAAAAATTCTTAATAATCAATTTATTCTAACTGGAACTAATTTAAATTCAGCAACGAGTGTTGTGATTAAAGAGGGAATAACTTCAACAAGTCTAGCTATTGAATCACAAACCAGTACAGGCCTAGTTGCCAATACGGTAGCTAACATAACTCTAGCCGCAGGATCTGTTTTTGAATTTGTTGTAACAAGTGCAAATGCGAGTGCTACTTTCACCGTAGATTTCTCTTTGTGTTCATCAAGTATTGGAGGAAAGTTAATTGACTGTACCACAACTCCTAATGATAAAGAGGTTTTATCGTATGATGCTAGTTCTGGAAAATGGAAACCAAGAGCAGTAAATGGATTATCGTACCAAGGCGTATGGGATGCAAGTGGCTCACTTCCAACCGCTACAACCGAAGGTGAATATTTTATTGTAAGCGTAGCGAGCGGAAATTACGCTGTTGGAGATTGGATTGTTTACAACGGAACAACTTTTGAAAAAGTAAGCAACTCCAATACTGTAACCAGTGTCTTTGGCAGAACTGGTGCAGTTACTGCTAACGAAGCTGATTATATTTTAGGTAAAATGGGGGATGTTGATTTTACTTCGGCAACGCCAACCACCAATCAGTATTTAAAATTTAATGGAACCAACTGGGTCCCAGCATCGGTAGCTAGCACAACGGAAACAGATCCCAACGTTATGACCTTTGCTAAAACCACATTACCAACTTGTGGAGCGGGAGAAGTTTTAAAAGGCAATGGAACTAGTTTAAGTTGTGTGACTGACAACACAGGTTCTGGTGCTTTTTCAGGTACGGCAAATAGAGTTATCGTTTCTGATGGATCAGGTTCACTCTCTGTTTCTGCTGTTAACTCAACAGAACTCGGTTATGTTTCAGGTGTAACTAGTGCCATTCAAACACAAATTACCAATATAGCTGCGACTGCTTCTGCTCTTACCAACAGCAGTCTATCTTCAAATATGACTAGTGGAAATATTTTTGTAGGAAGTGCTGGTAACGTCGCAACCGGTGTATCACTGAGTGGAGACGCAACCATATCGAATACGGGCGCGCTGACAATTGCCTCTAACTCTGTGGCACTTGGAACTGATACAACTGGGAACTATGTACTCAACTTAACCGCAAGTAATGGTCTCCAAGCAACCGCTGCTGCGGGAGAAGGGACAACTCCTAATTTAGTTTTAGGTGGAAGTTTAACTGGTAATAGTTCGATACTTCTTAACAGCCAGAGCTTTAGTTTTGTCGGAGCAACTTATAGTTTAGGATTAGACTCTTTTGGAACAACCACCATGGGTAATGTCGACATTAATGGTGGAACGATTGATGCAACTACCATTGGAGCGACTACTCGCTCTTCAGCTGAAGTTACTTCACTTGCCGCAACCGCCGCTTATGTGGCAACGGCAAGCGTGACCAATTTAGCAGTGGCAACTGCAAATATCACTGGTGGAACGATTGAAAATGTTACGGTTGGATTAATTACCAGAGCTGTCGCAGCTTTCACTACAGTATCTGCAACAGCCGCTTACATTGCAACAGCAAGTATTACTAATCTAGCAGTAGCAACTGCAAATATTTCAGCTGGCTCAATTAATGGAACAACTATTGGAGCAACCACTGCAACCACAGCTACATTTACGACAGTAACAGCTACAGCAGTAGCTCTACCTGCTCCAGTAAGTGGATCACATGCAGCCAATAAAGATTATGTGGATGCGTCAGTTGATGATGTTGAATCATATATTGAACCTATGCAAAGTATGACCGGTAATAGAGGAATTTATAACAATAAAATTATAACTATGAGCCCACCTAATCCCTATAGGAAAATATGTCTTAAAAATAGCAGTATAGGTGTTGACGAGGTAGCTACTGGTGGAACCTCAACATCTGTTGCCGGAACATGTGCACCGGGAGATATTGGATTTGTAATGGAATCAACACCAAGAGCGGGTAATAGCTGGACCAGAGCACGCTTTGAGTGTCTAAAAAATAATATGCGCTTACCAGAACCATTTGAACGCCAACTTGCATGCCTTGATGGAGGAATTTCCCAAACTGGTTCATGGGAATGGAGCTCAAATGAAACAATACCTATTTATAGCAGCGGTGTACTTAGTGCACAAGCCTCCGCAATTTTTGGTGTCGGAGGAACCTGCTATTATTATGATTGGGGTTATATAGGTGGTAATAGTGGACAAAATCACACCACCATCACTTATCTTTGTGCACGTTAATGAAATTTAAAAACAGACCTTGCCTAAAATTTGCTCTCTTCCAACCAGTCCAAATTTTGATGAATCATTGGATCCATCTGTCATTTCTCCTAAAATCAAATAGCCATCCTTTGGAATTGAACTATAATCTCTCGCATATAGTTCAAGTATTTTGCAGTTTAAATAAAAAACAGTTCCAAAACTATTTTTTAAAATTTCACCATTGATTTGAATTGAGCAGTTGGATCCACTATTTACGACCGAAAATTTGTCTCCAGAAATACCGAAAACTTTTTTTATAATTTTATTTTTTTCTAATCCTACAACCAAAACAACCACATCACCTTTTTCAGCTTTGTTATTTTTGTAATAATCCTTTAACAAATAGATTTCTTGTCCTTCTTTAAGAAGTGGCTCCATCGAATGTCCACGAACGGTTAGTTTTTCTGGATTAGAAATCAGTGATATCAATAAACAATTTTTTAATAGAAAATTTTTTAACATTAAAAACATTTAACTGATCTTTTAAAAATTATTCATCACTTATATATTTAAAAATATCTTTGAGCTTATTAAGCGAAATAGCTACGACATTTTGATCAAGCTTAAAACTCTCATCACCTGGATAAATAATAAAAAGCATAGATAGTTTAAGATCATTAATTACATTTCGCATTGATTTTAATATTTTAGGTGAGTCAGTATATTTAATTTCAAATCCTATCGGTTTAGAATTAATAAAGGTGAGAAGATCTAGCTCTGCTTCAGATTGTGTCGACCAAAAATATACATTTTCACTTTTTAATCTTAGCTCTTGAATTATCGATTCAAGAGCCAACCCTTCCCAGGATGCCCCAATTTTAGGATGTGAGTTTAAAACTTCTTTTGAGTTAATTCCCATGAGAGTATGGAGGACTCCCGAATCTCTAAAAAATATTTTAGGAGATTTAACTTGTCTTTTGGAAATATTAACATGCCATGGTTGTAGCTGCCTTATCATATAGGTCCCAATTAAAATATCAAGATACCTTTTACAGGTATGATCCGAAAAACCAAGCGAGCGACCAAGATCCGAGTAATTAACAATTTGACCATGATAGTGAGTAAGCATCATCCAAAATTTTCTCATAGTTGCGGCAGAAATATTAATTCCAAGATTGGGAATATCTCTTTCTAAAAACGTACGAATATACTCTTCTCGCCATTCATAACTTACACTATCTGATTTTGCTAAAAATGATTTTGGAAAACCTCCTCTAATCCAAAGAGGCGATATCTTTTTCGTTTCATCTAACGAAAAAGGCGATATTTCAATGTATTTAATTCTTCCGGCAAGTGTTTCCGAACTGTATTTTACAAGTTCAAGGGATGCACTTCCTAAAACCAGGTACCGATTTTTTTTATTATAATCAACTAAATACCGTAAAACGGACAACAGTTCAGGGCTTCTTTGAATCTCATCGATAATAATAATTCCACTAAGCTCTTCAAGTGCTAATTGAGGATTTTGTAATCGAGCCAGATCTGTCGTTTTTTCAAGGTCAAAAAAATGAACCTCCTTATGTTTTTTTATCATTTCTTTTCTTACTAAATTTGCAAGAGTTGTCTTTCCGCACTGTCTAGGACCAAGTAGTGCAGTAACTGGAAAATTTTTTAACGATAACTTAATTTCTTTTATGTATTTAGGTCGTTGCATTTTTTTACCTTCTTGGCTAAATTATATACCTTGAAAATTCGAATTTCAAGTTCGAATTTTCAAGGTATATAAAACCCTACAAATACAACGATAACAGGTACTTAAGGTTAAGTTCTGGTGTTTAAACGTTAAATCGAAAATGGATAACGTCGCCATCTTGAACCACGTACTCTTTGCCTTCAATTCTAAATTTTCCGTTCTCTTTAATTTTTACCTCAGAACCATATTTAAAAAGATCTTCGCATGAATAGATTTCAGCTTTGATAAAGCCTTTTTCAAAGTCAGTATGAATTACACCGGCAGCTTGTGGTGCTTTGTCGCCTTCATGAATAGTCCAAGCTCTAACCTCTTTTTCACCAGCAGTGAAATAGGTTCTAAGACCTAACATTTTGTAACCAGTTTTAATAAGCTGAGCAAGTCCTGATTCACTTACCCCAACTGACTCCATATACTCTTTTTTCTCTTCTTCGCTTCCTAAAGCTGCAATTTCAGCTTCAAACTTTCCACAAATTTTCACCACTTCAGAGCCTTCAGATTTTGCAAACTCTTTAACTTTTTTTACAAATTCATTGTCTTCTGAAATTCCATCTTCATCAACATTACATAGATAAAGTTGTTTTTTTAATGTGATTAAATGGAGATCACTTACAGCATCTAAATCTTCTGGAGATAGATTAAGTCGTCTGGCAGGAATACCTTTCTCAAGAGAAGCTTTAAGATTCTCTAAAATTGGTTTTGAAATTTTTCCACGTTTTGAAACCTCTTTATCATGCGACTTAATTAATTTATCTAAGTTTTGTAGACGTTTAGTCACTGTTTCTAAATCGGCCATAGCTAGTTCAACATTAATTATATCAATATCTTCAATCGGATCAATTTTTCCAGCTACGTGTATAATATCATCATTTTGAAAACAACGAACCACATGAATGATTGCACCAACCTGTTTAATGTGACCTAAAAATTGGTTTCCTAACCCCTCACCCTTAGATGCACCTTTCACTAACCCTGCAATATCCACAAATTCCACGATCGCTGGGATCACTTTTTGTGGTTTAATATATTCAGTAATTTTTTTAATTCTCTCATCTGGAACTGAAACAATTCCCACGTTTGGTTCAATTGTACAAAATGGATAATTGGCAATCTCGGCTGGAGCACTAGTCAGTGCCGAAAAGAGTGTTGATTTTCCCACGTTTGGTAAACCTACAATTCCACAATTTAAACCCATGATCTTATGCCCCTAGTATATTTTTTTTATTAAAATTTTGTGCAGCAACTACGTAACCTTTATTTAAGCTTTCTTCAAGTGCTGTTGCTGAATATTTTAGAATTTTTTCCACATCTACCCCATCTTCACTAAACGGTGAGAGTACATGGTTACTAACAGAACCATGCACAGGTCTTCCAATTCCAATTCTCAACCTTAAAAATTCCGTTGAACGCATCAACTCAGCTATCGATTTAAGACCATTATGGCCCGCAAGACCCCCACCAAACTTAAAGACCACGGCACCAAACTCTAAATCTAATTCATCATGAACAACTAAAATCTCATTTAACTCAATTTTAAAAAACTGAGTTGTTCTTAGAACTGCTTCACCACTTAAATTCATATAAGTTAGAGGTTTAATAATATGAACCTGCTTACCGTTGATATTGGCACAAGTGTAGAGACTTTTAAATTTCTCACTCCAACTTAAACGCGAAAAAAAGGGGAGCTGCTCAAGCACTAACCATGCAACATTATGCCGAGTCTTCTCATACTCTTTCCCGGGGTTACCAAGAGCTACAATAAGTTTAATATCGGAAGCGACAGTCATGATTGTTAGATAAAAAGTGAACTGACCGAATCGTAATTAAATGTTCGGTGAATAGCTTTGGCCAAGATTTCAGCAACGGATAATAATTTTATTTTTGGATTATTTTGAGCCTCTTCCGATAAAGGAATTGTATCTGTTACAATAACTTGCTCAAGCTCAACGCACTCATTAATTCTCTTTAATGCTGGATCAGAAAAAATTGGGTGTGAAGCACACGCGTAGATTTTTAAAGCCCCTTCACGTTTAAGCGCCATCACACACTCAATTAAAGTTCCTGCAGTATCGATCATATCATCAATGATCACACAGTTTTTATTTTTTACATCACCAACAATATTCATAGCTTTTGCTACATTGGGAGCCGTTCTTCTCTTATCAATTAGCGCCATCTCTGTTTTTAGTTTTTTAGCATAGTGTCTGACACGCTCAACTCCACCACTATCAGGTGAAACACAGACTAGATCCTGAAGAGAGATATTGCTTGTGATATATTCCAAAATTACGGGAGAAGTAAAAATGTTATCAAATGGAATATCAAAAAAGCCTTGAATCTGTCCGGCATGTAGATCCATTGTTACCACTCTGGTAGCACCAGCTTTAGTAATAATGTCTGAAACCAATTTCCCCGTGATTGGAGTTCTTGGCATCACTTTTCGATCTTGTCTAGCATACCCAAAATGTGGAACAACCGCTGTAATGGTATTAGCCGAAGCTCGTTTTAGAGCATCCATCATAATTAAAAGTTCCATTACATTATCGTTAGTTGGTGTACAGGTAGATTGGATTACAAAAACATCAGCGCCTCTAACATTTTTTGATATTTCGCAATAAATTTCACCATTAGCAAATTTTCTAATTTGAGGATCAACGAGTGGAACATCGAGATATTCAGAAATTTTTTTTGAAAGCATAGGATTAGAAGTACCTGACACTAGCAACATTCTTCTCACTCTGTTCTCCCTTTAAAGTGGTTGGGGCGGAAGGATTCGAACCTTCGGATGGCAGAACCAAAACCTGCAGACTTGCCGCTTGTCGACGCCCCAATAAAAAATTTTTTAGGAATTTCATGAAATATATAGTAAGCTCACTCTTTTTGCAAGATATAGATTTGCCAGTTTAATGGTAATTTTCTATGATGGTTTAAGTTTAAAGCGATCTGAAAAAACAGGAGATATATTGTGCGAAGTCATTTAATTCTACTACCCGTTTTATTTTTTCTAACAATTACATCATCTGATGTTTTTTCATTACCAATCGATTGGAGCGGTGCTTTTGGCGTAGATTCAAATTTAATTCAAAATTATAGAAAGACTAGTGACAATGTTTCCACTACTAATGGTAGTCAAGTTGTACCAAGTGCAGCAGGGGAGGATCCTGATGCTACTTTTCAATCATATATTTTTAAACTTGACCCAACTATTATCGTTAATGATAGTGCAACAATTTTTGGAGAAGTTACGACAGGTTACGCCAGCGGTGGTATGTTAGGTGACAATTTTGCCAACCGAGCAAATACCGACAGAAGCTACGGTAATGCGCTCTATATGCATAGTACTTCATCAGGAAACAGTAATTTACAGTTAAAAAAGTTCTATGCTGAACTTTACTCAGATACAGCTACTTTTGTTTTAGGTCGTCAAACAATGCATTGGGGACTTGGAGCAGTTTTCAATGATGGTCATGAACTTTGGGATCGTCATGCTACTATTTTTGATGGTGGTACAGCTAAACTAAAACTAGGTAATTTTAACTTTGCTCCATTCTGGGGAAAATTAAATTCAAGTGGATCATTAACTCAATCTACTAACTATACAACTTATGGTCTCTCCATCCTATACGATAATATTGATAAAGATTTAATATTTGGAGTTAGTTACTCAAAAAGAAGATCCTATTTAAACAACACTGCATTACAAAGTTCGGCAGCATTAAGTGGTGCCACCATTAACATGGGTGCAACTGATGTAAAATTTGCTGATATATTTCTGAAAAAAACAGCTGGGAAATTTGATGCTGGAGTTGAGGTTCCATTAATTTCTGGTAAAGCCGGACAAATTTTTAAAGTTAATGAAGGTAGTACGCAAGCTAATCCCAAACAATCTCTACTTACAAAATATAGCGCTAAAGGTTTTATTTCAGAACTTGGTTATGCGTTCAATGATACTTGGAAGGTTAAAGCTAATGCCGGTTATTTAAGTGGAGAAGATGGTGATATATCAAGCTACAATGCACTTTATTTAAACCCTAATTACCAAATTGCATACTTGATGTTTAGACATAACTACTATGCAATTGGAAACACTAATCAGAACGTTTATGACTCTTATATGACCAACGCACGTTATGTTAAGTTATCAGGACACTATGATTCCGATCCATGGTCAGCAAAGTTAGATTTTATCTATGCTCTTGCTAATGAAGTAGCTAAAGTTGGACAATCCTATAACCATGAGAGAAACTATGTTTTCACAGGAGTTAAATCTCAATCAGATAAATTAGGATTTGAAACTGATTTTCACTATAACTATCAATGGAATGCCAATGTTAGTGTAGGTGGAATTTTTGCCTATTATTTTGTTGGAGACTACTACGCTTACACCAACACTAACCAAGCAGCCAATCTAAAAAATATATATGCTGCTCAGTTTAGAGCTGATATCAACTTCTAATATTTTTATCTGTACATCATCGGCTGCTGATAATTCATAGCCATTGGATTATAGTATGAATTTGGATATTGTGGCTGATAATACATCTGTTGTGGTTGAGAGTATTGGTACATCGGCCGCTGAATATAGGGGTTTTGTTGTTGAAAATAGTTATAGTTACCTTGATTTATAGGGTACGCATTGTTCATCTGTTGACCAGGAAACTGTTGTTGTTGTTGTCCTAAAAACCCTTGATAGTTAGATTGTAAACCTTGAGCTGGATTAGCAAAAGCTGGATCATATTGTGAAGTAAACTGACTACTGCTACTAATCTCATCAGTTGTTCCAATAAATTGTCTTAACCCATATTCATCCACATCAATTCCATCATTTGGCATTCCAAGATCATCAACTGATCCAATAGAACCAGCCACTTTTCTTTTTCCTTCTTTTTCATATTTTTGAAATTCGCCAGCAAAATATTCTAACTTTTTAGCACGCTCTTCTGAAGCAGCCACTCTCTGTTGGTAAATTTTAACTTGCTCAGCATACATTTTCTTAAACTCTTCACCCTGCTTTTGGCAGTTTGATTGAGTGTATGGTGTTGAGAAAGTTGGGTAACAGACTTTTTGTAAAGCCGCTAAAGCATTTTGTTGCCACATAGCTAATGCTTGTTGATATTTCGGCATTTTATTTCTTTCTAATATTGCACTTCTCATATTTTTCAGATTCGCCAGACAACTCACCAGCTTTAGCTAAATAGACTTTTTTGTTTAATCACCGAAGCCGTCTTATAATTTCTTACTAACTTTTCTAAATCAGTTTTAGCTCTAGCATAATTATAATTAGCACCTACTCGTTTAGGGTCACCACCAATATAACGAGAGGTTTCTCTTACAACCAGAGCTGCTTCAGCTGTTGCAAAATAACCACCATCTTCTAGACGCTTAATCACACCTTCATCAACTAAAATTTTAGAGTCATCTAAGAGTTGGTTTTTTAGTCTTTTAATTTCATCTAATTTTCTTTTTCTCTCTTCTTTATTACCAGGATTTTTTAAATATTCGGTAAGCTCTTCAATTTTAGCCACAATTGGTTGTTGAACATAACGGTTATAATCCTCGAGGAGGCTTTTTAACTTTTCTTCATCATCTAAAGTTATCTTACCTCGACCCTTTATACTCTTAATTTCTTCTTTTAAATCCTTCTTAACCGCATCAGCAATAATTTTTTGCATTATCTCTGATACTTGCTTTAATTCTGGCACATCTCTAATTTCTTCCAAGGTAGATTTTAAAGCCTCAGGATTTCCTTCATTACAACGAGCAATGTACTCATCTGTTTTCGCCATTTTTTCTGCTTTCTCTTTTTCAAAAGCAATATCACCTTCAGTTTTATATTCTAATGGCTTGTCATCAATGTCATAAAGGTTATAGCAGAACAGATCAAAACTTGTTGGCAGATCTGCTTTAGGCTTACTTGAATTTTCATCATTTTTCTTGCTTACACCATAAAGAACACGTCCACTATTTTTTAAATCAACATAGTGAATTCTTCCTGGCGACCAAACATTATCTGACTGTTTGCTCTTCATACACTCGTAGTAACTTTTTAATCCATCACCCGTCATTTTAAATCGAATTAAATGGTTTTTTCCTACAATAATAGGGTCAAATTTTAATTCAGGAGCTGTTTTTAACATTCCTGGATCTGTTATTTTTTCATAACTTACAATCGACCAAGCTTTTTGAGATTGCTTTCCTGAAACCTGAGCAAAATGAAATCTATGTTTAATTTTCTCATTTTTCTTACCATTAACATAATCCGGCAAATCAATATAGTCCGCGTCTTTATCAGTACGGTTTTTTTCTAAAAACTCATCTGATATAGAATCAATTTTGAAATAACTATTAAATTTTTCTACAGCATCAGTGAACACACTGCTACCAGAAGCAAATCTCTCGGTACCTTTTGCTGCAGTTTCATAGGTAGTTTTACCATCTAAACATTTCATATTATACTGTGGAATTGTAACGCTTAATACATTTCTGTTAAGTTCAACTCCAATGTTATCAGATGGATTTTTAAGTAAATTACTTCGAATGAAATCTAACGATATGTAATTATCATCACCTCCATTCTTTCTCGATAAGTACTAGATGCACTAAAGGCATTAGAAACCAGAGAAGAACATAGTAATGACAAAACAACACTTTTGATTTTTTTCACATATTTACATCCGTTTTTTATAATAATCCTCTACTCAATCTATCGGAATATTGAATGGAAAGTTTAGAAAAAAATCTTTAAGCAACTTAAACTACTGATTTAATTCGTTAAAATCATGTCACCAAATATTATTGGGGGGGTCAGTAATGTAGGAGATCTGGGAATTGAAGATCAATTGCCAAGGTTTTTGCATTTTTAATAGAGTAACTCTTCTTAAGGCCTCTTTTAAATTCAGATCGAAGAATTGGATCACTATAATCAACGTATTTTTGATAAATCTTCAATGCAAAATTTCTTTTATCTTCAATGTCATATAATCGTGCAATAAAAAGATCACAAACTGTAGCAATGTGAGTACCTAAATTTCTATTTCTTGCTTCGTGAAAGTATTTTTTTGCTTTTTCCATTAATTGCATCTTAAATGCAACAAACCCCGCTACCATTAATACATTTCCATCCTCATTATATATCTCTAAGCACTCATCTAGGAGTTTTAAAGTTTGTTCTTCATAATCAGTTAGTGTATTTCCCATATAAAGCATAAAAGCTTCACGATATTTACTCATAGCTTTTACAATTTTTTCACTAGGTCTTTTTCCTTCAATAAACTTAGGAGAAAAATTAGCTTTAAAGATTTCGTTTTTTTCAATTTCCATAAAATCACCCCAGCTAACCGGTGACTCTAATCTATTTGACATCCAAAATTTTTGTTTTAAAGGATCAAATACAACAGATTTAATATTTGTAATGGGGCTTAGTGTGTTTCCTACAATTCTATGAACACCAACTTTATCGTCAAAACTATCGCCTACAATTTTAGCTAAATGATTAACAGTAATCTTCCCCTTCAATCCCTGCAACTGATCTTGCATTCTACAATAACGGTGTAAATTATCAGAGACAATTCCCCCCGCTATTAATGCTTCGTCTTTTTTAAGTTCTTCGTTATGAAAGTAATTTGAATGAGATATTGTTCCATCTTTCGAGTAACGAATTCTTTCTTCTTTTGGATTCATTTCCACCACACAGGTTTCATTATTTTTACCATCAAGTAAAATAAACGCCCAATTAGCATGTCTTGGAATTTTGCGAATCAAATCAATTGCCTCATTGATACTTTTGGCTTTACTAATAACCTCATTACCGACATAAAAAATTGGCATACCCTTCAAAGAAACTTTTTTACCGAAATGAGCATGCGCTGATAAACAGAGTCCCTCTTCATTCATCGCCGTTAATCCAGAAGCAAATACACCAGGAGTACTAATACTCACATGTGGAATAAATCCTGGTTCATCTGATTCATTAAAAACAACAAGAGGATGTGGATCCCAATAACCCACAATTGGGTAATCTTGATTTCTACACATTAAAGGCCTTCCCACTTCGGTCCAATCTTTTAAAACAGTTGATGAAGAACAACCAGGAAAAGCCGCAATATTTAAATCTTTAAATGTATAGCGCATAACACTGGTTTTAGATAAAAACATTAATCCATCTGCCTGATAAAGTGCTCTTAAAATTTGACTTTCAGTCAACCCCACTTCATCGGCTAAAGCACGAGCCATAGCTCTATATTTTTCTGGTAAGTTTTTTTCCATCATAGGTAGTAAAATATTGTGGTAAAAATGGACACCAAGATCTTTAACCGGGCTTAAAAATTTTGGCATATAGCTTTTTTTAATAATGGCAGCGTTTTTTTCAGCTAGTGCAGGAATTACACCTTTTTTAATTTCTTCTTTTAAATATGAACCATGAAGTCTCGCTCGCTCAACATCACTCCCCTTTAACTTTAAAAAAGTAATACCATTAACAACTTTTTTCACCTAGATTCCTTTAAAAAAAATTTAAATTTAAACCTCTATACGTTAAAACTTTTTTTTCAATTTTATTATTTCTTATTAAAAGATATTCATTAAATCTTTCAGCTATTTCTCCACTTTTCGCCGGTCTAAAAAAAACCATATCTCCAATTTTCAATTTACAATTATCACTTATCTTGATTGGACTTTGAACCTCACCCATACCTTCAGCCTCAATCAACTCAACACCTTCCGGCATAAATGGCTTAGGCGTCTTATCTCTACTTGTCATCCCACTTGCAATAAAACCACCTGATTGACAGGTCAAAATATGTGGATCTGAATTTCTCGTAATTGTTAAGGCAAAAGCTATAGCTGGTGAAAATTCATTTGTAGTGTAATAATCAAATAATTGGGCTTGGAAAATTCCTGACCCTACCGTAACTTCACTAATAGCTTCTTCCAATAAAGTCATTTGAAGGCTTCCACTTCCTCCACCATTAAAAAAACTCAGATGAAATCCATTTTCTTCAACTATTTTTTTTATTTCTGCTCGCTTAACAGCAAGTAATCTCATGGATTTTTTTCTAATCCATCTTTTTATAAAATTAAGAAAAGATTGATATGGATTCCTATCTGGTAAGCCTGCCACCTGTGCTTCATAAGCCATCAATCCATTAAAATTTAAATAATTTGATTGCTTAATTAAATTTAATCGTTCTTTTAAACTATTGAGATTTTTTATTGAAGATCTATAAACACCTGCATAAATACCAAAAAATTGGAAAGAACAGTCGATATCTAAGCAAATCTTGACTTTGGTTTTTAATCCATTTTTATTCCAATGATCTTCAATTATTTTAAACTGATCTGGGTGATCAAGCATAATTTTAATATCAGCACCCTGATTAATCAATTCACTCAGAACGACTAGTTCTTGATATTGAACCACAGGATAACCTATTAATAAATCGGTAATGCCTTTCTCAAAATAAAATTTAGCCTCAAAGATAGAAAAACACATTAAGCCCTGAAAAACTTTTGGGTTTTTTTTCAAGATATATAATGCAATATCTGGAACCCTGATAGATTTTGTGGCAATTCTGATTTTTTTATTGAAGCTTAAAGCATATTTTTCAATAATATCTAGATTAAAGTCTATAGCATCCATGTTCACCACCATTGCAGGTAATGTTTCACTAGATAAAATATTTTTTAAACTGTCATAATTCCATCTTATCAAAACTATTCTCGTTTTTTGTTCTTGCCACAATACATTTCAAGTTTTAATCCGTTAATGAGAAATTTAAGTAAAGCATTTATTCCATCACCGAAAAGTCCATCCACCATTTTTGAAAAAATCTGATACTTCTCTTTAGTATATGGGTACCAATTGGCTTCTATTTTTTTGGAATTTTTATCAATTATAATTGATTTAATATTAGTAAATGCATAATAACCAAACTCACCACGAAATCTTCCAATTCCACTATTTTTTACACCACCAAAAGGTAAAAATGAGTTTCCTTCAGTTAACATTACATTATTAATAGAAACGTTTCCAGTTTGTATTTTTTTTGCAACCCTCAAAGCTCTAACGTTGTCATTACTCCAAACGGAAGCTGAGAGCCCAAATTCAGAATCATTACATAATGCTATGACCTCTTCTTCGGTTTTAAATTTATAAAGTGGTAAAAGTGGCCCAAAAATTTCTTCAGTTTCAAGTAACATCTGGTTATTTAAATTTTCCAAAACCACCAACGGTAAATTCATCTTATCTTTATAATTTTCAAAATTTTCACCTGTTAAAAACTTCGCTCCTTTGGCTTTAGCATCTTTTAATAAGTTAATGATTTTATCTCTTTGAGCAGTCGTAATCATATGTCCCACATCACCAGATCCATCATTATCAACTGATTGTAATACTGCTATTGTTTCACTGACTACAATCTTTTTAAACTCTTCATAAATGTTCTCATGAATATAGACTCTCTCAACGGAAGTACAGGCTTGACCTAAATTAGTAAAAGCACCCCAAACTGCACCTTTTGCCGCTCTTAAGAGATCTACATCCTCGAAAACCACCATTGGATCTTTACCACCAAGCTCAAGTTCAACTGGAATTAAATATTTTCCTGCTTGCTGCATAATCTTTTTTCCGGTTGCAACTGAGCCTGTAAAAAATATTTTTGCTGGTTTTAAATTAATTAGTTCTTCACCTTTTTTCCCATCTCCATAGATCACTTGAGCCCAGTATGGATTGAAGCCCGCTAGATTTAAAACTTTCTCAATTAAACCTTTAAGCGGAGTAAACTCTGAAGGTTTATAAATCACACTATTTCCACATACGAAGGCTAATGAAATTGGAACAATGGCTTGAAAAAAAGGATAGTTCCACGGCGAAATAATTAAGGAAACACCAAGTGATTCAAAACTTACTAAAGATTTTTTTCCCATAAGTGCCATTGGCGTTGTAACGGTTCTATCGGATAAACTTTTTTTAGCAGTCTTGATTAAAAAATCTAAATGATCGAGTACACTAAAGATTTCTGACATCATAATATCTGACTTAGATTTATTGGTCTCTTTTTGAATAGAGAGAATTATCTCTTCTTTGTTTTGTAAAACAACTGATTTAAGTTTAATAATAAACTTAAGCCTCTCTTCTATTGAGAGCTGTGAAATCCCTTCGAAGCTAGCTTGAGCATTCTCCATTACTGTTATCATATCTGGCTCACCCTCAAATACATCTCTGGTTGCATTTATTTTTGTACTATAATTTAAATTCTTAAATACTTTTCCATCTTTATCTACATCGGAATAATATAATGTAAAAATAACACCTTTAAGCCCAACCTCCAACAGTCGACATACACCTGAAACTTTTGTAAAACCAAAAATAGTTTTAAATAAAAAAAGAAGCACAAAATTAGGTAAATAGTAAAAGACTGATAGTAAAAAAAGAATCCCTTCTCTATCTTCATCAGTCATGAATTCAAAAATTCTGTCTGCCTCCAAATAAGCTTTACTTTGCGAAAAAGAGGGAAGTGAATCCATTCCAGGAATAAGTATGTCTCCATATTTATTTAAAGCCACTATTTGTTTTTCATTCAAATATTTTAGATTCATATAATTATACCTTAAAACTATTGATAATTTTCGGTGTACTCATTTTCGAGAGTGCCATAATAGTAAGTGACGGGTTAATTCCTGGAGCATTAGGAAAAATACTAGAGTCACTAACAAAGACATTTTTAAATACGTGAGTTGAAAAATCTGGTGAGACAACTGTTTTTTCTCCACTTACACCAATCCCCAGCCCTCCCATCAAGTGAAGTCCAATAGGTAATACTCCTTCAATAATTTCTTTAGCATTAGTTTTAGAAAAAATATTATGAATTGCTTCAATACCTAATCGTCTTCTTTTTTGATCCTCTTCATTGAGAGTTTTAGTAATTAAAACTTTTCCATTTTTTGCCACGCCGATTTTTCCGGCATGAGTGTCTCTAACACAGACCTCAATACATGCTAAATGGGTAATCTGCTTCATTAATCGCTGATGTTTTTTTTCAAAACCAGGAATCAACATTGAAATAGCCACAGGTGGAGCAAAAACATTCTCTAATTTAAATCCTTTGGCTCTAAAATTTGGATCACTCGATTTAAATGATTGAAGTGGACCCAAGTGTGAATTAACTGGAAAATCATAAAGACCTAACAACATATATTGTGGATGTGTATAAAAATTTTCTCCCAGGCTTGGCATTTTAATTTTCATGCCGGATTGTAAAAGTAATTTTGAATTTCCTATTGCACCACTAGCTAAAACTAGTTTTTTAGCAAAATGGTTTACAGTTGCTCCAAACTTATTTTTCCCAATTATTTTGACTAAATTAGGATTAACCTCAATCTTACAAACTTCAAATTCACTCTCAATAGCTAAAAATTTAGTATCGGCTTTAGGTAAAAGTGCCACTGGCATACTTTGTTTACTATCAATACGACAACCGGATAAACACTCAATACACGAGTTGCCCTCTTCAAATTTACAATCTTTCTGAGCGCGAATTAAGGGTGAACACTTATAACCATTTTTAGCAAAACCATCTTGAAAAATTTTAGCATTACCATTGTGATATTTAGCGGGAATCTCTTGTAAATGCAGTTCACTTTCAGCCGCTTCATAAGAACTCTTCATATCGTTAGTATTAAAAAAAGAGACGCCAGATTTTTCTTTCCAAGAACTTAGCGCGTCTTCATCAAAGCGATCAATCAAAGCCTGATTGACAATTGATCCACCACCTACACATTTTGGACGTAGAAAGCCAATCGAAGAATCTAGGTTGAATTCAATTCCACCAGACCAGTAGAGTCTTGAATTGGAATCAATCTCCTTAGTTGGATAGGTATTACGATTGTAAA
>JAXLVO010000001.1:0-184773 GCA_046328975.1 Bacteriovoracaceae bacterium | reverse complement strand
TGAAAAATAGAATGTGTAGAGAAACGGTAACACTAATAATACTAAACTGAGTAAAAATTGAACTATATGCTGCTTTTTTAGAATTAAACAAATTAGAAAAATAAGTGAACCGAAAACAATTTCAATGGGATTTACTAACCCAAAAGCCTTAATACCAATTGAACCGGCTAAATAAGGTTGTCCTTTCAGCGTACGAAATAAAATTGGGACAAAAGCAATATCTACAAACAGAGTTAAAGTAAGCCAACTTGAAAGTATAATCAGTTTTATTTTATTCATCGTCGTTTTTTTGAATAACCTCTATTATTATCTCGTCCTGAGCGACCACCGCGACCATCTCTAAAATCGCGCTCTCTATCTCTATTTTCTCTATACCCTCTTTTACGTTTTTGAAAACACTCATCACAAATATTAAATTTCAAATTAGGTAACAATGCCTTTCCACAACTTGAACAACTTTTGACTGTTTTTTCTGATAATAGTTCATTTAATCGTTCAATCGCAAGGGATTTGTTGTTAAGCAGATCTGTCTCGCTAAAAATAAAATTTTTCTTTTGAAAATGGCGTGAAAGCCACTGATAAAGCTCTACACACTTTATGGCGGTTTCTAGATAATCTATATTGTCTGATTTTGAATCAATCTCATCATTTTTAATCGAATTACCATTTACATAATTATTAAGAATCCAAACATAGTATTGAACATGTTCCATTAATCCTAGATTGACTGGTGAGCAAGCGAATCCAAAAATTTCTGCACTTGATAGGCTATTATGATTTGCATCTGCTTCTTCGACCATTTCAGCAAGTTCAATCATTTCACGTAAATCAACACAAAAAAATGGTTTAGAAAAGGTCATAGTATTAAAGAGACGTAAAAACTCTGATAATTTCAATATAGGTAGTGAGTGTGAATTAAGTGCACTATTAACTTGTTCAAAAATCTCCAAATCTGGACCAACCATGGCAACTTCGCTCTGTTTAAGTGTCATTTTAAGTGAATCTTTAATTCTATTTAAGCCTTCACGTTCACGAGTCAAACAAGAAACATACCCAATAGGAAATCGTTTGAAACGCCCAGCTCTACCACTAATCTGTTTAATTTCACTTGGACTTATTGGACACTCTTTATCGTCAATATACTTAGTTAGTGTTGAAAAAATGATTCTTTGAATAGGTAAATTCATTCCCATCGAAATAGCATCTGTACTTACAATAATATCAGTTTCACCTTCATCAAATTTTCGAGCTTGTTCACGACGAACTTCAGGACTAAGTCGTCCATACACAATAGAAACTTTAAAACTTAATGCTTCAAGATCTGCTTTATATTTAAGTGCATTTCTTCTAGAAAAAACAATTAAAGCGTCACCTCTTTCAAGTTCACCTAGTGAAACTGGCACATCCATTACTTTTAATTCTGTCATTCTTTCATAACGAATAATCTCTAAAGTATCGCCATTAAGTTTAACAATTTTATTGATTAACTCTTCAACTGTATTATCTCCACAAACGTGAATTTCAGTTGCTTTCATACCAACCAGTGCTCTCGTCCACGCCCAACCTCTTTGAGGATCGGTTAGCATTTGAATTTCATCAATTACACAACAATCAAAATTATCTTTGAGTTTTGCCATCTCGATTGTCGATGAATAGTGAGTGGCTCCTGGAACCTCAATCACCTCTTCTCCAGTAAGAAGTGTTGTGGCTACACCTTTACTAGTTAAAGTGTCATAAAGTTCTGAAGCCAGTAAGCGTAAAGGTGCTAAATAACAACCCTTCTTAACTTTAGCCAGAGCTTGTATAGCGTGGTAGGTTTTTCCAGAATTGGTCGGCCCCATGTGATAGATAATTTTACGGTTCATTTTACGAGCTTCTGCATGAAGCCAAAATTGACCTAAGTACTCCCGCAAAATATTAGCTGAAATATCTTTTCGTTTTAAGGATAATACGGCTTGAACTAATTTTGTAAATTCACGTAACTGAAATCTTTCATCTTTCCATAAATTAAAACCTAGCTGTGAAAAAAAACGATTATACTCTTCATCACTAATTAAATCTCGTCTTAGACCTTGAGTCTTTAAATGTTCACGATATATCTCTTTTAATCGCTCAGTAAATTTTAAGCCTATCTCTGAATCATAATTAAAATATTGTTTTAAAAGTGCTTTAACTTGAATTTCAATTTTATTAAGCGTAGCTCGTTTAACTCTATATTTAACACTATTAAGTTTTCTATCAATTGCCTGTTTTAAATTACTCACTCTCCGAGTAACATTATTTATACTATCATTAGTGACATTTTCCAGCATCCACTCGTGTGTTTCATCAATTAACTCTTCACAATTTGAAAAGATTAACTCTCTTAGACGATTACGGTAATCAGAAATACAGTTCTGACACTTGCAGGGCAAATCTTTTGAATGAACTTCAAAATGAAAATTTTCTGTTAATAAAACATTTGTCTCTTGATGGAGTTTTTTATTTATTTCACACCAATTTCTTATCTCTTCAACATTACTTTGAACTTCAATAGCTGGAAGTCTCGTTTTTTCGGGAAAAAGTGTCTCTTCAAAAAAACAGTTTTCCAGTATAGTCTCTAATCTTGAAAATTCACTTAATGAGCCAAACTCTTGTTCAAAAATAAACTCCAATGATGGAAATTCTGCAAACAGTGCACTTAAAAGCTTATGGATCTCTTTAATTGATCCTAAAATAAGACGTGCTTGATCCTCTTCGCGGATAGCGATCTCATGATATGAAAATTTTTCTGATTTTAAAAAGCCAACACGTGCTAGGGTTAAATCTTTATCAATTTCATCAAAGTACTTTTCATCAAAATTTTTAAGGTTTGCCAAAGGAAATCAGAGCCTCCTTTGGCAACTATCACATAGATTATCTTATTTGGCCATTTCAATTAAAAAAGAAGTTCCAAGTTTTGAAAATTTGGCAGCATTTTCCGCCGTTCCGCCAGAAAGTGCTATTACATCATTTGCCGTATGAATCTTATTATTCATGGTATTCATAGTAGCCTCAAACGGCATTGAAGCCGGATAACCATTTGCGGTCCATGAAGCATGATCTGAACAAGCATATCCACACGTTGAGTGGCCCCAATTATATCTCAAGTAAGTATCATTGAGTTTTGCTAAAATTCATTTTGAGGTTTATTAGTATGATCATCCAGTAAAACCAATATCAAAATCACTTTACGAAGTTCGTCATATCCAGTTGAACTACTCCAATAACATTAGTCTATTCTCTTTTAAACTAGTCTGCAATTTCTCGAGAACCTCGCAACTTCGCCCAATAACTTCTGCTGCATATGCCATTAACTTAATCGTTTTACTTGGTTTATAGTTAATTTGCATTAAGACTCTTAACGCTTCAGTAATTGAAGAGATTCAGACGCATTGTCGTCAGCACCTGGTGCTGTTAGATTGAACTCTATCGCCTTCAGCCTGAAATCGAATCAGCGTAATAGCACTAAAACAACAACTTCGTTAGGTGAAGAAGCACCTTAATAGTTAAAATAACACTTAGTTGAACCCAACTATTATGTTTGTACAGTTCAACTTCATCTTGACGATATTTTGATTGCTCCACCCATCGATCACGAATCCATTCAGAAGAAGCAATTCCTGTTTTCGATTGAAAATAGCGATTTTTAAATGAAGATAATTTGTTAATAGTTTTTAAAATTTCACCTGATGAAACTAATTTTAAAGCTGATTCAACCTTAGTATTTTGGTTTATTGAATAAGATATAAAATTGAGGGTTGAATTGTACTCCTCTCTTTATTTAAAAAACTAACTGCTTCGCTAATATTTCATGATAAAAAATAACCTGCACAGCGGTTAAATTCTTCATGCATCATATGCTCTAAACCTGGAATAATATCTGACTTTACTTTAAAAGTACCACATCACCTTCTTGATCAATATACTCCAATTCATTAGTTAATTTAGATTTAATCGCAGAATTTTTTTGAATAAACTTATGACATCTGCCCCCATTCAGCAATATAACCTTCAGCATGTAGATTTTGCGCCAAGGTCATTATACTGATTGAAAGTAGAAAAATAATCCATTTTTTCATGACTTCACCCTCCAGGCTTAATTATACTTTCCATAGTAAACAATTTTTTGATACTAATGGTATTATTAATTCTAATAAGTTCTTACAATCAATGACTAAAGGAAATAATGGATGAAAACACAATTGACAAATGCTTAAAATGATTTCCATAATTATGGCACCTATATTTTTAGTGACAAATGAAAAAATGATAGTGGCAACTTATAGTCAAGAAGTACTGGATGTATTCCTGCTCTTAATTATAAAACTATTCCAGAACTTAAAAGTGCTCTAACAAGCATGCGTAAGAAAATTAAACATGGATTAGGTATAAATTTAATTATTAACCCTTCAAACGTTCATCTGAATAAACAATTAGAGGATTTGCTTAGATATCAAGTAGATTTCATTATAACCAGTCTTGGTGGACCCAAAATCATAGATGCGTGTAAACCGCTTGGAATAAAGTTTTTGTGACGTAACTGATCTCAACTTTGCAAAAGTTGAAACTGGAAATACTGATACTATTGTTACGATTAATTCTAGTGCTGGTAGCGCTGGACCACTTCCACCATCAATTTTAATACCACTCTTAAAAGAGCATTGTAAAATTCCAATCATTTCAGCCGAGTAGTGTCGGAACTGGTACTGGATTGAGTGGTGCTATTGCTTTAGGGCTGAAGGCGTTTCGATGGGAAGTCCTTTTATTGCGACGATTGAGGCAGATGTATCGGACGCTTACAAACAAGCCATTGTTGATTACGGTGCTA
The DNA here is from genome assembly GCA_046328975.1 of Bacteriovoracaceae bacterium. Taxonomy (GTDB): domain Bacteria; phylum Bdellovibrionota; class Bacteriovoracia; order Bacteriovoracales; family Bacteriovoracaceae; genus JAXLVO01. Next base: position 179,924 of record JAXLVO010000001.1, on the reverse strand, counting down.
AAGACATTGTAATGACAACTAAAATTTCTGGAACCCCATGCTCAGTGATTAAAACACCTTATGTTGAAAAAATCGGAACCAAACAAAATATTATTGAAAGAACTTTAAGTAAAAATAAGAAAATTAAAAAATATGCCAAAATGCTTACCTTCTATAAAGGTATGAAAGCGTTTGAAAAGGCGGCTTTCAGTGCCACTTATAAAACTGTCTGGTGCGCAGGTCCTTCAATTGAATTTATAACAAAAATTATGACAACTAAAGAATTAGTGAATCAACTACTCAGCGGAGTTAAAGAGACTCAAGCACGAATTAATTCATTATAGTTTTAGGTGAGTGTCACCCATCTGTTTTTCAATAAATTCATGACTACTACGGTAATCACAAAGATCAAGTTGAGTCTTAAACTCCCTCTGTTGCTGATTACCACAGTGGCAGCTTAAGTTTTTCATAAAATTGAAGAATTTTTCGCGAGTTTCATTTGAAAGCAAATGTTCAATTAAACAGGCATCTTTCAGTGCGTGTTCTTCAGAAACGCCTACAAAATCTTTGAAAAAATAGTATAAAAGTGTACGCGATGATAAAATATCATGCACAATAAGATGCGCTTCATCGGTCAAATGGAGAAATTTACTCTCATCATCCTCACGCACAAGTCGTTTTTTTTCGAGATTTTTAATAGCAGTTGAAACACTTCCCTTAGTTAAACCAAGTTCTGTTGCAATATCTGTTACTCGTGAATAACCTTTCTCTTCTTTTAATTTGTGAATTGTGAAGAGATAATGAACCATTGAATGGGTAAGTTCGTTATCAGAAATATTGTGATTACCAGCCATTTTTTTCATTGCCCCAAACTAACTTAGGTTCCAAAATTAGTCAAATTTTTAAAATTTTGAAACTTGTGAGAAATTTTCAGTAAATTTTTATTGAGAAGAAGTTTAGATCAGTGTAAGTTGTGTGAAACTTACTATATTTGGGAGAGCCATGAATATTTTGGATGATGTTTCATTTGGAAAAATTGTTGAAATTCGTGAAGTTTTAATTAAAACTGCGGCTAGAGGCGAAACAGTTTACCGATTTGAATCAGGTGATCCACAATTTAAAATATCTAAAGCACAAACTGATGCTATCATTGAGGATGCTGCGAAAGCGTCAATGCGATATGTTCCTAATGCAGGCCTTCCACAATTACGAAAAGCTATTGCAAAAAAATTAAAAGAAGAGAATCGTTTTGTTGACGTTAATGACACTGATGTCTATGTAACGAATGGAGCAATGCATGCTCTTTATTGTACCTATAAGGTTCTGATCGAAGAGGGGGACGAAGTAATTGTTCCAGAGCCTATGTGGACTGAAGCAGTTGAAAATATTCGTTTAGCAGGAGGCCACCCTGTTCCTGTTCTACTAAAAAAAGAGGATGGTTTCATCTATCGTGCCGCTGATATTCAGAAAAAAATTACAGCTAAAACTAAAGCAATTTTTCTAAACTCTCCGCATAATCCAACCGGTTCAATTATCCCAAGACCAGAACTTGAAAAAATTATTGATTTAGCTAAAAAAGAGAACCTTTGGTTAATAAGTGATGAAGCCTATGAACATTTAACTGTGAATCATGTCTCTTCACAATCGCTTTCAAGTTATAACAAAATTATTTCAGTATTCTCAACCTCAAAAAGCTATTGTATGGCGGGATTGCGTGTTGGATATGTTGTAATTAATAAAGATCAAACACTGCTCCGTGAGCGAATGGAGAAAATTCTTAGATGCTCAATTAACGGAGTTAATCGTTTAGGCCAAATTGCAGCGATTGGTGCTATTACTGATCCCAATATTAAATCATTTTGTGAAGAACAACGTTTAAAATATCTTGATCTTCGCGATACTATGCTCTCGATTATTCGCCAAGATTTTTCACAATATCTTGATCCTTACGTACCAGAAGGTGCATTTTATATTTGGTGTAAAATTACTCCAAAACTTCTCTCAGATCTTGCTTGTAAAACTGACGTTGAACTTTCCGATAAGTTAGCCAACGTTGGTATCGGATCAGCTCCAGGTACAGCTTTTGGAAGTCAATGTACCGACGCTATCCGCTTTTCCTATGCAGCTGTAACTAAGCAAGAGATTATTGATGGATTTGCGAAAATTAAGAAATTACTTTCGTAAAGTTATCTTCCATCGCTCGTTTATAGGCCCAGAAATATCCTACTAAACCTAAGATAAAGCCAAAAACGATATCTAGAAAGTGGTGTTGTCTGACTAAAATTACAGAAACCCAGACTAAAAAGCAGTGAATCCCAATAACCCATCTTCCCCATTTAGGTAGTACCTCAAATAAAACCAGTGTCCAGAGTGTTGCAAACGCTACGTGCAGTGATGGTAATAAATTATGGGGTAAATCGATTGTAAAGAGTCGTTCAAAGGATTTTTCATATCCAGTAGGAACAGTTCTAGCAAACCCCAGTTTAGCCGGAAAAAGAATAAAAATAATGGAAGCAATATAAGCACAAACTTCAGTAGCAAAACCAGTACTAGCTATCTGTTTTTCTTCAAGATAGAGAAATTGAACAATGGGATAAAGATAGGCTGAAATGTATATAAAAATCATCCAAGGATAAAAAGGAAGAGTTAATTCCCAATTAAAATAGAATTCATGTAGATCCTCTCGTTGAGAACTAATCCAATTACAGGTTAAGTAGAGTAATAAAAAAATCCCAACAGTTTTAATTAATTTTTGAGCAAAAAATAGTGATCGAGCTATTGAAAAAGGTTTCATTATTCAACAGGTTAACAATAAATTTTCAATTCTTTAAGTTAAAATCTTCAGGAATATGCGATCTATTTATTTTTATTTGAACTTCGACTAAACCGTTTTGCTTCATTGGGATTATTATAAATAAAACAGTCATCGATAGTAATTGGGTGGAAATAGTCAGCATCATCAATAAGCACTTGAGCAGTCGTTGCCCTTACTGCACTAATCTCTACTCGAACGCCTTCACCTTTTAAATGGCGAACAAGTTCAATATAATCGGAATCACCCGATAGAATAATAATCGTATCAACTTTTCCTGCTAATTGTGTTGCTTTAATGGTCAAAGGAATGTCTGCTGATTTATGACAAGGGCGAACTGATCCATGATATTTTTCGTGAAGTCGTTCGGCCAGTTTACTTGAAATATTTTTTCCTTCGCGGAAATAAATTAATCGATTAAGACCACGATTACCTAAAAGTCTAGGAATTAAAACATCAAAGTTTAGCATAACATGATCCATTTTAAGGTCATTGTGCAAACTCATTTCAATGTTGTTTCCATCAATTAAAATCGCCACGGATTGGCTAATATAGACATCTGTCATATAAATTTTAGTCTCCAACAATTTTACTTAAATTGTTCTTAAAAAGTTAATATAAAGTTTTTCAAAAAGCAGTGGGTCCTGCTTTTTACAATTGATCATGTGTTCACTTAAAAATTGGGTAAATTTAATAATTTCATGTTTTTTCCACCGCTTACTACTCTCTTTAATTTCCAAATCATACTTTGAAGGCTTCTTTTTCTCTTCAATATAACTAGGATCTAAAAGTTTGAAAAAGTGGGATTGAATAAAATTAAGCAACAGTCGAAACTCTGAAAAATTATTCTCTTTTTTCAAGTGGAGTGAAAGTGTTAGAAAAAAATTTGATAAATCACGTTTATTAATTAGTTTTGCAAAATAAAATTGATCTTTTAGATCTTCACTGTAAATAAGCTTAAGATCACTCGCAATAACTTTTTGATCATCTGATTTTAACACACTCAATTCTGCGACATAATTGTAATAGAGATTAAGATCAAAAGGAATCTGTTCTAAAAAAAGATTAAAAGCCGTTTCATCCATTTTTAGCTTAAAATAGTTAGTTAAAAATTTTAGACACTCTCTATTTTGCCAAAATTTAAATGATTCAATTTTATAAAAATCAATTCCAGTCTGTTTTTCAAGAAAAAGTGAAAGTAAATTAGATTTTTTAAATATAAAAAATATATTTTCATTATTCCAGCGACTGAAGTTATTAATAAGCCACTCTTGAATATTTTTATTTATTTCGTCTGCTTCATAGATAAATTTAATCGCACTATTACTAAAAAGATCTTGGGCAATAAATTGATCTGTTACATAACTTAAAGTTATATCTTTACCGGATTTTTTAGTAAAAAAATTTGAATTTTTAAAATAGTGAGCTTTCACTAGCTCATAGGTGATGTTTTCAGTTATTTCCAAAACCTTAATCTTATTAATTGAAAAATTATTTAAGTTATCAACGGAAATCTTTTCGAAAAATTCCCAAGGTTGAAATTTAGAAGACATATAAAATTAACTCTTTAAAACTATCAGAAGCCGATTTGGCCAGTGTCTGTAAAGCTTTTTGAATATTTCCCTGGGTTCGAGTGTAATTGGTTACACCACCATCATCAGGACTTGAGTTTCCCGTAATCGAATACCCAACCCCACCCTGCATTGGTAGATTGGCATTAAAAACTATTTTGGGATGATTTTTAACAAATAATCCCATCTCTTGTAAGTAGTTTAATTCATCAGGACGAGGATGTTTGATGAAATTAAATTTAACCATAGTTTGATTGTCGCACCATTAGTGACAGCAAAGTCACGTCGCTTACCTATATTATTATTAGGAATGCTTGATGTTAATGTTTTGCCACTCGCTGTAAAAGTGTCTCGCAAATATTGATCAAATTGGAATCGCACCGAATATCGCATCTGCATCAGTCCACTCTCCAGGATAGACGCGTAACTCACTGAATTGTGAAAGCAGAGTAACAATCTCTTTTGTAACTACCCCTGAAACATTGGGAACATTACTAGTGTTTTGAAACATTGGAATAGCAATTGAATGGATACCGTATTGAGCCAATGGATTGGAGCGGTTAATAAATTTATACCCCGAACAAGAATTTAATATATATGTGAGGGTTAAAGTTAATATCAAAAGAGTGTATTTCATAACAGAATTAAGATAGCATAAAATCAAATAAAAGAAATCATTTCAAAGAATTTTTCCTATGACCAGTAGAAAAAAACCACTTAAAAAATTAAATCTACATGAGTTTACTTCTCTAAAAACAGCTGATCTCTTATCGCCCAACCGTAAACAGAGTGAATCATTAGAGTTTATTCGTTTAACTCAAGAGTGGGAAAAAATTGTAGGCTTATTTCTATCCAAAAACTCAAATCCACTAAAAATTTTGGGTAAAACTTTAATCATTCTTACTCGTCACTCAATTTTCTCTCAGGAACTTAGTTTGATGAGTGAAACTCTAAAACATAAAATTGGAGAAGAGTTTCCAAAACTCAAAAACAAAATCGACTCGATTAAATATCAAGTAACACCTCAATTTTTTGAAATAAAAAATACTCAAATCATTGAAGAACAGAAAAGTGAAGCAAAAAAGAGCCAAAAATTTCATGCTTTTTCACCAACCAACAGAGCATTAAAAGAAAAAATTAATCAAGAGTTTAGTGAAATAAATGACCCTGAACTCAAAGAGCTCTTAGCCTCGCTTTTTCTCCAAAATTTTCACAATAAAAACGGCGAGAATTAGTTTCTAAACTGTTTAGGCTTAGAGAGTTCAATATTAATTTTCTTATTAAGAAAATTAAACCCTTTTAAGCTTAAAATATCTTCAGTAAAGTTGGATTTCACTTCGAAAAATGAGAATTCGTTTTTTACGTCAATTCTACCAATCTCTTTACCACTAATATTGAGCTCATTACTGATGAATGAGATTAATTTTCCAGTATTTAAACCATCACGGCTTCCAGCATTGATGAAGAATCTATCTGAATCACCACCACGTCCACCGCCGCCATGTTGTTGTCTACCATGTCCACCTGATCTATCGTTATTACCAAAGCTATTAGTTCTCACCTCTTGCTCGATATTCACTTTTTTCAGATAACGGCGTAGACCACGCTCTAACATATCGTCATAGATAAATTTTAAGAGATCATCTTTTAAAATATGGTGAAACTTACGATTGAACTTTAAAAAGTGTTCATTTTCATCATATTTTTTCCAAGTCTCTAACTCACTATTGATATCGTTATATTTTTTCTCAATGATTTTTTCAAAAATATCGTCGTGGTTGGGTAGTTTTTTAAGTTCGATCGGTGAATGGTTAATTTTTTCAATTTTACGTAGCTTCATCATTTCTCTTGGAGAAATAATTGAGATAGCCACACCTTTCTTACCGGCTCTACCCGTTCTACCAATTCTATGCACGTATGATTCCATATCTTGCGGTAATGAGAAGTTAAATACATGGCTTAATCCATCCACATCAATTCCTCTGGCCGCAACGTCGGTACAAGTGAGGAGTTTAATTTTCTTCTGTTTTAATTTTTTAAAGATTAATTCTCTTTGTTCTTGCGAAAGATCTCCATGAAGAGCATCACTTGGATATCCTCTAGCATTGAGTTCGTCACTTAAATATTTACAGTCTAATTTAGTTTGACAGAAAACCAGACCAAAAACATCATCCAAATAGTCGAGAAGAGCACTCAGCGCTTCAACTTGTAGTCCCTCTTTAACTAAATAGAAATGTTGTTCAACATTTTCCCCAGTCAAAGTCTTCTTTTTTACTTTTACCATTTCTGGGTCGCAGAAATGAATTTTAATCAGATTAAGAATTTGTGGTGGCATAGTCGCCGAGAACATCCAGATTTTTTTATCTTCACTGTGACTTAAGATGGTTTGAACATCTTCAAAAAAACCCATATCAAGCATTTCGTCAGCTTCATCGAGCACCATCCATTTTACATCTTTAAGATTGAGAACTTTTCGCTCTAAAAGATCTAAAACACGTCCTGGTGTTCCTACAAAGATACGGGGTTTAGATTGGCGAATACTTTTAATTTGTAGACCAATTGAAGTTCCACCATAAATACAAACATTAGAGACTTTTTCAAATTTAGTGAACTTTAAAAGTTCATCTTGAATCTGAATCGCTAATTCGCGCGTTGGAGCTAAAACGAGAGCCTTATCATCTTTGTTTTTAGCTAATTTTTCTAATAATGGCAGGAGGTAAGCCGCTGTTTTGCCTGTACCGGTTTGAGCCTGGCCAATAAAGTCAGTATCTTTTTCTAAGAGAACTGGAATAGATTTAGCTTGAATTTCTGTAGCACTTTCGAAACCTAAAGCAGCAATTGCTTTAAGAGAACTCACTCAGTGACAATTCATTGAATTTAACTTGTTGCATTTAATTGACTCACTTTTTTTATGTTGCTTTGAATTGAGGTAGCTCTATCTTATAAGGAAGGCATTTGGCTACTACAATTAACGGAATCTGAAATTAGGAAGAGAAAATCGGGCAATTTGGATGCTTTTGCCTCTAAAGGTATAATAAACTGCCAATAAATCTTGTTGATTAAGCTCTATAATAGATGGATAACCGCAATCCCATCCATAAATTCTGTCATTAGGTGATTGGTAAATAACTTGATTGTTACTCCAGGTTTTACCTTCATCATTACTCAACTTGTATGCAACCTCGCACCGAAAAAGAGCATGGTTATCAAAATTGTCTAGTGATCGAAAAATTGCAATCAAAGCTCCATGGCTTAAGCGCAAGAGTTTAGGTGCATGTCCGATAGTGTCCATTGCAACAGGATTTGACCATTGATCTAACCTGCTTGGATCAGAAAGTGTGTAATACATTGGATAGAGGCCTGCTGGACCATCAGACTCTTTAGAGGTTCGATACATCATTAACAATTGGTGCGAAGCTAATTCTACTATAGCTGGCTCTTGTGGCCAATAGCGATTTTGAGTACCTGAAACCACCGACTGGAAGAGTGTCCAGGCTGAACTAGTTAACTCTGCTTGATAAAATCCAACTGAAAAAAGTTTTTCATTGTTCGTATACCCATAAGTTGGCAGAATTAAACCCCATTGATTGGATTCAATTAAGTTACTCGAATTAGCCATTTTTAAACTATCACTGCTAATTCTTTGCTCACTTAACTTCTTCAATTGATGATTAAATCTCACCATAAAAGTTTGAGTACTTTTAACTGGAGAATAGAAATATTTAAAAAAGGTTAAAATAATTTCACCATTTTTTAATTGATAAATTGAAGGGTCACGATCATCCACCACTGGATCATCATACAGAACAAATGGAACTGCTGAAGAAAACTTTCCAGCCAGATCACTTTTGATGGCCCAAATTTTCCCGTCACTAGCCGCATGGTTTTTACCTCTACGATAAACGACTAATATTTCACCACTCTGAAGTTTCACCATATCAGGAAAAGAGAGGTAATCATTATTCGCCACAACCACATCTTCTACTGCTAAAGCTGCTTTGCATTGATAGGAGTTAAAAATAAATAGAAAAAAAATTGCTAAGCGTAATTTCATACTATTATTTTTAATATATTTTATAGTGATTGGAAATCGATTAATAAGAAGGATTTTTGTTATGTTAGACAGACATGTTGAATTCTACCTTGAAGGCATTAAATGTCAAAAATGTGTTGATAAAATAGCAGCTTCTTTAGAAAAAGATCGTGTTGAATTTAATATAACAGCTGACATAAATGTTGACTCAATCAAAATTAATTTTAATAAGGCTCAAACCAGCACACTCCGTTTAAAAGACCAGATTCGTGAACTTGGCTTTCTCGTCAAAAAAATTGAGTTGATTGCATAAAACCATTTTTCAAATTAGCTCAATTTAGTTTTTAAAAATCTAAATCAAAGATGATCTGAAAATTTATTATAAATAAAAGAAGAGACTGAAATATTTTTATTATAACAGTGGTTTTGAATTTTCTCTATAAAATCTCTATCAAAATAGAGTGTGAATGGAACATGCATTTTTCTTTTATTTAAAACATTTTTAGGGTTTTCATAAGAAGCACCAATAGTAAAGGCGATATTAATTGAATTTTTGAGTTTTTCAAAATCAATGGGTTTCAATATAAAATCAAATGCACCTAATATCCAAGCTTGTAGATTTTTTTCATTATCTGCCATACCCGTCATTATAATTACTGGAGTTTTCACCCCTTTTTCTTTCAAAATCGTGAGCAATTCAAGTCCATCGATTCCTGGCATTTTAATATCAGAAATAATAACGTCTACTCTGTTTTTTTCTATTAGATCAAGTGCTTCACGTCCGTTATTTGCTTTTAAAATTTTGCAATTTAATGTTTGAATTTCAAACTCAAGCACTTCTAAAATTTCACTTTCATCGTCTACTAATAAAATTGTTTTTGAATTTACTTTATTCCTTAAATTATTTTAAATTATCTAAATATTCATAGGCATAAATTTTTCCGGCTTCAACTCCAGGCTGATCAAAACAATCGACATCTAAATAAAAGCCTATCATCGCTGTTAATGATTCAAAAAATAGAATTAACTTACCTAATGATTCGCCATTCACTTCTGGAATTGTTACTCGAACATAAGGTCTATTATTTCCTTTTAATGCTTTTAAAGTTCCCATGAATTCAGCTTGCATCAATTCATTCATAGAATACTTAGAGAGTTTTTTAAATGAAGAAAAATCACTTAAATCATTAGCTAAGGACAGACTATTTTGAAATTTTTTAACTTCAATAAATAGAATGCATTTATTATATGGCCCTTCCATAAAAAGTTGCATTTGTGAATGTTGATCAGTAGCTCCGTAGCTAGCAATCGGAGTAAATCCTGTATAAATTTTCTCTTTTTTAGTATTAAATTGTTTACCTGTACTCTCTGCCCATAATTGAACAAACCAAGCTGAAAAATCTTTTAACTTACTCGAATAGGGCATGAGTACCGTTTCATAAACGTTTTTCTCTTTTAATAGATAGGCAAGATATGAAGCTAGTTGAATGGATTGGTTTTTAGTCACGTTGTTTTCAAGTATTTCGGACTTAAGCTCATTAGCACCTTTAAGTAAGGAATCACAATCAATACCACAAAACAGTAATGGCAAAAAACCGACTGCAGTTAACACTGAAAAGCGGCCACCGACATTACTGGGAATCTCTAAGGTTTTAATATCCCATTTTTTAGATAATTCTTTTAGTTCGCTTTTTACTGGATCAGTTGTAAACACTAGATAATTTTTAAATTCACACTCTTCAATTCTATTCTTTTTTAACAAATCAATAATGAGTATTAAAGCTGAAATGGTTTCTGCAGTTCCACCTGATTTAGAAACAATATGAAAAAGTGATTCTTTGACATTAATTTTTTTTAAAACTGAAGCAGTATCATCTGGATCAATATTGTTAATAAATGAGAGTTGAACTGAACTGTTATTTTCTAATGCACTATAAAGCATTTGAGGACCAAGCGCACTTCCCCCAATTCCCACATGGATAAAATATTTTTTATTTTTAAATTCATTGTGAACTTTTTTACAAGCTTCTAAATATCTACCTTCACTGGTTAAGTGAAAAAAACCATGCTTGCCATCATTAATTAAAGTATTAAATTTTTGTAAAATTGTAGTTTGAAAATCATTTTTAAAAAAAGGGTGTTCAATATTTAAACTTTCACTAAATTCTATTTTCATATATTTTCTAACTCTTTTTTGATCTGCTTAGCTATGATAATTTTTTGAATCTGGTTAGTACCTTCTACAATTTGCGTTACCTTAGCATCTCGCATATAGCGCTCTAATGGGAACTCCGCAGTATACCCCACACCACCCATAATTTGGACAGCTTCAGTCGTTACCCTCATAGCTACATCTGTGGCTTTTAATTTTGCCATCGATGCAATTTTAGAATCGATGGTTTGATTATCAAAATTAGTGGCGGCTTTAGCCACCAAAAGTCTAGCAGCTTCAATTTCAGTAGCAAGTTCAGCTACCAAAAACTGAATTCCCTGAAACTCATAAATCGATTGATTAAACTGTTTACGATACAAAGCATATTTCACTGATTCATCTAACGCTTTTTGGGCAAGGCCTATGGAAGCTGCCCCCACAGTTACTCGACCGCGATCAAGCGCACTCATCGCAATTTTAAAACCATTACCTTCAGTGCTGAGTAGATTCTCTTTAGGAATAGTACAGTTATCAAAAATCAGTTCACAAGTTGGAGAAGATTTCCAACCCATCTTTTTCTCTTTTTTACCAATTCTAAATCCTGGAGTTCCATCGCGAACAATAAAAGCGCTAATACCGCGTGCTCCGGCTTCACCCGTTCGGGCAAACACAATATAGGTTTTAGCAATACCACCAGAGCTGATAAACATTTTCGTACCATTTAAAACATAGCTGCCGTTTTTAACTGTAGCTTTAGTTTTTAATGAGGCAGCATCACTGCCGGCTTCTGGTTCAGTTAAGGCAAAAGCACCAATCTCTTCGCCTGAGGCTAAAGCTGGTAAATATTTTTGTTGTTGGTCAGAATTTCCAAAAACTTTAATAATGGATTGAACCATGGATGAAACAGAGATAGTCACACTGTAAGCAACATTATATTGAGCGATGATTTCCAAAACTTGTGAAAGTTCAGTAAGGCCAAGTCCTGCCCCACCAAATTGTTCGGGTGTAGTAATACCAGTAACACCTAATTCACCAAAACCCTTCCAAAGCTCCCATCTAAAAAATTCGTTTACATCATCTTCATGATTAAAAGGTTCGACCTTCTCTTTTCCGAATTTATGGAGTGAAGGACTGATGGAATTTAAAAACTCTAAATTAGTACTCATAATGATGTAGTTACCTTTTCATTATTATCAATAATTGTCATTGAGGTGTCACTATAAATGAAAATTATTGTAATTACACTTAAAATTACTCAACGCACTGTAAAAAAGATATTGTGCGTCAAATGCAATCAAGAATTCAAAAGATTCGTGATATTAGTAACAAACTATTGTTTTAATTTATCACTTCAGGAGTTTTTATGAAGATGACCAACCATTTACTCATTATTTCTCTCTTAGTTCCTAGTTTTGTACTGGCAAAAAATGATGTTAACGTTATTCCCGATAGAGTTAACGTTTCAAAATACCAACAGATTTATGAAGCTGGTAAAACTGCATCTGAAAAAGCACGTCAAGCAGCAGTTAAGCTACAAACTGAAGCAGAAGCCATTGATAGTGATATCGAACAAAAAAAACAAACAATCTCGAAAAATGAAAGTACACTTCAAAGCAATAACCAAGAGCGCACTAAATTAACGGAGCAACTTCCGGGTCTAGCACGTGACATTGATGATCGTCAAAATCAAACAAATAATCTTAAACAAAAAATTGCTCAAAACGAACAAACATTAGGTGGACTATCTCAAAACAGAAATGAGCTTGGAGCAACTCTTGCCAGTGAAGCCAACCTTTTTAACCAATTAGCTGGCGACTTAAATAATTTAAGAAGCAATATTCGTGAAACAGAAAGAGCACTTTCGGTTAAATATCAAGAGCTAAATGCTTTAGATGCTGACGTTAGAAACTTAGTAGCTCGTAATGAGCAACTTTTCCGCGAGCGTGAAGATAGTGAAAGAAAACTTCGTATGCTTGACAGAAGTGCCAAAGAAACCACTCAAAAAATCAATGGTCTTACTCCTAAAAAAGCTGAACTGGATAAACAGTTAAAAGAGCTTGAGCCACGTTTAGCTGCTCTTCAAACTGAAATTACTGATTTAAAAAACCGACTAGAGAAAGCAAAAACTGATAAAAATGCCACTCAAACCAAAGTGGATGAATTAAAAAATAAAGAGACTAAATTAGTTGCTGAAGATAGTGAATTACAAAATAAACTATCAACTATTCAAAGCACACTTCCAGTTGCTAGAAATGATCTAGAGACAGCTAAACTTAGAGCTCAGAGTTTAAAAACTGATTCTGATATTTTAAAAAATGAGATTACTAATTTAACTAATCTTAAAAATTCATTAAAAGCTAAATTAGATGAGTTAAAATCAACGTTAGCGCCATTAAAATCAAGAATGGCTCAACTTGATTCTGAAATTGCTGCTCTAAATAGTTCAATTGATGCTAAAAATGGAAAAATTAATGCTAATAATACTACTATTGCTCAATTAAATTCTGCGATTCAAGACAATAGTTCAAAGTTAAGTGGAAAACAGTCTAGCTTAACTCAAGCGCAAGGTGATTTGTCTGGATTGAAAACTCAACTAGCTAACTTAACTGCTCCAGTTCAAGATATTCAAAATAAAATCAGTTCTACTAAAAACAGCATTGCTAAAAACCAAGCTGATGTGGTGAGCTCTGAAGCCACTTTAAAAGATCTTAAAGAGCAGCTAGCTAAAGCCGAAGATGAAGCTGATAACACTGATGGTGGTGGGAATGCTAAAGATCGCGATGGTGGTCGTGGAGGACGCGGTCATGGCGGTGGTAGACCAGGCCGTGACGATAACGATAAGATTAGAAACTTAAAACACAAAATAGCTAAATTAGAAAAAGAGATTCAAAATTTAAATGCAGCGATTGATAGAGATAATAATCAACTAGTTAATTACACAACTCAATTAACAACGATCCAAACTACAGCTAGTTCTTTGAGCACCATGATTAATTTAAAAGAGCGAGAAGTAGCTGGATTAAGTAGCGAAGTCGCTGACCTTAGCAATAAAATTAACAGCGATAAAGCCAAAGCCGATAACCTTAAAGCTGAAAACGATAGCTTAAGTAACGAAATCGCTAATGCTAAATCAACTCTAGACGTTAAGAAAGGTGAATTCTCTTCGAAACGATCGGAAGTAAGTTCACTTGAAATTGAAATAGCTAAACTCGCTTCAGAAGTTGGCTCGCTTGAAACATCACTTAACGCTAAAACTTCTAACTTAAATGCAGTTGAAGCGAGCTTAGCGCAAGTTAATCAAGCTAAAACTGATTTAGCTAATAAAATTGAAACAATGGAAAAATCACTTCAGACCATTACAGCTCGTCTTCCATTGCTTGCCACTGAATTAACTAATACAAGAAATGAAGCTAAAACGACTTCAGCTAAATTAGAAGAGTTAAAAAAACAGATAGCAGATTTGGATGCAAGCATTACCGCAAAAACGGCTAGTGCTGAAGATTTAAAAACCAAAGTAGCTACAGTTTCTACTAACTTAAAAGCGGTTAACCAAGAGATTGAAGAGTTAACGAAAAAATTTAATCAGTTAAATGATGAAGCTAATCAGACTGAACGTTTTATGGCAGAAGCTAGAAGAAACATTGAAAAGAATGATCGAGCTATTCGCCATAATCAAAGATACATGATTGAAGTTTCTAACGTGATTAATACACTTACGCCACAACTTGAAGCTATGAGACGTGATGAACCCGCTTTAGCTGAAAAAACCTATGCTCAAAATATGAAAGTTAAAGCATTACAAAAACAGGCAAATGATCTAGATAACGAAATTGCTCGTTACTCAAATGAGAACGCACAACTAGCTCAATCGATAGCTGGCTTAAAAGCAGAAATTACTGAGTTACAAGGTGCTGTGACTTATAGTCAAAATAGAATTACTTACTTAAATCAAGATGATGTAAGACTGAAAAAAGAGATCGCTGACCTTAAAGTTGTATTACCAAGTTTAGCGCTTAACTCCCAAGCAAAATGGAAAGAGTTTACTAAAGCTAACACTATCGCAACTAACTTAGAAGAGATCACTCAGAAAAATTATAACAAGTATCAAGAAGTTGACACTAATTATAAAGTGGCTACAGTTGACGCTAAAGAAAAAGGAAAAGCGGCCGGTGCTCAGTTAGGTAAAGAAGATGGAACGGCTAAAGGTGGCGAGACTGGCGAAGCTCGCGGTAAAGCTGAAGGATCACAAATTGGTGATAACTATGGACTACTTTTTGGTTACAAATCAGGTTTAAGTTCAGCTATCGATCTAGGTAAAAAAGATGGTTACACTCACGGCTTCAACGCTCCTGAAAATTATGAGCGAGGCTTTGCTCGTGGTTTTAACCAAGGTATAGCGGATGCTAACCTTCAAGCGCTTAATACAACTTATCCATTAACTAGAAAAGAAGAGAGAAATAAATATTTCACTGTTCTTCCAACTAACAATACTGAATTAGATAATAACGCTAGAAATGGTGGTGCGGTCAATAACTTCAACGCACTTTCCAGTTCAGTTAAAAAAGATCTTAAAGATTATATGGTTACAACGGTAACTAAAGAAGGATTATCCGAAGAGTTAATTGAGCAAAAAATTCTTGAAAATGAAAAGCGAATGAAAGAGATCCAAGTTGCTTATGAAAACTCCATTGCTAACGCTGGTTCAGATGTTGAGTTCAAACCTGAAATTCAAGATACTCAGTCAGTTTGTGACCAAGATTATATCGATTTCATCAAAGCCTGTTCAGAAGAGTTTAATGCAAACTACGCTTCTGTTTATAAAGCAGAAGCAGTGGCTGAATTTAAAGAGATCTTTACTAAAACCATCGTAGAATCTTACCAAGCTGCTTATGAAGCTAGCAAAGGTAAACGTTATAAAGAGGGTTACGATGAATCATACAAAGTTCTATATTCTGTGTATGACGATAAAGGAGCTCAAGACGCTGATTCAAAAGGTTACGGCGAAGGAAAAGCTAAAGGCTTCTCTGGCAGAATTGCTACCGCTGAAATGGAAATGAGAGAGAAAGCCAAAATTGATGAGAAAATCTATTTTGCACAAAACGCTGTCGCAAAATTAATGGATGGTGAATTAGTTTCCCTTGAAAACGGTGTTTTCCCTGGTTCAAAAGTTAGCTTTAACTTAAAAGTATCTAACTTTGGTAGCAAAGCTACTGTCAACAACGCTTTAAAAGTAAGAGTTATTCCAGTAACTAGAAATATCGAAATTGTGGATAATACAAGCTATACTGATTTAATCGCGATCCCTGAAAAAACTAACGCTAACATTATCAATGTGGCTTTAGGTAGAGTTTCAGGTGCAGCTGCAGTTAACGATGTGATTGCCGTTCGTGTACAGTTAATCTCTCCAAACGGTGAAGTGCAAGAGATCCAAGTAAAATCGAAAGTTAACCTTCACGTAAATGTTGATACGAAAATTGCTTACGACACTACTCCGTCGATTAAGTCATTCCTTTCAACTAAAACGCAAGAGGTTGAAGTTTATGTTAAAAATATCTCTCGCTCACGCCTCGATAAACCTTTCAGAATTGAACTTTCATCAAATGTGCCTGGAATTAGAATTACTAAGGCAGCTAGTACCCTTGGTAACATTCCAGCAAACGCTGAAAAGAGCAGTGTGGTAACGTACAAAATCGATGACAAAAGTCTTAAAGGTAAGAGTGTTGATCTCTATGTTAAAGTGATTTACGGTGACTCAGATGTTGTTCACGAAGATCTATTAAGAGTTGTTCCAAAATAGTTAACAGTTAACCACAAGTGGCTTGCTGCGCAAATTGCTGCCGGCAAGCCACTTATTTTTTCTCCGCCCCAATTTTCACTTTCAACCCTTCAAGAAAAATACTACTATTAATATAGGATGCTAACTGAAAATATATTTAAAAAAGCAGACATGGAATTAAATTCTTCAAATGAAAATTGGTTCTTTTACTGGCAGACGTCGGCGTCGCTATGGAAACAAAAACTTGAAGAGCTCAAAAATATTAATCCAATTCTGATTCCAGTCTATTGGGCTTACCACTCTGAAAATGGTGAGACTTACGATTTTGCGGTTGAGCGCCCCGAAACCAACTTCAAATTACTGTTTGAGATTGCGACTAGCTTAAATAAAGAGTTAATCTTCTTAGTTCCAGTCAATAGCGCCCCTTTTCTCCCCAACGGTGGAATTCCTGCGGTTCTGGCCAAAATGCCTGCAGTTAATTACGAAGGTATTCAATATGGAATTGCTGATAGCGAAGGGAGAATTAATAAACTCTACTCTTTTTACGATCCACGTGTTTATCAGATGTATCGTAAATTTGTCTGGGAGTTAGGCCAATATTTTAATCTACAAGGGATAACTAGCGACATTGTGGGAATGCGTTCAGGCTATCTAGAAAATGGCAAATTTCATTCTTACTTAGAAGATACTTCACGTGGTTATGAGCAAGGCTTTGCTAAATTTTTATCAGTCAAAGAGAAAGAGGGTTCACTCAGTGATGGGCTCGCACTTAAAAGTGTTGAAGAGGAATTAAAACTCAAAAACGAATATAATAGCATGATTGAGAATCTCTATTTTGAGTCGGCTCGCGAGAATCTCTCTGGTAACTGGACCGGTATGGTGAATGTGGCTTTCTTAAATGGTTCAACTAAAAATATTATTGAAAATAAATATTCGCAAGATAACCTTAAAATTTATCATTCGACTTTAATGGCAATGGAACATCAATTATTACCTACAGGTTTACTAATTAATTCAGAAATAAAACAGGGCATTTTAAGTATATTTCTTAATGATCTGATCGATAATACATTTCTATTTAAAAAACTTAAACCCAGTATTTATGAAAGCGATTATGTAGAGAGTCTACAACCGCTTCAACTATTTATTTTGATTCAACTGCCATCAGCTGGTTTCGCTCAACCAAGACCTGCATTTTTAGATTGCGGGTTAATTCAACATATTCATGAACAGTACAAATATATGGTTCGTTTTGAAGAAGATTTTAGTTTTCTGCAAGCCGAACAGATTAGCCCTAACCGTATCTATTTTATTTCAGGTGCTGAACTTGATTTATCAAACTTCAATAAAGTAATTAAATTATTTCTCGGCGGAGCTAAAATAGTTTTAGATAAACTCAACATAAATCCACAGATAGAAAAAAAACTAGAACTCTTCTTTTTAGAAAATAATTTAAAAAGAGAGAAAGTTAATTTTGTAACATTAGTCAACGTGGCACAACTTGGTGATAATTTTTTTGTCGATTTTAATTCTGATAAGTTGTCTAGTATGGAGTATTCGATTGAACAGAAAAATGAATTCTGGGATAAGATTCTGCATTTTTTAAAAATTCACCATTTAAGTGTTGCGTGTGAGGAGGGTGTTACCTATTTTTGGAAATATCGCTCCCCTACTTCACAAGAATTAAATTATACTGATGTTCGAAGAATCTATATTTATAATCCAACCAGTTACAAAAAACGGGTGAAGATTAAAAATATTAATAATTTTAACTTGATGAAAATTAATCGAGAATATAACGCTAAATTGAAATCTCAACCCAACCTAATTGAGATCGAGTTGTTGCCATTGGGGCAAATGTTAATTGATTTTGGTCATTACGAATAAAAACAAGGATGCTTTTTTATGTTTTTTATTTATCGCTATACACCTACAAAAATCATGAACGTTTTAACTGATAATAAAACAACTTCCGGAACTTACCAAGTAACCGAATTTTTTACCGATGAAGCACAAATATCAAAGCAAATGGTGTTAGAGTTTTATGATGAATATATGGGCATTAAAAAGATTGGGCTGAACTCCACACGACATGAGCTCTGTTTTGATTCACTCAATGAATTGGGGCTCTTTGCCATCCAATTTATTAGTAAAATGGGTATTCAAAAATGTAACCTACTCTCACTTTTAGAATTTAACTCGGTGATTGATGAGACCTATACCGTCAATGATTTTTTTGACTGTTTACATTCTAAAGGAACTATTCTAAATAATCCTAAAATGGTTACTAAAAATTCAGCTAGCTCGTTCTTTGGAAAATTTTTTGATAGATAAAGGAAAATAGTATGTGGTTTTTTACTGAAGAAGAAAAACAGTTACAAAAAATGTGTCGTGATTTTGCTCAAAAAGAGTTAGCGCCATTTGCTGAAAAACATGATCACGAAGAGTCGTTTAATATTAATGCCTTCAAAAAAATGGGTGAGATTGGAGTTCTAGGAATTACCGCTGACCCTGAATATGGTGGAAGCGGATTAGGTGCCACAGCAGCGACCATTGTCATGGAAGAGTTTGGTAAAGCCTGTGCTTCCAGTACACTTAGTTATTTAGCCCACTCAATTTTATGTGTGAACAATATTAACAATAACGGGAGTTCAGAGCAGAAGGCTAAATATTTACCCGATCTTATTTCTGGTAAAAAAGTTGGCTGTATGGGTATGAGTGAACCAGAGTTTGGTTCAGATGCCGTGGGAATTCAAACTAAAGCAGAAAACAAAGGTGACCATTACGAAATTAATGGAACTAAAATGTGGATTACCAATGCTCCTTACGCAGATGTGGCTTACGTTTACACCCGTACTGGAAAAAATAAAAAAGATCTAACTACATTCATCGTCGATAAATCGATGAAAGGTTTTAGTATCGGTAAAGAGATTCATAAAATGGGGATGAGAGCCTCTCCAACCGCTGAACTCGTTTTTGAAAAGTGTAAAGCGCCTCTCAATAGTCGTGTTGGAAACGAAGGTGACTCCGTTTACCATATGATGAAAAACCTCGATATTGAGCGAATTACCATTTCAGGCATTTCACTTGGAATTGCTGAAGCCTGTCTCACTCAATCAGTGAAATACGCTAATGAGAGAAAACAGTTTGGAAAAACCATTGGGAATTTCCAGATGATTCAACGAATGATTAGTGAAATGAGTGCTGAAGTTGAGATGATGAGACACTTCCTCTACTCGGTTTGTAAAAATTATGACCAAGGGCACAGAGGGCCAGTTGTTGCTGCTCAAGTGAAACTTGCTATCCCTCGTATGGTGACCAAAATTGCTCTAGACGCTATCCAAATTCATGGCGGTTACGGATATAGCCGTGAGTTCCCAGTTGAGCGTTATATGCGTGATAATAAGCTTAATGAAATTGGTGCTGGTACCAATGAAGTTATGATCATGATTATCGCTAAAAGATTATTGAATCTCGAAAAAGAGGCTTGATCGCATAAGCGTTCTAGTGTAACACCCCATCATGGAATTACAGAGCGACGTCGCCATCGTTAAACAAAATATATTTGACCTAGACTTTGAAGGCTGGCAAAAGTGGTTAGCGGGCATTGGCGTTAAAAAATATATTGTTAAACAGATCTTTGATTGGATCTACTTAAAGCAGGTTTATAATCCGCTAGAGTGGACTAATGTTGCGATTTCTACTCGTGAAATAATTAACCAACACTTCGATTATAAGCTACCTGAGATTGTCTATTCAGCAGTCGCAGCGGATAACACTATTAAATTTCTAATTAAATTAGCTGATGGAAAAACCATTGAGTCAGTTGCTATTCCTTCGAAAAAAAGAATGACTCTTTGTCTTTCGTCACAAGTAGGATGCGCCATAGGTTGTACTTTCTGTCATACCGCTACTCAAGGTTTTACTCGTAATTTAAAAGTGCATGAAGTAGTTGGGCAATTTCTCGTCGTTAATAAGTTTTTACAAGATAATTTAGATCCAGCGATTCACGTTAACCACATAACCAATATCGTTTACATGGGTATGGGAGAACCTCTTCATAATTTTGAAAACATGAAGACGGCAACGGAAATTTTTATCGATGATCAAGCTTTACGAATTGGTCAAAGAAGAGTGACGTTAAGTACCTCAGGCATGGTTCCTCAAATAGAAAAACTATGGGATTTTCCGCCGATTAATTTTACTATTTCTCTACACTCAGCTATCGATAAAACCAGAAGTACACTGATGCCAATTAATAAAGTATATGATGTGCAAAGATTAATTGCAGCGATTAAAACTATTCCGCTTAAACCACGTCGAATGATTACTTTTGCTTACACCTTAATCGATGGTGTGAATAATGCACAAGAGGATCTAGACGCTATTATGAATCTACTGCCCAAACAGGTCTCTAAAATTAATCTTATTCCTTACAATGAGTTTCCAGGATCTGAATTTAAGCGGCAAGTGAGGAAAACATCTCATGGTTTTATGATCAGTTAAATGACAACGGATTTCAGACAACTATTAGAGCAACTCGCGGTAAAGATATTTCAGCAGCTTGTGGTCAGTTAAAGACCATCATCGAAAAAAAACTACATTAAATTCTTCCCTAAAATCTAATTCCAGCTAAACTTAAATAGATGGAGCATGTTTTAAAAAATAGAATCGAGCTTTTAGGTAGAGTCGTTATCGATTTCACTAAAGAGTTTGGTCAATTTACCAATCATCTGACTAAAATTGTCTATTGGTTTTTTCGTAGGCCTTATCGTTATGATCTGCTCTTTGAACAGTTGTACTTTATTGGAAATAAAAGTCTATTTATAACTTGTCTCACTTCTTCATTTTCTGGAATGGTGATGTGTTTTCAAACCTATCATGGCTTTAAAGTTATTTCAGGAGATACTTTTGTAGGACCAATTGTAGCTATCTCACTTGCCAGAGAGTTAGCCCCAGTGTTTACAGGTTTAATAGTAGCAGGAAGAGCTGGTTCTGCTATGACTGCTCAAATTGGTTCAATGAAAGTAACTGAACAAATTGATGCACTAGAGGTTATGGGAATAAATAGTTATCAATATTTAGCACTTCCACGAATAATTGCAGGAACACTCTCACTTCCATTGTTGTCTATAATTTTTTTACTAATTGGAAATATTGGAGCTTGGGTGATTGCAACTAAAGTACTTTTAATTGAGGAAGTTGTCTATTTTAGTAAGTTTTCTGAATTTGTATTTTATGAAGATATTTTACAAGGAATCATTAAGGCATTTTTTTTTGGCTTTGTTATTTCATCAATTGGAACCTATCAGGGATTTCAGGTTGCAGGTGGGGCTCTTGGAGTTGGAAAATCCACTAATAAAAGTGTTGTATGGTCTATGGTGGTTATTTTAATTCTCGATTTCTTTTTAACCAGCATTCTGACAAAGGTTTTATAAAAACATGGAACATGCTATCGTCTGTAAAAACTTAACGAAATATTTCGGAACTCAGAAAGTCTTAAGTGAATTAAATTTCAATATTGATCGTGGAAAAATTACAACTATTTTAGGTTTTTCAGGAGCAGGAAAATCAACATTATTAAAACATATTTTAGGCTTAGAGCATCCCACCTCGGGAGAGATTATTGTTTTAGGACAAAATTTACAACATATTCAAAAACTTGATTTAAGAGAATTTAGAAGAAAATTTGGAATGTTATTTCAATACGCAGCACTTTTTGATTCATTAACAGCAATTGAAAATGTTGCTTTTCCATTGAAAGAGTTTACTTCGTTATCAAAAGCTGAAATCAAAGAAAAAGCTGAGGCGCTCTTTACTTCAGTTGGGCTAGAAGCAAAATCATTTCATCGTTATCCCAGTGAACTATCCGGGGGAATGAGAAAACGTGTTGGCTTGGCCAGGGCCTTAGCCCTAGACCCCGAAATTCTTTTATATGATGAACCAACAACTGGCTTAGATCCAATTACTACCAAAATGGTTAATGAGCTAATAATATCAACCGCTGAAAGATTAAAAAGTAGAGCAGTTACCTCAGTTATTATCTCTCATGATATTCGTGCTACGTTAAAAATTTCCGACTATGTTGCATTTCTAGATCAAGGTAAAATAGTAGAACATCTATCAGTAAAAGACTTTAAAGAATCAAAAAATGAAAAGATTCGGTCCTTTATTGATTTGTAGGAGTTTATTTTTTGAACGAATTTAAAGTTGGTCTGCTTGCTCTCGCTTCACTTATCTCAGTTGTCTATATGACCTTGAGAGTAACATCCAATCAGGCTGGATTTGGAGAATTTGTAAAATATAGAACAATCATTAATGATGCTGCAGGAATTTTTCCAAAAACTCCAATTAAAATAGCAGGTATCACCTCAGGAAGAATTCTTAATATTGAACTACTAGGCAATCAAGCATTAGTCTCTTTTGAAGTAACAAAACAAGTTACAATCAATAAAAGCTCTATTTTAAAAGTCAAAACCATTGGGTTTTTAGGTGATAAGTATCTTGAAATTATAGTGGGTGAAGGTAGTGATCGTTTACCCGCTTCTGCGCTAATTCCATCTGAATCAGGTGGAGGATTAGAAGATTTAACAAAAGATGCCTCTGATATATTAAAAGATTTAAAAGCGGTAATTGCAAGTGTTAAACAATCCGTTTCACCTAATTCAGAAGATAAACCTTTAGTAGACATTATTAATAACCTACGTGATGTAACAAAAAATACTAAAGATATTACAGCTAAAGTAAAAGACATTGTTGATTTTAATGAGAGTAAGATTAATAAAATCATTGCCAATGTAGAAAACTTAACAACCAGTTTAGAACATGAAATGGATACCGCGTATTCTGGTAGTCTAATCAGTGATGTAAAGCAGATTGGACCAGTGTTAGCTAACGCTAAAAAGATTTCTGAAGATTTGAAAAAAATCATCGAAGATGTAAAAGCAGGAAAAGGATCAATTGGAAAACTACTTCGTGATGATGAGATTGTAGATCAAGTTAGTGAAACTTTAGCTGGCGTGAATAAACTTGTTAACAAAGTTGATTCTATTAGAACACAACTTTCAATATATACCAGTGTAAATTCAATTTCATCGAATAAAAGTGAAGCCGCACTATCTCTTTTTCCTGCGCCTGAAAGATTTTATCTCTTAGGAATTACCACCAGTGAGTTTGGCCCTAAAAAAGAGACTCTTACTAAAAAATCAATAGGTGGAACCACTCAAGAAGAGTATCGAGAAGAGACTATTAAAAATACGTATCGCTTCAATGTACAAATTGGTCGAGCAATCCACGGTTGGAAATTCAGAGTTGGTTTAATTGAATCTACTGGAGGATTAGGTATTGATTATCTTTTTGAAGAGTACGGAACAATTCTTTCTCTAGAAGCCTTTGATTATCGTAAATCATTAGGTCCTAATTTAAGATTTAGTTCACAAATTAGAATTTGGAACGTATTTTATGGAAGAATTGCCTTTGAAGATTTAGTTTCTAAAAGTGGTCACCAAAGTTATACGCTTGGCGCAGGGTTACGCTTTACCGATGAGGATCTTAAAGGGTTAATTGGATTTTTCTTTTAATTAAAAGTGGAAAGAACATGAAGAATTGGCTAATAAGAACACGCAACCATAGAATTTTAGGTCCCATTACCAAAGAAAAACTCATTGAACTATATGAGTCAGGGTCACTTAGTGAAGACGATGAAATTTGTTCTGGAAATGGTTACTGGTTTTATGTTAAAGAGATAGCTCTAGTAGAAAAATATGTAAAAGGAGATATCGTACAATCTTTTAATCCAATCAGTGAAGCTAAAAGCGTTTTAACTAAATCTCAATCTGAAACTGTTGAAGATGAAAGCGGCCCTAAACTTCCTAATAGCGATGACTTAGATTATCCTGATATCTAAAACTTAATGAAAAATACAATTTATATCTATCCTACTGATACCGTCTGGGGTATCGGTGGCACTATTCATGACGAAATTGTTTATAATCAAGTTGCTAGAATTAAGGAGACTGATTTAACTAAACCTGTTTCAACACTATTTAATTCGTGGGAACTTTTGGAAGATTATTTTAATTTTCCAGACACTATTAAAACAGTCAAATCTGAACTTTTACAAATTTTTAAACTTAAAACCACCTTAGGCTTTCCGGTTAAGTGGATTAAAAATAACAGTATTCCACAATGGATCTATCAAAATTCTGATGTTGTGGGAGTAAGAGTTTTAAAAGACTCAAAATCGATTAATAAAATCATAAAAAATGAAAAAAGTGCAATTATCACTACCAGCTTAAATAAGACTGGAAGTGAACCAATTATTTTAAAAAATGATGCTATAGCTTTTCAAAAAAACTTTGCAAAAAATTGCGAATTTATTTGTGAAGATGACTATAAAGATCCAACTAGAAGTAGCGCTTCAACAATCATATTTTTTAATGAAAAATACAATTATACTATTATTAGAAAAGGCGAGGGCTGGGATAACATTGAAAAACATTTGGCACTACTCACAACCAGACTTCTATAAGTTCAACGAAGATTCAATTCAATTAACTAAATATATAATTGAAAATTCTAATAAAAAATTTTCCAACACACTTGATCTTTGTGCTGGATCTGGAGTTTTAGGTATTGAACTTCTAAGTCATAATAAAACTAGCGCTTGTGATTTTTTAGAACTTCAACCAATATTTATAAATTATATTTTAAAAAACATATCACTCTTAGAATGTTGTGATCTTAATTATAATCTATTTTTAGGTTCTATGGGAGAATTTCTAGAAAAACACTCTGAAAAATTCAAACATAAATATGACTTAATTGTGGCAAATCCACCCTTCTTTAATTATGAACAGAATAAGATTTCAGAAAATAATATAGAGAGGAATTTTTGTCGTTTTTTCTTTAAAGATAATTATACTATTTTTTTTAATTTTATTGCCAATGCGCTTAGACCTAATGGTGAATGTTACTTTGTTGCGCGAGAGATGGAACCATCACCATTACCATTAGAACAAATAAAAAACTTTTCAGGTAGTTCACTATTTAAATTAACCACTGGAAAGCCGCTTTAATTTATTACTAACTTTATCTAATTCATTATTTAGAGCAATGTTCTCTGATTTCATTTTAGCTGCTTGAGCTTTAAGTGCACTCACATCTTCTAAGGCTTTTTTCTTTTCTTCTTCCACTTTAGCCAAGTTTTTTTCTAAAACCGTAATTTTAAATTTAAACTTAGCTTCCGGTGACTTCATATCTTTAGGATCTTCAACTTTTTTATCATTATCAACTTTATGCGATTTGGAGTCACCTTTCATATTAGAACCACTTTTCTCTTCCGCTTCTTTTCTACGAATAATTAGTTGAAGTTCTCTCACTTCTCGTTCTAGTTTTTCAATCTCTGACTTTAAAGCCAAAACCTCAGAAGTAAGTCTAGCTGATTCATTTTTATAAAAATTAGCTTGGGTATCTGATTTTTTATTTTCTTCACTTACCCGATCGTTTATTTGTGAAACTAAATCATTATATTTATCTGTCATTACTTTAAGCTGTTTTTCTAAGAGTTGGTTATCACTGTCAGTACTATTATCCATCTGTGCCTTTAATAGCTCTATCCGTTTATCAACCTGCCTTTGAACTTCTATTTCAAAATTGCTATCAACTTCAGTCGAAACACCTTCAACAATAACTTTATCTGGTGTTTGCTCTTCTAAAGATTTTTGATATTGCGTAAGAAAATGGATTGCTTTCATACCTAACAGATGGGCATGTTTTAAATGTAAATACTCATCTTCAGTCATCATTTTATCAGCACTAATCTTATTTAACAGGGTTAGACCATATCTAAATGTATCAACACCTTTAACTAAAATAGTCTCATCTTCAATATGGTCAGTTACACCTTTAATAGTCTGTTTCAACTCTTCATCACTAGGAAGTCCTTCTACTATTTGAACTGTATCTTTAGGTGTAATTTGTCCTTTAATTCTATTATAATCTAAAATTTCATCATTATCATTCGGAACCAGGGAAAGTTTATTATTAAAAGCCCAAGTATAAACATCATTCTCTCTAAAAATATAGTTATTTTTCTGTAATGTCATATTAGAAAAAATAGCTAAACTATTTTTTTCAACCGGATTTTCTTTGTACCAGAAAATATTCCAAATAAATGTTTTCGGATTTTTCAAAAAAACAAGACTACTAAAATCGCCTAATCTAAATAAATCTAAATCCATCAATTCATTGTCGTTATAATGAGTAGTACATTGAAGAATGATTAATTCATCTTGTACAAAGTAATTAATTTCAAATGGAATCCCTAAATGTTTTTCGTTTTTCCATCTAACAAGACTCTCGAATAATTTTTCAATTTCATCACGCCAATTTCTTGTAATTTTCGAATTAACAAAATCTTCAACTAATAAATCTGTATAGTGTCCCACTCTTTTTAAATTAACAACTCGCAATTCTTTAGTTTGCAACTCTTTCAAATTAAAAAGTTCTTCGTAATTATTATGGAACTCACCTTCAAGCAGCATGTTTAAATAGTTTTTAAAAAGAGGGTTCTTAAAGAAATCTTGCTCAAGGATTAAGCAGTTTTCAGCACCTTTTTTATTATCAATTTGTTTTGAATTGAGCTTAAGTAGACAAAGCTCATCTGTATTTCCAGTTTTGAGTACATCTAAGTTAATCGCCTCCGCAAACGGAGCAATATCAACGAAATCGACTTGGTCGATATTCAATACTGCCTTCTTTTTAGCGGTACTTTCACTCATACTTTATGCAATCTCTTTTTTAAGCTTCCGTTTAATAAAAATAAAATCTTTCTCAATAAACAATTCAAAAAAGTTACTAAAATCTTTCTCTTTATAATAAAAATCATGATAATCAAAAATATTATCCACTTCATAAATAATTGTTTTCCAATCATCAACGTAGACTTTATTTTTCTCTTTCACTTTGCCTTTTCTATAAACTTCAAAAAAACTAGCAACCTCTGGAAAGTGGATAAGTGGTTCAATATGATTTTTAAAAAATGTCTGTACATCAATCATTTCTCGATTTTTAAGATTAGCTATTTTCTCTGAAACTTGCTGGTTTTTAATCTCAGACTCATTATCAATGTATAAGTTAAAAACATTATCTGAATTTATACTTCGACCATAGTCAAGAATAAGTCCCAACAGAAAAATATCTTGTAAAAATTTAAAATCTAGAAATCCACCAATTAAATTCCAAAAACTACAATAACTTGCTACCAAAAAGGCACGTTTTTGTAATACCGGATTCAAATCCATTAAATACTTAACGAGTTGTTCATTGATATTTTCATTTAGAAAAAATCTTGATAAAAGTACAACAAAATCTAATTGCGATAATTTTTTTGCTTGAACAAACTGTTGATTAAAATAATTAATAAATACTTCACGCGTTCTTACTTCTACAAACTCATCCGTGACATTTTTAAATTGATTAAGATATATAAGCCCTTGCTCAATTATTTCTTCATTAATCATTAAGTAGAATACTAGTTCACCTTTTCTATGGTTAATTCGATCATCTAATATGGCCTCACTAATAACTTCACCAGGAGCAAAGAGGTAGGCAAGCGTCCCACTCTCTTTTTTTAGAAAAAGAAATCCTTCACAAACCAATTTCTCCAAAAACTTTTCACGAGAAATAGTGATCATCTCTTTTTGTTTAATTTCAGTTAATAGTTGATTAAAACCGTTCATTATATACTAATACTCCTTAGATCATATTCTTCGGAATATTGTTGCAAAATTAAACTAGACTAAATTGGTTTTATACTAAGTAAAATCAGTGAATTACTTTACCAGCAATTGGATTAATACATCTGAATTCATGTGTACCGGAAACGTTTTTAATCTCAGGAAATTTTTCCGAACACTCTTTAACTGCATTAAAGCAACGTGGGTGAAATGGGCAACCAGTAGGTGGATTCATTGGACTTGGAACATCCCCTTTCAAAATAATTCGCTCTTTCACTAAATTAGGATTAGGAAATGGAATAGCTGAAATTAAAGATTTAGTATATGGATGTTTACAGTCACCGTAAATTTCATTTGATTTAGCTGTCTCTACAATATTTCCTAAGTACATTACGGAAACGCGATCAGAAATAAACTCAACCACTTTTAAATCGTGTGCAATAAAAAGATAAGTAAGACCTAACTCTTTTTGTAAATCCATTAAAAGGTTAATAACTTGCGCCTGAACCGAAACGTCAAGTGCACTCACTGGTTCATCACATACAATAAACTCTGGTTCAACTGCTAGGGCTCTTGCTATACAAATTCTCTGTCTTTGACCACCTGAGAATTCATGAGGATATTTATTTAAAGCATCTTTTGGTAACTGAACATAATCAAGTAATTGATATAATCTTTTTTGCATTAATTCTGGACTAGAAAAAAGATTATGAATTCTAAGTGGCTCACTTAAAATTGCACTAACTGTCATTCTGGGATTTAATGAAGCATATGGATCTTGAAAGATGATCTGAATTTTCCGTCTCATCTCTCTTAGTTCTCTAGCATTTAAATCTAAAAGATTTTTACCTTTAAAGAAAACCTGACCACTAGTAGGTTCAATTAAACGAAGAATACTTCTACCTAACGTTGATTTACCACAACCTGACTCACCTACTAAACCTAAAGTCTCCCCTCTTTTAATTGCAAAACTTACATTGTTAACTGCTCTAACGGCACCTGTCTTACGACCTAAAAGTCCACCTTTAACCGGGAACTCTTTATATAAATTTTTTACCTCTAATAAGTATTCGTAATTCTCTTTCATTATATTTACCTGTTATTTAAAGGGTTAAAGCAGCTCACTTCATGATTGTGTTCCAGCATATGTTTAATTGGCCGTTTTTGTCGACACTCACTCTTCACATTAAAACAACGATCTTGAAAATAACAACCATTAGGAAGATTAAATAATGAAGGAACCATCCCTTCAATTGTTTTTAACTTTGTTCTCTCTTCATTAAGTGTACTATCAAAAGACGGAATTGAATCCATCAAACCTCTAGTATATGGATGTTTTGGATTATTAAAAAGTGTTTTAACATCCGCTTTTTCTACAATTTCCCCACAATACATTACCGCTACATCATGACAGGTTTCTGCTACCACACCAAGATCATGTGTAATCATTATGATTCCCATTCCAATCTCATCTTGCAGTTTTTTCATAAGTTCTAAAATTTGTGCCTGGATTGTAACATCAAGAGCTGTCGTTGGTTCATCGGCAATTAACACCTCTGGATTACAAGCCAGTGCCATAGCGATCATCACTCTCTGTCTCATTCCTCCTGAAAGTTGATGAGGATACTCATTGATTCTCTTTTTAGGAACAGGAATTCCTACGAGTTCTAACATTTCAATCGCTTTATCAGTCGCATCTTTTTTTGTTACATCTTGGTGAAGTTTAACAACTTCCTCAATCTGATTTCCAATGGTAAAAACTGGATTAAGTGAAGTCATAGGCTCCTGGAAAATCATAGAAATTTTATTTCCGCGAATTTTCCTCATTTCTGCTTCACTCTTCTTAACTATATCTTCTCCATTAAAGAGAATTTCCCCGCCAGCTATAATACCAGGAGGATTAGGAATTAATTTCATAACTGAAAGTGCAGTAACAGATTTCCCTGAACCAGATTCACCCACAATACCTAAAGATTTACCTTTAAATACATCAAAGCTCACACCATCAACTGCCGTAACTAAACCTCTATCCGTTTTAAACTTAGTTACTAAATTTTTAACACTTAAAATTTTCTTATCCATAAAAAACTATTTTCCTTTCAATTTTGGATCTAGAGCATCTCTTATGGCGTCCCCTAAAACATTAAAGGCAAGTACAATAAAAAACATGGCAAACGATGCCGCCGCCAATTGCCACCAAACCCCTCTAGCTAGTTCAAGTTTAGCATCATCAATCATGGTTCCCCAACTAGGACGTCCCTGAATACCTAAACCTAAATAAGATAGAATAACCTCTGATTTTATTGCTACTTCAAAAATAAGTGAAAAACTCACAATCACAATATGAGTAACGTTAGGTAAAATATGGCGAAAGAGTCTTCTAACATGTCCACCACCAATAGCATAAGCTGCTTGTACATACTCTCTATCTTTATGACGAATTACTTCGGCTCGAATTAACCGGCAGAGCCCAACCCAACTAGTTAGCCCTAATGCTAAATAGATCGCGAGAATTCCTTTACCTAGAATAAAGGTGACCGCGATTAAAAGCATGATATTAGGAATTGATGAGATGGTAGTATAAAACCAAACAATAGCTTCATCGATAAATCCACCAAAGTAGCCACCAACTGCACCTAAAAAAATACCGATAATAATTGCTATTATGCTAGTGATAAAACCAACTGACATTGCGACTTGAGTTCCTTGCAGTGTTTTTTGAAAAACACTTCGTCCAAAAATATCAGTTCCAAACCAATTTTCAGCTGAAGGTGGTGCATAGCTCACTCCCACCTCTTTCGTCCAATCCGCACCCATTAAACCAGATGCCACTAAAATAGCTACCAAAGTATATAGAACAACGATTAAGAGTGACAAAAACGCCATCTTATCTTTAGTTATTTTCTTAAAAAGATCTGCCCACAATGTACTTGCCATATTATTGTAACCTAACCCTTGGATCAACTAACGTATATAAAACATCTGAAATTAACGAAAAAATAACATAGCCAATACTTGAAAGTACGGTCATAGCTTTTATCACTGGAAAATCAGAAGAGTTAATTGCATTTAATGTAATTCCACCTAAACCTGGAATACTAAAAAAGTTTTCAAGTAGAAGCGCCCCTAAAATTAAAAATGGAATCTCGATTACTACACTAGTAATAATCGGAATCATGGCATTTTTTAAAATATGCTTAAACAGAATAGTAAATTCGGTTAAACCTTTGGCACGAGCCGTTCTTACATAGTCTTGATAGATCTCATCTAAAATCACTGTTCGATAGAAACGAACTTCAGGCCCAATCGATAAAATAATCCAAATAAATATGGGTAGTAAAACGTAAGGTATAAAATTAGGAAAACCCGATTCATAACCTGAAATTTCAAACCAGCCCAATTTATAAGCAAAGAACCATTGTCCAAAAAGAATATAAGCTAGTGAAGAAATGCTCATAAGTGAAACACAAGCAACCACTGTAAATTTATCTAATTTTTTACCACGATAGTAAGCCACCATCAGCGAAATAATAATTGAAAGAACAATAGAAGCTGTGAATGCTGGTAATGTAATAGTAAGTGAGGGAATTGCTCCCGCCTTAATCATTTCAAAAATATCCTGTTTAGTAGACCAAGATCTTCCAAAGTCAAAAGTAAACGAAGATTTCACAATGTCCCAATACTGAATATAGAGTGGTCGATTGAGTCCTAACTCCTCTCTTACTTCTAATATCTGTTTGGCTGTCGCATGCTTACCTAAAAGCATCAAGGCAGGATCTCCTCCGACTAAATTAAACAGCAAAAAAATAATTAATGTAACTCCCAGTAGAATTGGAATTACATAAAGTGTTCTTCTAATTATATAGACGTAAAGATTCATGTGAGTTTATTACCTAAAATTTCTTTAAGAGTTCTTCTTTTAATTTGGTATCAATATTTAAGTATTGAGACTGACCATGGGCAAACTCAGTATACTTATAATTTTTAAGCCAACCTTGAACTAATACAAATGAAGTTCTATGCACTCCAAAAATCCAAGGCAGATCTTCAGCTACCATTTTATTAAGTTTTTCATAAAGTGCAGTTCGCTCAGGCGAATCTTGCATTAATGAAGCTTTTACAAAAAGCTCATCAAAAGCTGGATTTTTGTAGTTAGCACCATTAGATCCAGGTGCTTCATTTTTACTATAAAGTAGTTGTAAAAAATTTTCAGCATCTGGGTAATCCGCACCCCAAGCAATTCCAAAAGTCATAGTAGTCTTATTGGCAATTTTATTTTGAAACTCAGGCCAAGGATTAATGACAACGTTAATTTTAATACCAATCTCTTCCATGTTCTTAGCAAAAAATTCACCCATCTGACGTGATGTGGTTGAAGCAGCGGTATCATAAGTAATTATTGGTAGTCCCTTACCTCCTGGATAACCAGCTTCCGCGAGTAATTTTTTAGCTTGCTCGATATTTTTACCAACATATGGATTTTTATAATTTTTATCATAACCAGCTATACCAGGTGGAATTAATGATTGAGCAATCACTGCAGTACCAGAATGAAACAGTTCATTGGTTTTTACAGTGTCAGAAGCTAGCGACATAGCTTTTCTTAACTTTAAATTATTAAAAAGCGGATTTACAAAATTAAACGCAGTATAGGTTACATCCAGTGATGGAGTAATTTGTAATCTAATACCTTTATTTTTCATTTCAGGATTTAGCTCGCGATTAGCATCAACGGCTGATTGAAAATTATCTTTAGGAATCGCTAGATCATCAATCTTACCTTTTTGAAATGATAACCAAGCTGGTTGAGCTTCAATCACAATATCAACAATGACCTTATCGACTAACGGTAATTTTTTACCAGCGTCGTCTAAATAGCCATTAGCTTTATCACTCTCTTCGCCCTCTGTTGGATAAAATTTTTCTCTAAAAGTTGGATTTTTAGTATAAACAATCTGATTTGATTGATTAAAAACAGGAAGAACAAATGGACCTGTTCCCACTGGATGATTTAAAAAATCTTTTCCATAATGATCAACGACCTCTTTTGCTACTACATAAGTAAATGGCATAGCCAGAGAATAAAGAAATTGAGGAAACGGTTTTACTAATTTAAACTGAAGCGTTTGATCATCAATGGCTTTTAGCCCCTCAACCTCTTCGTCGTAATTAACCGTGGCAGCATTGGCATTCTTATCTTTCCAAGCATTAAGACCTGCGATTTTTCCATCGAGTAACCACCAGCCAGATGAATTAAGTTTTGGATCGGCTAATCTTTTAAGTGAGTAGACAAAATCTTGAGCCACAACCGCTCTACCTTTGCCACCCGGGAACGCTTTATCATCTTGAAATAAAATATTAGGTTTAATTTTAAAAGTATAAGTTAAACCATCTTTTGAAACAGTCGGAAGTCCCTCTGCTAAATTGCCTTTAAGTGTATAGGGTCTTTTTAAATATTCATACTCTAATAGTCCCTCATAAACACGAGCAATTTCAGTCGACGAATAGAGATCATCACCATAAATAGGATCCATTCCTTTAATTTTAGATGAAACAACTAAGTTAAGAACCTTTTCATTCTTATCTACTTTCTTAGTACATGAAATTAAACCCACCAAAATTAAAGTGAATATGGTAATTAGTGTGATCTGTTTTTTCATTATTTCAACTCCGTGTTCCAAATAAAAAATAAACTAAGG
Organism: Bacteriovoracaceae bacterium; assembly: GCA_046328975.1. Taxonomy (GTDB): domain Bacteria; phylum Bdellovibrionota; class Bacteriovoracia; order Bacteriovoracales; family Bacteriovoracaceae; genus JAXLVO01. The sequence goes on along the minus strand of JAXLVO010000001.1, from coordinate 146,164 downwards.
GAGCTTATATAAAATTTTACATAGAAAGTCGAAAATTAATTAGCGACACGTTGAGGCAATTAGGCTTAATTTGGTCTCTTTATCTTTAATCAGTCCTATTTCGACACTAAGGAATTTTCCGTTCTCGTTAACGTTCCCTAGTTTCAATTCATAAACATATCCAAAACGATTTTTTATAGTGATTTGGATATCACGTTGATTATATTTCCAGGAGAAAGCATTCTTTTTCTCTGCGCCATTAAACTCATAACACTCTCCGGTGGCCGTAAAGTCATCACTATCACTAACTCCACAAATGACTTCTCCAGAAGTTATAATTTTCTCAAAATAATAGAAAAATTGGGCTTGGAGATCTTTAAGATTGCGTAAACGTAAAATTGATTCAGTGGCTTCTTCTTTAGGCATTTTTAAAATTTCACTTAAGATTGTGTCATAAAAAGTACCGCGTAATTTCGTTTTGTTTTTATCATTTTTATCCCATTCAAATAAAAGCGTCTCTTCACCACTAAACGGAACATTAAATCCTATTCCCCACTGACCTTTATCAAATGAGACAACTGAATCATAACCAAATGAATAGCTTTTCTCACCAGTTTCAACTTTACCTTTTCCACTGGATGTAAAACAGTTTTGTTTTAAGTTATCGAGAAAGTAACCAACGATCTGATCAGGATTTTTTTTAACAAAGACAGGTTTTAGAGGAACTTGATGAGCACAACTATTTATTATTAGTAGGAAAACTATTATCTGCAGAGTCTTTAACCACACCTGTACTGGCAGGTGACCGTAAAACTTCCAACTCTTCCATTGCTTTAAGTACATCATTGCGATCTGCTTGAACCTTACTGTTTTTTAATGCCTCAACGTAAAACTTTTTAGCTTCATTATATTTTTTTAGTGCTTGTAACACTACCGCTAAATGTTTTGAAATTACAACATCGTTTTCAATTTTTTCGCGAGCGGCACGCAATTCTTTCAAAGATTGCTCATATTGTCCAATTTTAAAATAGTACCACCCCAACGAATCTCGAATATATCCATCATCTGGTTTTAATTTAATAGCTTTAGAAATATAATTATAGGCTTGCGGCAAATCCTTGTCCTGCTCTAGTAGAGAAAAGCCTAAAAAATTTAAGGCATTAGGATTATCTGGATTTTTCACTAACAACTTATTAATTAAATTAAACGACTCATCAAACATTTTTGTTTTTTCATAGAGTGAGGCTAAATAATAATAGTGCTCCTCTAAAAAATTTTTTTGCTCTTGAAATTCATTAAGCACTTTTATGGCATTTTTATAATCTTCTTTATTTTCATAAAAATTAGCTTTTATCACTACAAAATCTAATTTATTATCTGGAAACTTCTCTTTCATTTCACTGACAAATCCTAAAAACTCACTATCACGCTTACCGGCTGAATCTTGGCTCGCCAGGGCACCTAAAATTTTGGCAATTTGCAAATTGGTCTCTAAAAATAGTGGACTATCTTTTCCAATTTGATTGTAATATTTTAGTGAATCCTCTAAATCATTAGTCTCTTGGTGAAGTGCACCTAAGTAATAGAGTATTTTATCTGAATTTGGAACTTCAGCTAAAATCTGTTTAAAGGTAGCTTTAGCTTTATCATATTTTTTTATTTCACTATATAGAATTCCTAATTTAACCTGTAAATTCAAATTGGAAGGATCTAATTGTGAAAGTGTCTCCGCATAAGGTAGTACTTCAACATATTTTTCTGTTAAAAAAAGTAATTGAACTAAGCGTGCTAAAATCAAATTATTATTAGAATCTCTGGTTAAATACTTTTCATATATAGTTATAGCTTCTTTATACTGCTCTTTTTCTTCATAAAGAATTCCTTGAGCTAACACTGCTTGATAGAAGTTCGGATCAGCTTTTAGGGCATCAGAAAATTGCCTTAAAGCTTGTGCTCGCTTGCCTTGTTCTAAAGAAATTTTACCTTTATAATAAGAGAATATTCCTTCATTTTTGACCCGTTTCTCACAAGCGCTTAATAGGTTTTCGGCTTCATTATAACTTTTATCCAGCGCCAATGACTTTGCCAAAAAAACACAGGCATCCTGGTTTTTAGGCTCATTAGCTAAAACAGTTCTATAGGTTTTTCTTGCATTATCTTTTTGAGAAAGTGCAGTGTAAACTCCGGCCAACAATAAACCAATTTTTCCATCTTTATAATGTGAACTTTTGTAGATATCTTCTAACAGAGGAAGTGATTCTAGCACCTTACCAACTCTAATCATACTTACTGCATATTTGGTCTTAATATATTCATCATTGGGACGTAAATGATAAATATTTTCATAGAGAACATAAGCTGTAGTATGATCCTCATACATCGCCGAGATCGAAGCTTTTAAATAAAAATCTGAAATTAAATATTGGACTGTCTCTTCTCCGGCTTCTTGGGCAGCAATTGAGATCTCATTTAATTTTTTTGAAACATCTTCCAATGTAATTTCCGCTTCTTTCACATGAACCGATTTCGATTCTGCGACACTCTTTTTCTTAGTAGTGCTACAGCCAAACCATAAAATAAGACTTATCAATATTAAAATTGTGTTTTTCATGCTTACCACATACCTTTGGTCAATTAGGATATTCTAAGCTCCTTTAATTTTATCGGATTTCACCTCGTTGTTTATAAACTTTAACGTGGATAGTAATTTACCTACGACGATTTTGCCCTTTCAATAATTTTTATTGCTAATTTCTAACTATTTAATATTTGATCAAAACTAAATGATAGTAAAAAAGACACGATTCATCATTCTTTGACTTATCGGGTTGACAAACCAACTAATTATTTGCTATGACTCGCCCACAATTGAAAAACACACTTGTATTTTTAATTTAGAAAGTATAACTAGAGTGAGCTTTTATAATATAATGCATGCGCTTAATAATTTAGATGTGAAAGATTATCTAGCGTATATTTAAGAGGGGAGAGAGGCAATATGAAAGAAGTAAGAATTATCAAAAGGTACCAAAACCGTAAGCTGTATGACACTTTCCAAAGCTGTTACGTGACACTTGAAGAAATTGCTCAGATCGTTCGTGAAGGTAACGAAATTCAAGTAATCGATAACAAAACTAAGAATGACATCACTTATATAACTCAAATTCAGCTTTTATTTGATCAAGAAAGAAAAGCTTTAAAGTTAGGCGATACTGACCTACTTAAAAAAGTTATTCGTTCAAACGAAGGAACTTTAACTGGTTATATCCGTAACTTAGAAGATGGAAAATATGGTACTCCAGTTGCTCCAGCTGCTAAAGCTCCAGTTTTAACAGAAAATTCTCAAGAAGTTGTTAATACTCTTAACTAATTAAATATTTTGGGGTTATAATCGTTCTTATGAATGATTATAACCTTAAAAATTTTTTGTTCTCTTTTGTTTTACTATCCTTAACTCTATCGAATAATCTTTTCGCCGAATTTAAACCGACCAAATTAGATGATAACAGTACCGATTCAGCTCAAGAAAAAAAAGCGTCTAAAAGTCCTGAAGTTACTCGTGGAGCTGATACCTTAAATCTTCACTCTCTTGGTATTGGTATTGGTGAGACTTTTTTAAGCGGCGATTTTCAAGATAGTGGTGAGGATTCAATTACAGGAGAAATTTACTATACCTACAGTGCTAGTTATTCTTTTGATGTAATGGCAAATTTTCACTACTCTAAACATAAATTTCGCGGACAAGAGACAACTATAAAAGGATTAGATGCCGGAATTAAGTCACGACTCTATGAGTTTGATTCTTTTTCCCCATTTGTAACAGCTGGACTTGGATTTTATAGACCAGTCGTAAAACGAGTACTCAATAATCAATTAGTAGAATCGACCGGCAAATTAACTTTAGGGCCAAACTTTGGAGCTGGGGTTGACTTGCGATTAAATCGACACTTCATCTTTGGTGTGATACTCCACTACCACGATCCTTTTGACGTGAAACAAGATTATGGACCAAAAGTACAGGGCTCCTATTTAAAATTATTGTTAACGGTCATGTACACCTTCTAAATGGGTTTAAATGAGTTACAAACGCTTATATGTCTTCACCGGAAAAGGTGGAGTCGGGAAAACCACTTGCGCTCTAAGCTTAGCAAATCATCTTGTTTTACAAGGTAAAAAAGTTCTTTTTGTCGAATTTGAATCTCAAGTTAGCCCTGAAATTTTTGAACAGTTAAAAATAAAACACTATGTGCTCTCTTTACTTGAAAGTGCCAATGGATATATTGCAAAAAAACTAAAATCTAAAATGATTGCTTCTTGGGTTGTTAGAACACCTTTTTTTAAATCATTAATTAACATGATTCCTGGATTTAGTTATATTATTTTTTTAGGCCACCTCTTAGAGTTGGTCTACAATGACCCTGAGCTTATTTTGATTATCGATTCTCCGAGTTCTGGTCATGCTTCTACCCTATTTGAAGCATGTAAAATTTTCAAGAAATGTTCCGTAAAGGACTTCTATCTTTGACGATATCGAAAAACGTTAAGCTTTATCCACAATCCGACGTTTTACAAATAATTATCTGTGCTATGCCAACTGAAATGTGTGCACATGAAGCAATAGAACTAAAATCATTTAGCAAAACTAGGTTTTGATGAGACCACCCCACTTTAACAACTGTTTTACGCTTACTACAGAAAATAACCCAAATTTACCTGACTTTATAAAAAATAGCGATTGAACAGCATGTCCTACTTGAGTTTAAAAATGAGTTTAAAAATAAATTGCACACATTACTGAAACTAGCCCACTAGAAATTATAAAAAAATTAACGACGCTAATAAAGGACATTATTTAAGTGATTCGAAGTATTCAAAATAAACAGTTTGAAATTTTCTGTGGAACAGGTGGAGTAGGAAAAACCACACTAGCAACCTCTAGAGCTCTATTTTTAGCAAAGTCAGGAAAACGTGTATTATTAATGACAATTGACCCAGCAAAAAGATTAAAAGAGATTTTAAAAATGTCAGATGAAAATGCTGGAACTGTGGAAAACATCAATTACAACAATATAAAATTTGATGCTCTCTTAATGTCTCCCAAAGCCACCTTCAATCGACTTCGTAAAAGCAATCCAAATAATAACAGTGAAAAAGAGAATAGAATTATAGAAATTTTAGCACGACCTTATGGTGGTATGAATGAGATTCTAGCTATTACAGAGGTTCGTTATCATTTAAGTACTAATAATTATGATACTATTATTTTAGATACACCAACCGGGAAAACACTTTTTAGATTTTTAGAATCCTGTAAAAAAATTAATGATTTTTTTGATAAAAGCTTTATAGATCTCTTTAAATATTTAGGAAAATCTCTAAATTCCAATGTGAAAAACGAAGGTGGAATTTTAGACTTTTTGTCAGTGGAATAAAAAAAGCTCTTTAGGTTATCTCCGAAAGTGTTACTGGTAAAGAATTTGTTGATGATTTTGTTGAAGCAATTCTTTTAGTTTATCAACTAAAAGATGCTTTTATTGAGGCTTTAAGCTTACAAGAAAATTTTCAAATGAAAGAGAAATCAAAACTGGTTTTTGCTACAAGTGCAGAACAATATAAACTAAATGAAGCCATTGAATTAAAAAAGAACGCTATTCATTTTATGCATAATGATTCCTTTTGTATTCTAAATAAGTGTATAGATAAATTTTGGAATGATTGGGAAAGAGAGGCAATTGATAAGTCTCACTCATCTCTCAAACTAAAAGAGTCCATGATGCATCGTGAGATAGAGCTGAAAAGTTTGCAGAAAACTTTAATCATATATTATGTTTTAATGAGGTCTTTTAGTACTTCACCTTCGGCGTACGTTTAAATGAACTGCTTTTTCAAAAATGGATACAAAATAATTAATACCAAAGAAGAATTAGAAAACTTCCTTATTACTAATTGGAATAGAATCAATGCTTATATTGATGAAGAGGCTAGTCGTCTTCCAATTCCAATTTACGCAAGTATTGATATTCGAGAGAGTATAAAAAAGTTTGCGCCCATAGATCACAACATTTATCCTTGCTGGCTTTAATAATCTTTTTAGACTTTGATTTAATTTTAGCCTCCAAAGAATTTAAAAAAATATATTTTAGAAAAAGTTAAAACTGCTAAAAACATTGGTTTAGTTGTAGAATCAAATATCAAAAATACATTTTATCTCGATCATCTTTTCTCTCTTAAAAAATGTTTAGAAATGGTTGAGTTTAAAGTTACATTTATTAAGGTTTTTGATCTAGAACTTTATAAACGATCCAATATTAAAACTTACCTCTTTTTCTCAACATGAACCATTATAGAAAAAGCTTCTGAAAGTAACACTAATCAAAAATTTGATTTTGTAGTTATGAATCATGATCAATCAATTGCATTAAAGGTTGATTGGAAACAACAGGTTCCTATTCATCCATCTCCATTTTTTTATTGATGCGCTTAATAGATTCAAAACCAAAACATTTTATACAATATGAAAAGGTTATTAATAAGTTTTGTAAGGAATTTAAAATTAACTTATCCTATTAATGGCACAAAATTTCATTCTGTAGAAAATTTAGATTTCCGGAAAATTAAATCTAGAAACACTCGCCAATGAAACGGACAAGTTTATTGAGAAACTAGAACCCATCAAAAGTATTCATTAAAGGTGCCCAAGGAACTTATGGAATGGGAATCATGGTCGTCTCTTCGGGCAAAGAAATTATAGAAATGAACCGTAAGGCCCGTAACAAAATGAATGCCGGTAAAAATAATATTGTCTTCACATCGGTTTTACTCCAAGAGAGTGTTGATACAATTTTAAAATATCAAGACAATCCTGCTGAAATAACAGTCTACCTGGTAGGTGGAAAGGTTGTTGGGGGTTTTATGCGAGTTAATCCACTTAAAGGCGTGGATGAAAATCTTAATTCCAAAGGAATGGTTTTCCAAAGATTATGCTTAAATGAGATTCGTGAAGATGACGATAGACGATGTAAAGAGATGATCTACTCTGCAATAGCAAGACTCGCTAATTTAGCTGCCGGACTAGAAATAGAAGAAGTTACAAAGAATAAATAGAGAGGAAAAAATTATGAAATTGGCAAAAATGTTTTAGAAGCTATTAAAATACACCAATAGTTAAATTAAATAAAGTTACAGAGGGAATAGCCTCCTATTTATGCCAAACTTGAATTTATGAATCCGGGCGGTTCAATTAAAGATAGAATTGGATATTATATTCTTCAAAAAGCCATTGAAAAAGGTGATTTAAACCAGCGGAACAATTATTGAAGGAACATCTGAAACACCGGTGTAGGGCTAGCTTATGTTTGCTGCGGTAAATGGCTAAGCAAACCATTTTCGTTTTAGCTGATAAAATAGTCTCGAAAAAATTGCAAACTTAAGAGCGTTCGGAGCAAAAGTAATTGTCTGCCCAACCAACGTACATGCAGATGATCCTAGATCATATTACAGCAGCCAATAGCCTTCGCGAACCACCTAATTCATATTATGTTAATCAGTATGACAATTTATTAACCGAGAAACCCATGTCCATACTAATCGCCCAGAAATTTATAAACAGATCAACGGTGTAAATTTGATGTATTAATCTGGTATTGGAACAGGCGGAACTATTTCAGGTCTTGCAATATCTAAAATCTAAATGCCAAATTTAAAAGTAGTCGCGGTTGACCTACTTGACTGTCATTAGCTTTCAGCATCATAAAACTCGAAAATGAGTGAAGCAAAATCTTATGTTATTGAAGGAATTGGGGAAGACATTACATTATTCCACTTAACATTAATTTTGATTTAATTGACGAATTTGTAACAACGGAAGATAAAGAGTCATTTTTAATGACAAGATCGCTCCTTGTTAATGAAGGAATTTTTGCTGGAGGTAGTTCTGGCGCTGTTGTGATAGGAGCTATGAAATACGCTCGAAAGCTCACCACACCTAAACGCATTCTCGTCATTCTGCCTGATTCAGGTAACCGTTATGCTTCAAAAATTTATAATGATGATTGGATGAGAGAAAATAATTATGTTAATTCAAATTTCAATGTCCTTATTCGAGAAGCGCTTAACTCTATTAAAAAAGAGAAATCAAATATTGTAATGGTAGAAGATTCTGAAAACTTAAAAAGAGCAGTCTCTATTATGGAAGAGCATGGTATTTCTCAACTGCCTGTTACAACAAAAGGTAAAGTGGTAGGAGTTTTATCTGAATCAGAAATTATGCGACCAATTTTCGAAGGGAAACTTAATCTAAATGATTCAGTTTCTGTGGCATATCATAATCGATATGAAATTTTTAATTCTAATGATCTCCTCGATAAAGTTATAAATTCTCTAATGAAAAAAAATATTGTTTTAATTACTGAGAATGACAAGATTACACACATCTTAACCAGTTCAGATATTTTATTATTTATTTCAATGCAAGGAAGATACTAAAAATGAAAGATAAAAAAGATTTAGGTTTTTGTACAAAAGCAATCCATATTGGAAGTGAACCGGATCGTGAAACTGGTGCAGTTATTCCCCCTATTTATCAAACCTCTACTTATGTTCAGGCTTCACCTGGATTACATAAAGGATACGAGTATACACGCTCTCACAATCCAACTAGAACGAGACTTGAAAAATGTTTAGCTTCACTTGAATGTGCTGAATATGCTGTAGTTACTGCAAGTGGATTATCAGCGACAATGCTAATTATTAATACATTAGCTCCTAACACAACCGTTCTCTGTGGCGATGATGTTTATGGTGGAACAGCTCGTATATTTAATACTGTTTTCAAAGATCGTCATACCTTTAAATTTGTAGACACTACTAATTTAGTAGAACTAGAAAAAAATCTAAAGTGGCATAAACCCCAATTACTTTGGCTTGAAACTCCAACCAATCCAACACTCAAAATTACTGATTTGGCAAAAGCTTGTGCATTAGCAAAAAAATATAATGTTTTAACTGTGGTTGATAACACTTTCATGTCACCTTACTTTCAAAATCCAATTAATTTAGGGGCCGATGTTGTTCTTCACTCATTAACGAAATTTATTAATGGTCATAGTGATGTTGTAGGTGGAGCTATCATGCTAAATGATAAAGCTATGTATAGCGAATTATGGCGTCTTCAAAACTCAATTGGGCCATGCCAATCACCGTTTGATAGCTGGTTAGTATTAAGAGGAGTTAAAACACTTGGTATTAGAATGGAAGCTCACCAGAGTAATGCAATTAAACTGGCCAAATACCTAGAGAATCATAGTAAAGTTGAAAAAGTTATTTACCCTGGACTCACCTCTCATCCTCAATACAAACTTGCTAAAAAACAGATGAGTGGTTTTGGTGGTATGATTACTTTTTATCTTAAAGGTAATTTAAGAGATTCATCAAAATTTTTATCAAACCTAGAGATTTTTTCACTAGCAGAGAGCTTGGGTGGAATTGAGAGTTTAATTGAACATCCAGCAATTATGACACATGCATCGATTCCACCAGAACGTAGAAAACTGCTTGGAATCAGCGATAATCTAATTCGTATTAGCGTTGGAATTGAAAACTATAAAGATCTTGAAAAAGATCTAGAACAGAGCTTTAAGAAGCTGGGGTCGCGCTAGGCGCTGGTGCTGTAGCTGGCGCGGCAGCCGGTGGAGCTTCAAAATCCACAGGTAAATTTTCCATTTTTTCAGCAAAACGCGAGAGCACTAAGCCACGTCTTAAATATTTTTCTAAAATTGAATAGGCACAGTATACTTTACCATGGTCAGAATTTAGGTCTTCTTTTTCTCCAACAGCAAAAATAAGTCCGTCATCTTGAATAAGTTTTTCTATTTTTAGAAGAATAAGGCAATAAGGTGTCTTCTTTTTTTCGTTTTCAGTACAATTTTCACCGTCACGTTTTAAAACCTCAACTGCTCCAATATCTTCTTTAATGTGAACAGGCTCACGACACACATCAATTTGCCAACTATTTTTTAAAATTTTTAGTTTTTCGTGTTGAATCTCAACTACACATTTATCTTTTTTAATTTCTAAAATATTTTTAGCTAATCCAAATGGCTTTCCGGGATGTTCAACTTTAACTGTGTAAATACTATTTAAACAATTAAGATCTTGAGCCGTTCCTTGCTTAAAAATCACAAGAGATAATAGGATAATAAAACTAAACTTGCGTGATAATGTCATTTTGAACCTCAATTAATATTGCAGAAGCATCGTAAGATAAAAAGTCGCTGCTATTTTCTTTTTTAAGTTGATAATATATTTCATTAATTAAATCTATGCTAGATAAATGGAGATTATTTTTAAATATTTCATAAATATTTTCTCTAGGAAGAAGCTCTTCAAAGTCTTTTTTTAAACCTGGCGAAACAAAAAGCATCTTTTCGCTGCGTCGTAGTTTATATTCAAAATAGGCTTGATTGCAAAAACTTTCTCCAATAGGAAAATCGTTTTGTGGTAATGAAGTAGCATTTTTTACGTTAGTTACCCAACTACAATTTCCAAAATTATAACCAACTAGCTTCAGTGTATTTAAATCCAAATTAGCAATTAAGAGTTGGGTTTTATACTCTGTTTTTTTTACATTTTTTTTTATGATTTCATTAATATCTGTTTCCACAGCTCTAATAAATTTTTTGATTTTATCCAGATTAGAGCTTTCCCAATTTTTAATTTCACTATAGTGTTTTAAAACAACCCCCGATGTGATATACGAAGATGTTGACGAGATAAATAGTAGTATGGATGAACCAATTCTAATCAGATCAAAAAATTCTCCACCAGAACTAAGACCGGCCAAAAACTTACTATAAAACTCAACTCCACGAATCTCTTCGAAACGTTTTGGTGCAAACTCTCTATGAAAATCCTTAACCCGGTTAAGTTGTTTTTGCATTTCGACGATGCTTTCGTCAAATTTGTTTCCAAGTTTATCTAAATCATTAACTGAAATTGGATTTGAGTAATACTGTTTCTGATTAAAAATAAGTTCTCTAATGAAAGGTAAATAGAGTGACTGATGTAAGCTTAAATCAACCACTGAGCGTACAATTACATTATTTAAAATTTTTTTAAATTGCGTACTATCATTTTCAGAGTGTTTTTTAGAATCAAAAGCAATATGAACACGCGCTCCCATCGGAAAATGTTTTAAGAGATTTTCAACTTTATCCTCATAATATTTATCGAAATCATATTCTAAAATACATGAGTGAAAATCAGTATTACCACTTATCAATCTTTTTTCTAAATCATCAATTTTTATTCTCTCGAATGAAAAATTATTATTTTTCAAAAAAGGAATGTGATTTGCAAAAAAGAAACTAAGCTTATCTTTTTTTTCGATTAAATAAATTTTATAGTCCACAATTTTACCTTTAGTTATAAATAATATTATAAATTAAGACTTAATTGCCTACCATCTATTTATAATTAAAAATTACTTAACTATTAAAGTTTACTTTAGGTTAGCCGATTGAACTATGGAGCATTGTTGTTTTTAACTTTAAGTGGAGTTGATATTAAATCTGATCAAAATAATAAAAGTGAAATTGTTAAAACTCTATTAGCGTGTTTAAGACAAAAAGATAAATATACCCATGGTCATAGCTTAAGAGTTGCTTATTATTGTACTTTAATTGGAGCAAGTCTGGATCTCAAACCAGAGGAGAAAATTGAGTTAGAATTAGCTGGACTATTACATGATTTAGGTAAGATAGGAATACCCGATAATATTCTTTTAAAACCCGCCAGACTTGATGATGAAGAGTTTAAGGTTATGCAAATGCATCCAGTTAAAACTTCGATTATTTTAAAATCACTTACAGAATTAGATGAAGTTGCAAATATAGCAAAACACCATCATGAAAGATATGATGGCAACGGCTACCCTAATGGACTAGTAGCTGAAAATATTCCTCTTTTTTCAAGAGCAATTTTAATTGCTGATACTTTCGATGCGATGACATCCACACGTCCTTATCGTAAGGGATTGCCTTATGAAATGGCATTTGCAGAATTAAATAAATTCGCAGGATCTCAGTTTGATCCGTTTTTAGTTAAAAGATTTATCAATATTCTAGAGAAGAATAATGAAGAGAAACAAGAGAACTTTGCATTAAGTTTATTACCTGGTGAATTCAAGAAAGCAGCTTAAAAATTATAGCTTATTATAAATTTTAATAAAAAGATCGCGAAACTTTTCATCTTCCCAAAGTTCATATTCGCTCGCATTAATTGAGACATATTTTCTTAATTCCCATAGCAGCTCAAGCACATCTAAGTAAAGAGAAGTAATCTTTTTATTAATAATTTTACTGTGTTGAACATTTTGAATATTTTTTTCAACTTTATCTAATAATGATTCTTGGATTTGTGCGTTTAAAGATTTAGCATTCATTTTTAGAAAATTAAACTGTTGAAAAAGTGCTTTCGAATATTTATCTACATTTTTTCCTTTAGTTTGCAATGATTCAATTGAATCAACTAACAAGTTATAAAGATCTTCATCAAAGTTTACCAGATATTCGTTTAAGGCTTTGGTGTTAAGTGGTTTATTCACAAAGTTAAAATCATTTAAAGAGGCATCAAAATTTTCTTGCATAAAACTTTTAATATTTTTATCGTTTAGTTTATTCTCTTTTGATAGTTGCATAAACGAATTTAAGCAGAACTGTAACGAATTTAATGTTAAAGCACCTTTCATAATCAGAATTTGACCAATAGGAATACGTTTATCAGATTGTTTAAACAACAATAGGTCAATTTTATCTTTATCTAAAAGTTTCAATTTTTTAATTGCAGTAATTAAATCAATATTTTCTTCAATTTGAAAATTAACCAGCTTTAGAATGTCTTCATCATTTAACAACTTATTCTCTCTTAAAACAGATAATAGAGACGGCATATAATCAAGTTGATAGATTAAAGCATCGAGTAGTTGTTCTTTGGTAATAAGCTTTGTTTTAAGTAAAAATTCTCCAAAATACATTATTTTTTCCTCTTTTCAAATGATTCAGGTTCTAATTTATTTCCTTTAGAAAAATACTCTCCGCCACCTTTAATCTGGGTTAATTCTGAAAATTTTTCTAATTGAGTTAAAAGTTCTAATTTTAACTCTTCATACATTTTGTTGGTAATTATTTTGCTTTGATAAAATTCTGTTATCTGTTCAATCTGTTTTTTAAAAGCATCAACATGATACTGTTTAATATCTTTTTTATTTACATTTTCAAATACATTAATAAAGTCATTAATAAAATTTAAAATTATACTATCTTGTTTATTTCCACTCAACATTGCTTTTTTTAATTCACTTTTGGATTTTTTTAAAACCTCAAGATTAGATGATTTTAATTTATTTAATGTATCTTGTATTAAAGCTAAACTTTTAATTAATTTTTGGTTTTTCATTTTTATCTCTATTTACAAAAGTCAGTTTTTATTGCTTCATTCACTTTACTTTGTTGAGCCTTTCCACAATCAGCCTCGTTTTCATATACTTCAAAAGGAACACAACTTGGTTTACTCGCTTTAGATTCATGCCATTTTTTATTCATTTCACAACGGGCAAAACCCTCTTTGTCTATACAGGCCCAATGTTTTCCTTCACAATTGTATACAAGTCCACGCCCTAATACTTCATAGTTTGGTGCACGTTCAAATCGAATTTTTTCAGTCTCAGCAACTTCAGTATTATCCATTTTAGTCTTAACTTTATCATTTAATTCTTCTGGCTCTGTATTTAAAGTAGAAGGTGGTGATTGTTGCACTTCTTGTATTTGATCAGATTCAATAATTGCTGCTGGCGTTGGATCTTCTGCCAGACTTGGGTTTTGATCACTTGGCGCTTCCGGCTCTGTTGCAACTTCAGTTTCGGGATCAGTTGTGGGTATAGATTCTGGTTTATGTTCATCAATATTAACTGTCGCTGAATTTTCCTCTTCTTTAACTTCAGTAGTAACTTTATTTTCTGGAGTTGGAATAGCCTCAACCGCTTGCTCTTTAGGCTGTTCTATTTTTTTTTGTGGTCGCTTACGAGAAGGTTTTACAGTTTTAGTTGGAGCAACTACCTCGTTAGTATCCCCTTGATCATTTAAAATAAATTCATCTACTACAAAATAGACTATAGCAAGTGCAACTATTATTTGAATAATTTTTGATTTGTTAAATTTTCGATTTTCTTTAGGAAGTGAGAAGTTGGTTTTGGTTTGAGTTTTGATTTTACTACTAGTTTTGTCGTCTTCTGATGATTTCTTTTTTGATTTATTAAATTTAGTTAACAATTTTGTTTTTATTTTATTCAATAAAGATTTATTTTCAATTAGCAGTTTTTCCTCTTCCTTCTCCTTTTCCTCCTCCCGCTTCCTCTACGTCGGCTTCTTCTACTTTTTGTTCTTCTCTCATTTTTCTTTACTTGTTATTTCTAGCTACTTCTACTTCCTGGTTATCATGTGACTCATGGGCTCTCTAGTCAAGTTATATTTTGCCATTTTATCACTATCATTTGAAATAACCCTCAGTGCCTCTTCTTTTCATCTTCCTCATCTACAGATTCACTTTCTGCTCTTTTTCTTTTTTTAAAAGATCACCAATTTTAAACTTTGCAAGTTTATCTTTAGGTGAAACTTGCAGCAAGCTTTGTTAATAATTTTTTAACAATTGATTCAGCCATTTCTCTTCTTCTCAAAATTGTATTTAACTTCACGAGTACTTTTTACTTCAAATTAACAATTAAATTTAAAGGCCGACAAAAACAGTTTATCTAATTATTCACCGCCATAGTTACGCGAATCATTTTATACAAAATGAAAAAATAATTGTTTTTTCTAGTTGAGAAAAAAATAGTATGAATCCCCTCAAAAGAGGATGATCATGATAACAGTAGCAAAATTTGGTGGAACAAGTGTCGCAAACATTGAGAGAATGACTGAATGTTTTAAGGTTATTGAAGAAGATCTAGATTCTAAACTATAATTGTCATATAAGTGCTACGGCTAAAGCAACGACAAATCAGCTATTAGAACTATCTAAAAAATTGTCAAATAGGTAATCAATCCAAGAAAAGAAGAACTATCAATGCTTTTTTATGAGCGTCATGAAAAGATGGTCCGATCACTGGTCCTACAGAAAAACGAGGGTGAAGAGTTTCTCAAAACTATTTTAGAAAAGGTTAAATTAACTTGTGCCAATATTGAAAAAAGCTCAAATAACCCTCAAGAGATACTGAAATGGCAAGATGAACTGTTAAGTTGTGGGGAATTAGTCTCATCTAAAATTTTTTATTGGGGTCTCAAAAATCATCTTAAGCACCATAAACTTACTATTCACTGGGTAAGCGCTCCTACTATTTTAAAAACTGATGACCAGTTTGGAAAAGCAGTTCCTGACTTAATTAAGACGCGTGAAATCTGTCGCTCACATATTTCACCCCTATTAAAACTCTCAAATATGATTGTGACTCAAGGTTTTATTGGATCAACTCATGATGGTGCTACTACTACGATTGGTAGAGAAGGTAGTGATTACAGTGCCGCTCTATTTGCCGAAGCAGTTGAAGCCAAAATTGTAAAAATCTGGACTGATGTTCCTGGTGTTTTTAGTTCAGATCCAAAACTTATTCCAAACGCAAAAATGATCCCGCAGATCAGTTTTGCAAAAGCGCACGAACTCTGTATCGCTGGGGCAAAAGTACTACATCCAGATACGCTTCTCCCTGCTATACGAAGTAATATTCCGGTTTTTGTAGGTGCAACACCTAGGCCCGATTTAGGTGGAACCTGGATCGGAAGATCTATGATTGACCCAGTAAATAACTCGAATATTAAAAATCCATTTTTAGGTCTTGGTGTAAGAAAAAGACAAGTTCTACTTAATATCTCTATTGGCAATTGCCTAGTTAAAAATGAACTTCTCTCAAATGTTTTTCACATTTTAAAAACTTCTGATTTTGATTGTGATCTAGTAACAACCAATGATGCTAATATTATTATCGTAGTTGATATGAGTCGGCTTGAGCATATCGAAAACCTAAGTCTGGTCACTGATTCGCTTATTGGAGAACTTAATAAAATTGCTCCAACCACTATTGAAAAACAGTTGGCCCTGATTACTCTAGTTGATCAAGGAAACTTTTCAAGCTCAAAGATTTTTGCTCAAATAATTGACGAAGTTAAAACTTTAAAAGATTTTAATGTTAGACTTATGTTTAAGAGCTTAGGTGGACACAGTATTAGTTTGTTAACCTTTGAAAAAGATGTAGAATTAATTACCAGAAAATTACACCATCTCTTTTTCGAACAGGAGTAAAATGAAAATCGCACTAATCGGAACTGGCAAAACAGGTGGAGAAGTGCTTACTCTTATTGAAAATGACAAATCTGAAAATAATCTAGAATTAGTAGGCCCATTCAACTCACGAAATGTACCGACGAAAGCAAATTTAAAACTAGCAGAAGCAATTATTGTTTTTACTGCGGCTGAACCGACTGAACAGCTTATTCCGCTTTTACTAGAGTTAAAGGTTCCAGTTGTTCTGGGTAGTACTGGCGTTAAGTGGCCAAATGACCTAAACGAAAAATTAATTAAACAAAACCAGACTTGGATTTATAGCTCAAATTTTTCACTTGGTATGAATGTAGTAAGAAATATGATAAAAACTATGAATTTATGGAGTAAAATTTTAAGTAATCCAAAATTCTCGATTCACGAAATTCACCATACTAAAAAATTAGATGCACCAAGTGGAACGGCGCTTAGTTGGAAATCTTGGCTACCGCAAAATCATAATTGCGAAATAACTCACGCCCGTGAAGGTGATGTTAAAGGTTATCATAAATTAACTATTGAAACTGATAACGAAACGATTACACTAGACCATAATGTGAAAAATCGAAGGATCTTCGCCGAAGGGGCACTCTTTGCAGCTATTCAAGTGGGACAAGTTAAAAAAGCGATTTTTAAATGAAGACTTTCGGATGAATCTGTTTTTAAATAAAAGCATAGAAAGGATTTAAAATGTTTGATGTAAAAATTACACATTGTGGACGGCGCGATTATGACCTTGTGCATACGGTTGGTATCCACTTTAATGATTTAGAAAACTTTCGGGAATATTGCGTTGCAAATATTGGAGTTGCAACATTTGGATCAACAGGAGAGGGACTAGCACTAGATGATAATGAAAAAAGAGGTTTAACCTTTACCACTCTCGAATTTTCCTAGCACTTATTGGTGGAGTTGGTGGATTTAATTTAAAACAGAATCTCGTAAAATTTTAGAGTTTACTGAAAATTTAAAAAATATTCATGGTATTCAATGGTAACCCCCGTTATAATGCAAAACCAGGCGCTGTTGGACAAACGGAATGGTTTTTCTAAAGCACTTTTTAGATAATGTAAACAAACCTTGCATGTTTCATAATCAATTGATCAAGAACAGGTGTGACCTCGTCACCATTTGAGACTGTTAAAAATTTAGTAGGTCACAAAAATTTGGTCAATTAAAGAAGCCAGTGGATCCTCTAGTAGCCGAATTTGACAAATATAGACAATCAGCACTGGTAAAATGCTCTATAGCGGTGATGACTCAATGATGCCCTATTTTGCTTTATCAAATTGTAAAGGCTTAGTCAGTGTAGCGGCTAATGTTTGGCCTAACGAAGTTTTCTCATATGTAAAAAATTGTTTAAATGCAAATGCTCAAAAAGTGAGTGAAATGATGCCCCTTTGGAATAGTGCTATTAAAAGTCTTTTTACAGCGGCTAACCCAACCTGTCCTAAAGTTTTAATGCATAAACTAGGATTAATTGAAACTAGTACTTTGCGTGCTCCATTAACAAATAATGAACCTGTTAATATTGAAGAGCTAATGCATAACCATAAGCAAGTTAGCCAATGGGGACAAAACCATGCTTAATATTGATCCAAATGATTGGGAAAAAAATTTAAAACTATTAGAGGCAGGTTCTATTAGATCTGCTTCCTATGATCCTAAAAGTGATAAATGGACTGTTAATACATCGGTTAAACAGACAATTCTTACTACCTTTAAAAATGGAAAAAATGTTTATCATAAAGATATCTATGATTATTTCATTGATAAAGATAATCTACCTGTTCGTAAATTTACTTTAGAAGAAAAAATACGCTTTGTTCCTGGAGGAAGTTCAGTTAGAAGTGGTGCTTATATCGCTCCAGGAGTTATCATTTTACCTCCAAGTTATATTAACATTGGAGCCTATGTGGATGAAGGCACCATGGTAGATAGTCATGTACTTGTGGGCTCTTGTGCTCAGATCGGAAAACGTGTCCATCTGTCTGCTGGCGTTCAAATTGGTGGGGTTTTAGAACCAATTGGCATGGCTCCAGTCATTATTGAAGATGATTGCTTTATAGGTGCTGATGCAATTATTGTGGAAGGTATTCTGATTAAAAAAAGAGCGGTTATTGCTCCTGGAGTGATTCTATCTAAAGCTGTTCCTGTTTATGATTTAGTTAATGAAAAAATCCTAGAACGTGGATCAAGTATTCCTGAAAATGCAGTAGTCGTTCCAGGGTCTAGAGCCATTAAATCTAAATTTGCTCAAGATAATGGTTTAAGCTTAAATTGTGCGATAATTGTAAAATACCGTGATGATAAAAGTGATCTCTCACTTGTGCTGGAAGAGTCTCTAAGAAGTTGACAATATTGCCGACTTTTTAGGGCACCAATATCATGTCTAAATATAAGCAATTTCTACACTATTTGGTTTAAATAGGCTTTTACTTTAAAATAATCAATAAAGGTTAGGTTAAAAGTATGAAATTGCTCTATTCATTAAAATGTCTATTACTAAGCTTATTACTCATTTCTCAAACAATACCAACTTTAGGCTATGCTCAAGCTGCAAGTGATCCTGAGTGTGCTGGAATGTATAGTGATAATCCAATCTATCTTGAGAATTGTAATCGTTGTAAGAAAAGACAAGACATGATTTGGGACACTAATCAAAAAATATGTACTAAAAATCTAGCGGTAGAAGCATCTCAAAATGATTCTAATGCCTGTTTTGATGGAAGAAGCAAAAAAGATGAACTGCAATGTTTGATGGGAGTATCTAGTGATAACGTTGGAAAAATTGATATGTCACTGGGTGGGTATATTGATAATGGTTCAAGTGGTATAGAAAAATTCTTTAAACTTTTTGGCGCCTATTTAAGTGGCTATTTATTAGTTGAGGCTGTTGTTTTTTCTAAATTTCCCGTTCCTACTCTTGTAACTGATTCGGACACAGGAATCAGTAAAACTTGTCAACAGAGCTTACAAATAACAGCAGCCTACTGGTTTGGGTTAGCAGCTGCACTAACGTTAATTGCTGGAGAAGTAATTAATTATGAAACATTTAAAGCTGGAATGAATGAACTTAATGAAAAGTTTGAGAGTTTCTCTAAAATTCAAAATCAAATTGATCTACAAAATGAAGCTTTTAATATTTTAAGTTTAGAACAAAAAATATTAGGTAATCATTTACGAAACATGTCAATTGTTTATCTATTAACAGGCGCATTGCATACAGTGGCATTCACCATTGCCATTTTTGAAATGTTTAGTCCATCCAATATTCTAAATCAAAATTGTGAAGTTGTTAAATATGATTTTAAATCATTTATATTTTCATCATTATCTTTTTTTATGAATACTAGCTTTGCCGAAGATTACCCAACTGCAGTTGGGAAAAAAGCTACTGGTGGTTCTAATTGGGGAGAAACACTAGCCACGATCATAGGTGGCATGGGAACAGCTGCATTACTCGCAAACAAAACCATTAAAAAATTTGCAAGAGAAATGACTAGATTTTTTAAACCTTTTATCTATGGGTATAACGCATTTTTTAGTTTGTGGGTGGGAGTTAGAAGTATTGGAGAAGCAAAAGCAGTTTACAAGCATGCTGCCAGCATTGAAGATATTCGTAAAGGATTTATGGAAAAATTTAGCTATAAACAGTGTACAGCTGACGATAGAACTAATCCGCAAAAACCAGAATGTTATTGTTATTTAGAATCGGGTGAAGCTAATCCACAAAGATCAACTAGCGCAGGTCAAGTTTGTAAAGCAGAACTAGAAGGCTACAAATTAAAAGATTCTGGAACTGCTACTGATTACAGCTTAGGACTTAATGCAGCTGGAGTTAAAGGTTGCTTAGATAATAACCTGAAGTTTGATGAAAAATGTAAGTGTGCCAACGAAGTTGGAAATGATGGAACCAATAATTGTAAAAAATTTAACCCTATCTCAATTCCAGGATTAGGTGGAGTTGCTCAGTATAATCCTCTTCTCTCGAATACTAATTCGATTTTTAATGGTAAAAGTTCACCTGGAAACCTAAATGCTGCCTCTATTATATCAAATGGAGGAAGGGCGGCTATAGCATTAAAAGATTTTATAAAATCTAATCAAGCAACTATGTTGGATAAAAACATTCCACTTCCACCACTAACTGCACAAAAAGAGATGTTCAATAAAATGGAAAAAGAACTAAGTACAATTCCTAACATTAACAATCCTAGCAGCTCTGCTCCTTATTATGAACAGATGTTACTAAAAAATAGCTTGCCTAAGGATAAAGCTGAGATCTTGAAAAAAATTATTCAAGATAACAAACTGGAAGAGGTTAAATATAAAGGTGGAAATGCAGCTATTCAAAACAGTACCACCAAAAAAGATGATTTCGCTTTCAACTTAAACAACAAAAGCGAATCATCTAGTGGAAAAGCTGACGTAAAAGAGTATATGGATAAGAAGTATAAATATAATGCTAATGATAACGACATCAATAAAAACGAGAGTGTTCCTATTTGGAAAATCTTAAGTAATCGCTACCAAAGTTCCGGCGTACCAGTATTAATTCCTGAATAAGAATTAATCTCTGATGACACAATACTTTTCACTCTCTTCACATGGTTTCTCTTGAATAAAGTTTGCTAGATCTCTTACTTGAGGTACTAACTGTGGTTGGGTCCACATCCATTTACCATGCTTCATCATGATAACGGTAGCATCATTAGTCGTTAACTTTTGATATTTCATCTGATAATATGCAGCTAATCGTCCTGTACGGTGGCAACCACATTCACATCTAAAAGCGATCTTTTTACCAGTAACTTTAGCATCTTCAACCCAACTATCAAAAAAAGTTAAAAATTGAGCTGTAACGGGAACTTTAGTTGACTGCTCTTCATTGTAAACTACTTTTAAAGTAGGACACTCGGTTTGATATTTGTACTCATGTTTGGTTGCTGTACCCGATAATACAACCACCTCTTCAATTCCAAGATCACAAAGCATTTTCATGTCATTTTTATCAGGCTTACTATATCGATAAATAGCAAAGCCTGTAGTTGGATCTGAATCAATTAAGTGTAGATTATTTTCAGCTTTGGCTTGTCCGCTGAAAATACCAATCGAAAAAATTATTAATAGGAAATACTTCGCAAAATTCATTTTCTAAACTCCTTGAAAATGTTTAAACTGATTGCTTGTTATCGATATAATAATTGTAAATCTAAAGTGCACAAAAATGATAAATTTTTTTCATTGGGGAAACCGACTCAAAACCTCGGTTTTCATTGGAGAAATTAGCTAGATTCTTGTTTAGTATTTTTATTTAGCATCCCAATTGCCAGCTTTTTTTTACACTCAATTTTCCATAATTTTTATTGAAAAATTCTATACAATTCACAATTTTAATAGCTTAGAGGCAATTATGTTCAGCTTACGAGCATTTCATCAAGAATATATTTTAAAAGTCCGAAATACCCTTAGACTATTAGTATAACCATATCGGTAGTCTGATTAACTTACGAAGAGATTTAGCTTTATGAATTTTAAAAACTGGATAGATAAACTCATTGCTATCACTTTTTTTGTGTCACTAAACACATTCGCACAAACCAGTGTAGACATTGTTGATTATGTAAACAAATTAGGACTCGCTAACGATTCTACTAATCGTGATATCAAATACGGAAGTGCATTGTACCAAAGTTGTACAAAGCTAGTGGGTTATAACAAATTTTTTAACTTAAAAAAACAACCTTCACTCTCATTTGATGATAGTGACTTCACTAACGGTAGTGGTCCAGGACAAATTGGTTATTTTGTAGATATGTGGAATAAATTACTATCTACTAAAAGCTCAAATCCAAAACCTGAAAAAGGTAGTTCCTCTCCACCACCAGGAAAAGGTAAAAAAGATAACAGTAATAATAAAAATAAAAATGAAAATGAAAGCAAAGAAACAAAAAGCGAAATAGCCGATGCTATTCAACTATTTAAAGCTATGAATATCTGTAAAGCTGTTTTCTTTTTAACTTCTATTGAAGTAACTGACGATGAAAGAGAAACGATTCGAAAATCAACTAATGGAAGTGTACCAATTACATGTATGAGAAAGTCTAGCGAAACGCAAGATTATGAATCATGTCTTGATGTTATTAATATGTATCATACTTCAATTTCAGCTAACTTTGGAATGGCTGCTATTGATACTTACACGACCACATCAGCTCAAATTCAAGGAGAGCGAATGATTGTTGGTTCACCAGGATCAACCACCGCTACACTAGAAGCCATGAAAAATCAGATGGAGAATCAACAAAGTTTAGAAATTGCAAAAGCTTCATTAAAAAGTGCAGAAGCCTTAGCACTGGGTAGTTTTATTTCAAAAAAAAGAACTACTAATGATGTTATTGATCATTGCAAAAAATATTTTACTAAACTGGTAGGTATACCTTTTCTCTGTGCTTATTCTGAACAAGATAAAAACGGAAAAATTTCTAAAGAGACTATGAGTAAATTTAAAAATGGCTGTAATGCAACTGATTTTAATTCAGACAAATTTGCAGATGCTAGAGCTCAAATTGAAAAACTTAATGGTTAAATTTTTCAAGGTGGAGTTACTAATCAATTTTGTCATCAATTTGCGACCAGTGAGCTATACGTAATTGTTAACGACGGTCAATTAGAAGGTGCTAAAATGCAAGTAGCAAAAGATGCGGCAGAAGCACTCACACACACTTTAAACGCCAAATTAAGAAGTGACCAAATTGAAACATTAGAAGGGCTAATTAATAAAGTTAAAGGATTAACTACATCAAGTTTTGAACTTCCTCCTGGATATGATCAGCAAACATTAATGGGAACTAAGTGTCAGATGAATCCATCTGATCCATCTTGTAGTGGTGCTGCTGTTTATAAGGAAAATGAATATAGCGGACAAGGTGATATGGTTGTTGGAGGTTATACAGGACAAAACAGTACAATTGATTTAAATAAAAAAGTTCCTACCACAGCTTTAAGAGAAACCAGTGGAATCGATTTACCCAAAGGTGATCCTGGACTAAGTAACGCCTTATCACCCAAACTCAGCCAATTTGAAAATCGTGGGGCAAGCGGCATGGCCGACAAGTTTATCCCCGGCATGACTGGAAACTCCAAGATCGATGGAAAGAAGAGGCAGTAGGCGGTAGGCGGTGGTTCTGGCGGCGGCGAGCAGTGGCGGAGGTGATTCAGCCTTCCTAGCCTGCGGAGGTCAACCAGGTCCAGATAATAGTATTACTGCTTCTGAAGCTATGTATGATGGTTCTGGAAAAGTGGCTTATGGTGGTGGTAATGGTGGATCAAATGCCATTATCAAAGATAAATTTGGTGATATAAATTCAAAGTCAGGTGATGATGCAACCAAAATTGCAAACTATAGAAATGTGGCCAGCAATAATGGAATCGTCACTGATAAAGGTAGAAGTATTTTTGAAGTTATCTCAACTATATACAGTAAAGCTCAAGATAAAAAACTTCTTCTTGAATATGAAGTTGTAACAGAAAAAAAGAAGTAACATATGAATATGTTTAAAAAAATATTAGCGATATTACTTTGTTTGCAACTTTTAGTTGTAACTACTAATAATAATATTGCCTATGCACAAAATAACCAAACTATTCTAGATAGTGAGAATGAAGATATTAGTCCTGGCAGTCGAGTGTTTCTGGATATGACCGTATTTGCTATAGCACTTTTTGCTTTTAATGCTTCTAAAAACACTCAAACCCCAAATTCAATAGATGTTGGAGATGGAGTCGACACAAAGATTCCTTCTCATGAAAATTTTTCTATTTCTAAAAAAGTTTTTAGCTGGACAGGAATGCTTTATATCATAGGTGCTATGGCTTTAGCCGCAATAAGACTATTTTGGACAAGCGTAGATCAAGATGTAATGAGTGTAGATCAAGATTTGGGTAACCCTGATCATATTTTAACAGCAAGTGAAAAAGAATCATATAAAACAAAAGTTGATGAGTACATTAAAAATAAAGATGCTGCTATCTTTTACACTAGAATCAGAATGTATTTGACTTATGCTGTTGCTGCGGGTTGGGCACTTGCTACAATAATTGCCATTTGGGAACGAATAAAAATTGCAAGTGCAGAAAAAAATTTCAAGAAAAATAATTTAATTGCTAATATCTTTTTTAATTTTTTAATTTCTCTATCATACGCCAAAGAAATCAAAGATGAAAAATCTAAAAATACCTCTCCCGCAGTTCAACAAGTACTAACTCTTGTTCTTGGTGCAACGTCATTTGTTATTGAATATGTCGTTAAAATTACTCAAAAATGGACTATTTTGGATAAAAACCCCGTTATTCGAACAGTTCTTTATGGTACAGCTACCGCTCTTGCTTATGCTGACGCCAGAAACTTTGATTCTCAAATAGATAAATTATTTAGAGAAAGAAAGACACTAGATGAGTTATTAAATACTATAAAGAATAAATTAACTACAAGTGAGGTGAAAAATTCCACTCAAGGAACTTCACTCACTACTAATAGTCTGATCGATGCAAATACCAGATTTAAAGCTAATGAGTTTTTAACTCTTCCTGACTGTAAGAATCAAACCAATAACCCAGCATGTCCAATAAAAATGAATGAACACATTAATGACAATCCTCCAAAGTTAGATGAAGTTGCTCAAAGTGGAATGAATATAGGTGTTGCAAAAAATTTAATGGGAAGTCTCTCAGCGATTGGTGCTGCCAACAAGAGTGGCAATTACAACGCTGGTATTTCAGCCATTTTAAATTCAGGTAGCAAAAATGCTTTAGCTAGCGGATTAAAAACTTTAAATAAAGTAATAGCTAACTATGAAAAAACAAACCAAGGAAAATCTTCACCAAGTATTAAAGGACAAATTAAAGACGAAATTAAAAACTTAGCTAAAATTTATAACAAAGTTGCAGCTAATAACAGTTCAGACTTAGCTCAAGCAAATTCACTACCCAAAGGTTTCGATGCTAAAATTAGTGATGAATCCATTGATAAAATTAGCGACAAGGCAACTAATCTAGATACGTTAGTTAAACTTGATAATAAAGAGAAAGCTATAGAAAAGCCTAAGGCCAATTTCACAGTAAGTAATACAGCCGCTGAAGATGACAAAAAAAGCGAAATTATGAATCTCTTTAGTGGTACAGGAGAAGAAGCTACCACGCAAGAAGAGCAATCCGTTTCTAAAGTTGCCGTAGCTCCAGAAAACCAAGAGTCGCCGGATTTAAGTGCTTCTGAAATTAACAATGAACCAGACAAAAATCTATTCAAACTCTTAAGTGTACGCTATTTTAAGACCGTCTATCCGATAGTATTAGAATCTGAAGCTGTGGTAGAGGTTAAGCCTCCTCTGGCCTCTCCCGCTGAAACTAACCGCGAACCGGCAAGCAAGTAGTATGTTTCAAAATAGTCTTTTCAAACCTTCAAGAAGCTTTTTGACTTGATTTCCGGGTATATCTAGTCTTCTAAAAATGTGTATAAATTATAGGGTTAATGATATTAACTTGAAGTAAATAATGCTCCGAGCTATTTTGTCATTTTATTAATTCAAGGAGATACAAAATGAAAAAATTGTTAATTGGAACCCTTACTTTAGTCTCATTACATGTATATGCCATAAAAGACAGTAATTTCACCTATGTCCCTTCTGCAAGTCCATATTCATACGATGAAGCTAGAAATAGATGCTATCGTCCAAGTAGCACTACAGGTCTTCCTGCAGGACGACCAGTTGGAAGAGTACTAAACTCCACTGGTCCTTATATTGTTGTATGTGGACGGATTGATGAAAATGGAGAACTTACTTATGTTCCTTCTGCAAGTCCATTCTCATACAATGAAGCTAGAAATAGATGCTATCGTCCAAGCAGCACTACAGGTCTTCCGGCAGGAACACCAGTTGGAAGAGAGCTCAATTCCTCAGGTCCATACATTGTTGTATGTAAACGACCAGTTCTATAAGGGTCATATCGCAGTTTTCAAATAACTAATTCAAAAGAATAGGCGCTTCAAAAAGCGCCTATTCTGGTATTTCTTGTTAATTTAGAAAATTAGTGGTTACTTATAACCCATGAACATATCCAATTTTTGCATCGTAACCTTTATCATCAAGATTTTTTGAAGCACCAATATACATCTCTGCTTTATTACTTACAGCCACTCTAACCTCTCCATAAATTGCTTTATTTATAGTTGTACCTAAATATTCACCTTGCTTATAAAGGCCTGCACTTATAATTTTTGCTCCTGTTCCAAGCTTCACATCATCGGCTACTTTAAAATTTACCATTGGAGTAATCTCTCCCTTCACACCCATTGCTCCAGACCCAGCAATCACCCCTACACTTCCCTGCAATTTAAAGCCAACTCTTTTAGCAATGTCAATATTGAGTTCCATATCTAGATTTGGAAGTAGAGGATTTCCAGTTGTATAATATTCTCCATTAGCGGCCTTAAATTCATGAATTCCTATTGAAGTTCCAATTCCACCAGAAGCTTTTTTTTCAGCTAAAGCAATGTTAGTTGCTAAAGTTAACCCTAGTGCTAATACTGTAAATACATTTTTCATTTTTTACCCCTTTGTGTAAGTAATTTGCGAATAGTTATGTAAACCACTAGAGTGCAAAGACCATACCAAAACAAGTCAGTCTAACTTCTTGAATTTTATTGATGATTTTAGAGGTAAAATCGACAAATTTTTTGTCATCTGTTTAAAACTTTAACACATATTGGTCTCTCTAACAAATTTGTTTAACTCATTAAAAATCCATAGAGATGTATTTTGAGTTTAAATAACCACAAACCTGCATTATCTTGAGTTTAAAATACGCCATGTTTTTGTAGCCATAAGCCCTCTTTTTAATGGTTTTAATGACATTATTTATTCCCTCAGAGAGGGAAAGAATCTCTTAGTAATTATCATCAATAAAATTGATATAAATCTTTTAAAATATTGGCAACTATTTTGCATTTAATTTAAAAAGAAAATATTTTGGAGGTAATTTATGAAAAAGAGAGTATTTGTAGCTGGACTATTCATTTTTTCTTTAGGTTTTAATTCTCAAACAGTTCACGCTGGTTCTTTACAAAGTAAACCAATTTCTAAATGTACTTCAGAGAAAAATGATGAATTGCTTATCTATCGCATAACAGATGATACATATAGGATAAAAATTTTATCAATTGATGGCGAAAAAGTAAGCGCCAGGAGATATCTTGATATCGATTTACGAGAAAGAGAAGAGCATCAACTTGAAACATTTAAAGGGCTAAATGGTCAAGATTTTTTTATGGATATTCAAAGCTATCCTAGAGTGGATTGGCAGAAGGGCGAAAAGGTTAGAAATTCATTTCTAAACAGCGTTCTAAGAGGTCATTTTAAATCAGGATTTGTGCCTGAAAAAAACAAGGAAAACATTTATGCTGAAGATTACAAAGCAACTTTTACTCATATTGGATCTACAATAAGCAGTAAAGTTGACGGAGATTTATATATAGGATTAAATGCACAAAATATGTACGACTATAGTGTTTGTGAAGGAAAAGTGAAAAAACATATAAGTTCAAAATGTCGTTCATTAGGGACCCTGAGAATTTTTTACAAATGGTACTACTTTACCAATTCTGAAGTCTCACTTGAACTTGGTACCAATAGGGATGATCGTGAAAGTCGTGGTTCTTTAAATTGCAAATATATAGAATAAAAAATAATTGATTTTGTGAATGTACTCCTAATTTCAATTAGAATTTAGGAGTACAAAAGCTAGAATTAACAACATATAAAAATCACAATATTGATCTTTTAGTGGATCTCTTTGAAAGAAAATATTTTGAATATTCAGATCTTTTGTCTGCAGATATCTAGTAATTTAAAAGAACTCTAAGTTATTGAAGTTTTAATTAAGGTCTGTATGCCAAAATAAAAGCAACCCCTTAAACTTGCAATGACGAAACTACAACAAAAGGATTTGCTTATGCCTTGAATAATACCGATTTTATACCATCCAAAAAGGCCAATAAAGAATTTTAGCTTTATTATCAATATATAGTGTGCCCCACTTTCGTGAGGTAAATGAAGAGGCTCCCGCGCAAGAAGAGCCATCTGTTTCAAAAGTTGTAGTAGCTCCAGAAAACCAAGAGTCGCTAGACTACGGTCTATCCGATTGTATTAGAATCTGAAGCTGTGGTAGAGGTTAAGCCACCACTAGCTCCAGCAGAAACTAATCGTGAACCTGCCAGTAAATAATCAGTTTAAATTAGAATTTGTTTGCAAAAATTTTAGTGGATCTTGCTCAAACTCAAAATAGTTATCTAAAGTAATTAAAACTAGATTGGCGCGCGGGAAATACTCTTTAAACTTGCTAAGACCTTTAATATCTTTTTTTCGTCCACTCTTAACTTCAATAGCAAAAATTTTTCGACCTATTTTAAAAACATAATCAACTTCAAAATTCTTTTCTCGCCAATAGTAAAGATTCCCATCAATTCGCATTAGAATCGCACCTACTTGTAACTCAAAAACTCTCCCTTTTTCTTCACCAGAATATTGATCTAAAATTCCTAAATAGTATAGACAGGGTGCTAATGGTAGAATTTTAGGAGATGAGGACTTCACTCTAACTACTTTATCAGAGTATTTTTCTAAAATAGTAATTAGATATGCTCCCTCATACAAACTTAAATAATATTTTATTAGTTCTGTATTACCTTTTTCTTGTAATTGTCCTAGCAATTTAGTGTAACTAATCTCTTGGGCAGGATAGGAAATTAAAATTTCAAAAGCCTGTTTAAAAAGTGCAGGACTTTTTACATTTTGATATAACAAAATATCTTTTTCTATAACAGTAGAAATAATTGACTGTCTAACATAATGAGACCAATCTTTAGTCTTAATAAACTGATATGAACCCGGATATCCACCAAAGCGCAGATAATCTTCAAAAGTTAAATCATAACCACGTTTCGATTCTTCAAAATTCCAATGGTAGGCTTTCAATAATTGAAATCTACCGGTTAAACTTTCTGTGAGTCCTTTTTGGATTTTTAGAGAACTTGAACCAAGTAAAACAGCTGGTTGATCTTTTTTTCTCGCTTAAAATCGTCCCATAATTTTTTAATAACCTCAGACCAGTTTTCACATTTTTGAATTTCATCAACAACTAGAATTTTCTTATCTTGATAAGCAATCATCCACTGTTCATATAGCCATTCAGCCGATGAATTAAAAACCTGATCGGCGCTAACGTAGTGAAATTTTTCAGCGTGGTTAACTTCCAGATAAGCTAAAATTGAAGTCGTCTTTCCTACTTGTCTAGGTCCAACAATAACCTGTAAAAGTCCATTTTTAAGTTTTAGATTATCATCTAACTGCTTGATAAATGGAAGTTTTACTAGCATTTTCATAAAATACTAGGTTATCCTAGTATTTTTGATAGGTCAACCTAGTATTTTAACTAGATAAATTTGACTACACTCTGAATTTCAATTAGAATTTAGGAATATGTTCCTTAGAATAAATAACATATTAAAATCACATAGTTTTTTCCTGTTTGGCGCAAGGGGAACAGGCAAATCCACTTTTTTAAAAGAGCATTTTAAAGATAAAAAAATACTCTACATCGATCTATTAGAGGATCGCTTTGAAAGAAGATATTTTAAAGATCCAGATCTCTTATTTTCAGATGTCGTAGCTGAAAAAAAGAATATTGATTTTGTAGTTTTAGATGAGATTCAAAAAATTCCTAAGCTCCTTGATATTGTTCACAAGCTTATGGTTGAAGAAAAAGTTAATTTTGCGCTTACAGGTTCATCGGCTCGAAAACTTAAACGAGATGGCGCCAATCTTTTAGCAGGAAGAGCTTTTCTTTACCATCTTTATCCTTTGACACTATTTGAATTAAAAGAGCGATTTTCATTAATTGAAGTCCTATCGTATGGGTCTTTACCTCAGTTGTATTCATATGAAGATCATGAAAGTAAAAAGAGTTTTTTAACTTCATATGTAAAGACCTATCTAAAAGAGGAGATTATTCTAGAGCAAATTATAAGAAATGTAGATGGATTTCGTGATTTTTTAGAAGTTGCAGCACAAATGAATGGACGGCCTCTTAATTTTTTAAAAATTGCAAGAGAAATTGGAATTGATGCTAAAACAATTAAGGAGTATTTTCAAATTCTTGAGGATACATTAGTAGGATTCTGGCTAAAAGGCTTTCACCAATCCGTTCGAAAATCACAAAAATTCACACCTAAGTTTTATCTTTTTGATGTAGGTGTTTGTCGTGCACTAGAGGGCTCACTGGATTCTCCTCCCATTCCCGGTACAGCTTTTTTTGGTCACTATTTTGAACATTATATTATTGCCGAAATTTTCCGATTAAATACCTATTCCGGCAAAGATTTTAAGTTGAGCTATTACGCTACCAATGCTGGGGAGATTGATCTTATACTTTCAAAGGGCATGAAAAAAATTATCGTTGAAATAAAATCAGAAAAAAAAATTGATCCAACCGAAGTCAAAAATTTTAAAAGAATGGCAGAGCCATTTAAAAATTCCCCTCTTTATTATGTCTCTCAAGACCCAATTAAAAGCACCATAGAGGGAGTCTTCTGTTTACATTTCAGAGATTTTTTTCAAGAGATATTTTATCATTTAAGGTCAACCTAACCGTTTTAACTATTCATTCGTCTTCATGATCTTCCCACATTCCATCAGCATCAGTCATGAATTCATTACTTCCAGCACTTTTTTGATCGTGAATGTGGTTCTTCCATTTATCTTTTTGTTTAATTACCTGTTTTTCGATTTTATCGATCGCTAGATCAATTGATTTATACATAGTATCCGAGTGAGCTTTAGCAAAGAAGAGACAGTTAGGTCCTTGAATCTTAACTTCCGCTAAGTGTTCACCATCATTTAAAGAGCAGACCCAATTTACATTGATCTTACCTTCTAAAAACTTCTTAAAATGTTCCGATTTTTTCTTGATAAAATCATCTAAACTTTCAGTGTGCTCTAGGTGTTTAAAAACAATTTTAACATCCATTGTATTTACCTCACTTTTATAGATTTAGACTAAAATCTATATTAATCTTATATACACTATTTTGTAGAATTGTACCAATTAACCAGCGTTTTTTCGTTTAGCTGATGGCAATATATTCATCGTTTCACGATATTTTGCAACAGTTCGTCTTGCTACTTCAATATCTTCTCGTTTGAGCAGTTCCACGATTTTTTGGTCGGATAATGGACGTCTGGAACTCTCAGCCTCAATGAGCGCCTTAATTTTAAGTTTAAGTGCTTCTCCGGCTATATCAGTTCCACCATTTTTTCCACCAATTCCAGTATTAAAGAAAAATTTTAATTCAAAAATACCAATTGGTGTTCGCATAAATTTATTGGTAGTCACGCGCGATACAGTCGACTCATGCATACCAATCTCTTGCGCGATATCTTTGAGAATCATCGGTTTTAAATGCTCAACCCCTTTTCGAAAAAAGTCGGGTTGATATTTTAAAATCGCTTCCGCCACTTTCACAATCGTTCGCTGTCTATTTTGAATCGATTTTAAAAGCCACATTGCTGATCTGAGTTTTTCTTGAACATACTCTTTAGTTTCTGCATTGTTGCCAGATTTAAGTAGAGATTGATAGAGTTTAGAAATTTTCAAACGAGGAACACCTTCATCGTTTAACTGAATGACTAATTTACCTCCAACCTCTTTAACATAAATATCAGGAACAATATACTGAGCCTCTTCAGGCGAGATGAGTCTACCTGGTTTTGGATTGAAACCTTGAATGATAAGTTCCGCGAGTTTAATCTTTTCTTTATCAACTCCAACCTCTTTCATAATAAAGTTGTAGTCTTTACTCTGAAGCTTCTCTAAATATTTATCAATAATAATCTCAACTAAAGGCGAACGCTCATCCATCGCTCTAGCTTGAATCATAAGACACTCTTTAAAACTACGAGCCCCACAGCCAACTGGATCAAGGTTATGAATAATTTTGAGAATTTCACCCGCATCTTCAGCATCAAATTTAGTCTCGTTTATAATCTCGTCAAAAGGTGTCTCAAGATAACCCTCATCATCAATATTATGAATCACATATTGAGCAAATTTTAATTCATCGTCAGTTAAATTCATCATCCCTAGTTGCCACATCAAGTGTTCAACTAGCGTTGAGCCTTTCGATACCATGTTTTCGTAATTAAACTCATCTTCACTATCAGTACTCACCATACTAGGACCTGATGGGGTTGATGAGTTGTTACTAAAAGAGTCGCAATAAGAGTTCCAATCAATTTCACTAGCACCACCCTGAATAATTTCAGGTTCTGTGAAATTGTCTGATGTCGCTTCTTGATTTGCTCGTTCTAAATTATCTAATTGATCACCTGATTTATCATCAGATGCCTTATAGTCACCTTCGATCTCTTCGAGAATTGGATTTTCCACTACCTCTTGAGCAATAAGACTACTTAGCTCTAAGTGAGTTAGTGTAAGCAGCTTAATCGCCTGCTGTAGTTGCGGCGTCATCATTAGGTTTTGCTGTTGCTTCAAACCTAAATTCAGTTTTACTGCCATAATTCCGTCTCCTTTATTTTATTCAAGTAAGTCATAAGATGATTACATCTTAAAACTTTCACCCAAATAAAATTTTCTAGCTTTATCACTAGCAATGATTTCCGACGGTATCCCGCTAATCAGTAGTTCACCGTTATTCATAATGTAAGCGCGGTCAACGATACCTAAAGTCTCTCTTACATTGTGGTCTGTTATCAATACACCAATATTTCTATCCTTTAATGCTTTAATAATATTTTGAATATCACTTACCGCCAGTGGATCAACTCCCGCAAATGGTTCATCTAAAAGTACAAATCTTGGTTCCAGACTTAAGGTACGAGCAATCTCTACTCTACGTCTCTCTCCACCCGAGAGCTGAGAGCCTTTCGATTTTCTAATATGGTTTAGTCCAAAATCATTAATCAATTCATTTAAAATCTCGTGCCTTCGACTTCTAGGTATATTACGACACTCTAAAACCGCATAAATATTCTCTTCCACTGTTAAATCGCGAAAAATGGAAGCCTCTTGTGGTAAATATCCAATTCCTAGGAGTGCTCTTTTATGAATTGGAATTTTAGTAACATCATGGTCTCCAATAAAAATTGAACCCTCTTCTGCTTTAATTAATCCTACCATCATATAAAATGAGGTTGTCTTACCTGCTCCATTGGGACCTAACAGGCCAACCACTTCGCCTTGACAAACATCTAAGCTAACATCATTTACCACCTTTCTTCCTGCGAAAGATTTTTTTAAATTTCTAGCATTAAATACAATCTGTTCCACATCAATCCTTAATAATTAATTTAGTATTAGAGTCATCTACTTCCACCAATTCATTTTGGTCATAGATAGTTATTCTGTTGCCTTTAACAATATCTGTTCCCTGTACGACTTTAGGATTACCACTTAAAACCGTCTTCTGTTCCAGTATAAAACCATCCACTTTTTCTCCATAAGCCTCTCTTTTTACATTCTGGCCCTGTGGATTAGTATACTCTTCTACTACCTTCACATCGTCATAAAGGGCATAATACTTGAGTTTTTTGTTATAGCTTTCTAAATAAATTTCACCTCTTAAGGAGGTAGCTACTGTTTTTTGCTTAGTTAAATAAACATTATTGTTTAAATAAATTATAGAGTTTTTTAGATCAGCTCTTAAGGTATCTGATTTAAAATAGACACTCGGTTCATAAACTTTATGGCGATCAATTCGCCCATTTACATTACCTTCATAAACACTTAGCTGCTCTTTATTAAGAAGAAACGCACGATCAGCATCGATAAAAATTTTATCTAAAGATTTTTGATCGAGATGTTTAGATTTAACCGAACCAATTGTTTCAAACTCTTCTCGATTTATATTGTAGTTAGCTAAATCGGTAGTTACCACTGATGTCTCATTTTTTAACTCAACTTCATTTTTGAGTTGTAAAAATTTAGTATCTCCATTTAAAAATCCAAATTTTCCACTAAAAAAAATTGGACCATTGGCATTACTATAATATTCGCCAATCGGTGCAATTAAATGATAATTATGGTTGAGTTGATTTAAAGTCAACTTTTTGCTTTTAACGTGAATAAAGGGATTACCAGCTTTTCGAATAAATACATTACTATCATATAGTGTGCTTATTTCAGGAGCACTGTTTTTAGGTAACTCCAAATCTTTTCCCTCTTCATACCAATTTTTAATAAATCCTAAATAGGTTATATAAAGCCCTAAAATAATAAAGCCATATGGAATGATGAAGAAACGAAAAGAGAACATTTACCCTCCTTGTTATTTATTTTAACCTGTTTTTGCTTAATTTGCTCGATTTTACTTGCGTTAGTTTCACTATATCTTGCATAATTTCGGGCATGCAAATGTTAGAAAATATCATTAAAACTGGAGCCAAACTTACTCCAATGATGGAGCAGTACTTCTCCATTAAAAAAAATTACCCTGATGTATTATTACTTTTCAGATTAGGTGATTTTTATGAGATGTTTTTTGAGGATGCGCTCACTGCCGCCAAAGTCCTAAATATTGCGTTAACTCACAAAGGCAAAATCAACGATTTTACTGTGCCCATGGCCGGCATACCTCATCATGCGGCTAATAACTATATCGATAAACTTACCGATGCTGGATATAAAGCGGCAATTTGTGAACAGATGGAAAACCCAGGCGATTCTCCAGGAATTGTTAAACGCCAAGTAGTTCAAGTTGTAAGTCCTTCAATACCCTTTAATATTGATCGTGATGATTTTAAAAAAACACTTAATCCCAACCGATTTATTCTAGCGGCTACTTATGAAGACAAATTAAAACTCTTCTATTTAGTATTTATTGATTACACCACTGGTGAGTTTTTCGCCAATATTTTACACAATGAGAGTGATTTGGTCGAAAAAATTAAAATCCATAAACCCAAAGAGTTAATCTGCTTTATGGGACAGTGGAAAAGTTTTCCAGCACTTGCTCAAATTTTCCGAGATGAAAAAATTGTCACAACTCATTTAAGTGCTGATTACTTCTCAGCTAAAAACAATGACATTTATATTAAAAAACTGATTCCTAATTTTCTTCAAGATGAAATTATAAAAATGCATGAAGGAATCCTAGGTCCACTTTCCGCTATTGGGTATTATATTTCGTCTACTCAAAACTTAGAAAAATTAACACATTTGCATCCATTTAGAATTGAGAACAATAGTGAAAATTTAAAAGTCACATTAAATACATTAAAAGGTCTTGAGATTTTCCCACGTGATTCAAATCAATACAAAGATTCACTTTTAGGTTTTTGTGATAGAACACTAAGTGCACTTGGTACAAGACGACTTAAAAATATTTTTTTAAATCCACTTTGCGATCCCAAAATTATACGTGAACGCCAAAATTTCATTGAGTTTTTTATTCAAAAACAGGAGCTACTTGAAGCAGTTAGAAATTATTTAAAAGATCTCAAAGATTTAGAGCGAACCAAAACAAAAATTTCCTCACATAAATGTTATGCTTATGATCTGATTAATTTAAGTGAATCGCTTAAAATCTATTTTAATATTTCTGAACTTTTTAAAAATAAAAACTCAATTCCTTTAGGTGTTGTAGAATTTTTAAATCCCGAAGATACTCAAGAGCTTAAAACACTGGTTGATACCATTGATGATGCTGATAACATTGAACTTGGAACAAGTTTTGATAAAGGCAATTTAATTAAACTAGCTTTAACAAAAAGCGAGATAAACTAGAAAAAACTTTCAAAAAACTCTGAGATGGTCTCACCAACTTAGAAAACAAATATAAAGAGTTGAGCGGCATTAATACCTTAAAAATTAAATATAATAATGTTGCAGGATACTTTATTGAAGTTTCAAAATCAAATATCATCAAAGTTCCTAAAATATTCGAAAGAAGGCAAACCCTTGTTAATGCTGAGAGGTTTTCTACAGCTGAACTTATGATCTTTGAAAAAGAGGTACTTTCCGCTAAAGAACAGTTACAAAAAATTGAAGAGGAGCTCTTCAATCAGATTAAAGCTTCTGTTAATGCGAAATTAAATAGCATTCAAGCGGTGGCGTTTTTTCTCGCCAATTTAGATGCCTTCACGGCCTTAAGCTTAGTCTGCTATACTGAAAAATTCTCTAAACCTATTATCAATGAAAAAAATAAAATTCTGTCTGTTAAAAATGGTTTTCATCCATTAATTAAAGCTTCTCTATTCGATAAATTTACCACACATAATTTAGTTTTAAATGAAGAGAACCACTTTGCACTAATAACTGGCCCCAACATGGCAGGCAAAACCACGGTTATGCGCGAGATGAGTCTGATTCAATTTTTAACACAGATTGGCTGCTTTGTTCCTGCAGCATACGCAGAAGTTGATTTAAAAGATTTTATCTTCTCTCGCTTGGGCGCTGGTGATAACATTCAGCAAGGACAATCAACTTTTATGGTTGAAATGAGTGAGATGGCTGAAATCGTAAGACACTCGACTGAAAAATCACTTATAATTCTGGATGAAGTTGGAAGAGGAACTTCAACTTATGATGGCCTTAGTATTGCTTGGGCACTCACTGAATATTTTGTGAAAAAAAATAGAGCTATCTGCCTCTTTGCAACTCACTATCATGAACTTATTGAAGTGGTAGATAAATTTCATAAGCAAAATGAAGGTGCAATTAATCTCACAGTAGAAACTGTTGTTGAAAAAGAGAATGTTCGCTTTTTGTATAAATTAATTGAAGGCGGAGCTAAACAAAGCTATGGTATTTACGTGGCAAAACTAGCAGGAATTCCATCCCCCATTCTCAAACGAAGTGAAGCTCTACTCAAACTCCTTGAAAAGAATCACCAACCGCAAAAAACCAACCTTCCAAAAACTAATAATGTAAATATAAAGCAGCTTTCAATCTTCCCTGACACTAACGAAGAGGACATGACTCCGGCTGTTCCTGAGTACTTTAAAACGATCGAAAATGAGCTTAAAAGCATTAATATTAATACACTTACACCATTAGAAGCACTTAAAAAGCTCTATGATTTACAACAAAAAATCCACCTCCAATAATTTCTATTGAATCAGTAATTTTTTCACTCAATCTAGCCTCAAAAGACGCAACGCATTAATATAGATTATTACTTAATTAAAGGACCAATTTTATGAAAAGCTTTAACCCTAAAAAACTATTGGCAACACTTTCACTAGTGTCACTACTTTCACAAAACGCTATGTCAGCTAGTCGTGACTTCCGTCCTGACTATCTAAGTGAAGATGAAGAACTACAAGAATTAAACCATTATGTTACTTTAAACGGTCTATTTCAAACAGGCTATGTTAATGAAACGTTAGCGGACGGCTCAAATAGAAGTGCAATTAGAAATACTTTAAGTATTGGAATTAGAGTGAGTGTTAATGGGTACTTTGAAATCGTATCATTAATTGCAACTGGACCTAGTTATGCTCGCTTAGAGGATACAGTATGGGATACTAATACTGGAGATTTTAATTTAATGCCTAAACTCCATGTAAGACAAATCTATCTAGAGAAAAAATTTGGTGATTATGTCAGAGCACAGCTTGGAGCCCTTAGTACAGCCGAAGGAGATATTGCCAATTTAGTAGGCTTAGATGGTGCTGGCTTTGTTGATGGTGGTAGAGTCCAAATTAATACCAAATTAGGTGACATAATAGCTACTGTTGGTTCTATTGATGATTATAATAATTTAAATCCAATTACACGTGATAGATCTTTAAATTATATTGAATTGAAGGTTTCGCAAGAATTCTTAAGAAACTTTCTAAAAACACAAGTTGGTATTGAAAAGTTTGGCGATAAAGTTTTAGCGAAAGGTGCGGTTAAGTATGATCTATCTGTGGCTACTGGAAAAATAATTGAATTAATGGCCGAAGCGATGGTCGATGTTAAATCAGGTTCGATTATGGGAAGTGCAGGAGTTGGAGCTGATCTATTAAGCTTAATAACAGGTAAATATAAAGACCGATTAAAACTAGGTGTAGCTTATACCTATGTAAGTTCAGATTTAACTGATCGATTTAACATAAGTACCAATACCTTTACTGCACCAAATGGTCATGGAGTTCTAATTAAAATGGGTGGAAATATTTCTGAAGAGTATGCACTTCTTTGGAATGCAGAGATTCGTTTTGGTGAAACCAGTGGTGTACAAGTTTATGTCACTAAAAAACTATAAAATTAATTCATAACATTAGTATCTGATTGAATTGATATTTTCTTTTTATCAAAGAAAATATCATTAACTGAAAATGCTAGAGTTTGAACACTCTTTAAATGTTCCATACATTTTCTTATCTGACCATATAGATCTTTAATATAAGCAACAATTTTATCTTCTTGATAATGAGCATTTTGTGAAATACTTATAATTGACTCATTGGAATTTTTACTTATTTCAGCATAGTTTTGAAGAGTAATCTTATAACGTTCTAACTGCAATCTCTCTTCATTTTGTGGTAATTTACCTTGCATTTCCATTTCAATTTTTGAAATACTGACATCAAACTGAACCATGGTTTTATCAAGTGTCGTAATAGTTTTTTCTAATGATTTAACTGCAAATTTTATCTTATTAAAACTCTGTTCTAGTAGTAATGGATCAATATTAACTGATTTTTGATGAATTAATGTTTGGTCTAAAGTTTGAATAATTTTTTCACGCTGAGAATCCAATTCAGATTTTATCTCTTTAATTCCACTTCTATGTTTAGTTAGTGCATTAAATGAATTAAGTGTATTTTCAAAGCGCTTACTTTGATCTTCAAAACTAACCATTAAATGTTTAAATTGTTCCATGAAATCGATATTTTTTTCTGCCCAGTTCAATTTTAAATTAACTTGTTCTTCATTACTATCAATCAGTTGAACAATGTTATCTTTTATATTATTTAGTACCGCTGCAATTTTAAGCTGAAGATCAATATTTCTGTCATTAAACTTTTCTACATCTTTTATAATCTTATATTGATCTTTTAGCTTAGCTTCTAATGAGTCAGACTCATTTACAAAAACATTTCTTTCACTTATTACTTTATCGACCAAACTATTAAGTAATTCGTAGAGATTACCTATTTCAGCATTTTCAAACTCAGTTTTCATTTCAAGAAATTCATCTGAAGCTACAATATTTTGATTTAATATTTTTAATGACTTTTCAACTGGTCTAATTAAACAGAGTGATTGATTGGCAATTGTATCTTCAAGATAACTTAATGGATAAAAAATGAGCATAAGACGCTTTTGATCATTAACTGAAGTAGGACAAGCATATAATTCGTATGGAACGGCTTTATCTTTAGCTCTTGGTTTTACTTTAAGTTGAAACACACCAGACATATTACTCTTAAAACAGTCTAAAACAGGATCATTGTCTCCCAAATTAGTAAATCGTGCTAGATAATCCCAAGTTAAATTCTCTTTATCTGAATCAACTAATTCAAGATTTAGTATTTCAAAAAAGTGATTGTTACTCCAAATTACCTTTAAATTCGAGTCTAATAAAATTGAAGCAAAGGGTAATGACTCTTGAAAAATTTGTCCAAAATTCATCCTTTTCTGTACATATTTTCTTGATTTATCAAATTCATCCTGAAAATTTTTTACTTCATTCAAATCAGTAAATTCATTTTTAACTGTAACTGGAATTAATTGTTCATTGATAATATTCAATACACTATTTGCAACTTTCTTTTTAATGCTTTTTCCAAAAAGTGGAATCAATAATAAACTAATAAAAATAAAACTTAAAAAAATCACAAAAATAGCTAATCCAAAATAATAGACATATCTAACTTTGTTATCAAAATCTATTCTCTCTAATGAAATAGCGGGAGATGCTGTTTTTAAAAACTCCTTAAACTCTTTAGAAAAATAATCGAAATCTTGATTTAGCTTTCTAAGATCATTGACATAATTGTCTAGCATTATAATTTCTGTATTCATATTTTCTAATTGATTTAAAATAAATACTTTGTCTTCATTTTTCAGTGTAGAGTTCTCAGTTATAAGCTTCATCTGTTTAAAATCTTTTATAACAAAATCTGAAATCTCACGCAGCTTATTTACATTTGAGAAATTATCTTGATTGAGTTTAATTTTAATCCTTGATGCAATTCTACTTAGTGTGGCCCATTTTCTATTAGTAACAATTTCATTAAATCTGTTCATTTTTGCCATTAAAACATTTAAAAGAGCGCTCATCTCTGGATAACCAGTAAGCTTATTAAACTGTTCTTTAACTGCTTTTTCGTTCTGATCTAGCAGTGTATTCTCTTTTGAATTAAATTTTTTAAATTGTCTAATTCGTAAAAGATTTGAGTCCAGTGTTAAAAAATCTCTTTGAGCTGATCTAATATTAAATTTTTCAATATTTGTTTTAATGGAATCAATAGTTCCTGTTTTAACTAATTCCTTAAAAATATAATTTGATTCAAATAGCGAAGATATATAATTATTATTTAAAAATCCATTTTCAAAATAAAAATAACCACCATAACTAAAAATGGCTAGCATAAGTGTTAATACTAAAATGTAATAAACGTGAATACGTAAAGCTAAATTTTTTAACATAATTTCTTCCTTGAAATTACCAATTAGTCATTAAAAATTGAAAAGAAATCAAAACACATTGGTTCACTTAGTTTATTTCTAAGCGAACCGCTTTCGAATTCTTCTCTACTTGGTATTATCAAGGAGATATGACGAAATAGAAAGGGAAAATGGACAATAATCTTTTGACTTTTAGATAATTTAACCGCTTCTGAAATAGCTTTATATCTGATTAAATGCATTTCGTCGGTTATCTCTAAACATGCATGATTGTTTAATTTATAAAATTTTTCAAAATTAATTTCATACTTGTTTAATTGGTTATCAAATAGTGAACATCCAGTGGTTGAAGTATAGAAGAAGTCGAAGAATAGTTCGACAGCAAAACCATTTTTGCTATGTAACTTATAGGTAAATAAAATTTTCTTTTTTAAAAACAATCTTGTGATTTTATATACATTAATTTTTTTAGCCTCACTAATATTTTCCAAATTGACTAATCCAGTCAAGCTTACACCTTTTGCATCAATCTTTAAAATAAAACTTCCAAACATACCTAAAACTTCATAAGCTTTAAGCATAAGATCAATATTATCAAAAAGTAATTCACGTCCTTTTAAATTGTTAGTTTCGATATTATTTGTTACCGATACCTCTTTAATATCTGGTCTAATTTTACAAAAATTTTCTACTATAAATTCAATTTGGTTGTCTAATACACCTACAATTTTAGAAAATACATTTTCAGATGGTGTAACTATTGCTGGATTTTGAATATTATTTAAATAAAAATTTAGCTGGTCTATCAATCTATCATTACTAGCAGGACTTAACACTCTTAAATCTTCTAGAACTGCTAATGATTTATACAACTCTGGATTACTCAAACAGTACTCCTATGCTACTAAATCATCTGGTGAATCAAAATCATCTTTAAATTTACTTCTAAGACGTAATATAGCTTGAGTATGTAATTGTGAAACTCTTGACTCAGTAACATCTAAAACTTGTCCGATTTCTTTTAAATTTAAATCTTCGAAATAATAAAGTGATAGGACTAATCTCTGTTTTTCAGGTAAGGTTTTAATTCCTTCACGAATTCTATCTTGTGACTTTTTAAAATTAACTGCTGAAAATGGATTTGATGTTCTTCTATGTTCTAAAAGACCCATCATAAGTTTTTTATCACCTTTAGAAAAAGTGGCTGCATCTTCTATATTCAGTAAAGAAATAGATTCGGCTTATTTAAAAGATCATAATATTCATCTTGGGTTAAATTTAATTCTTTACTCATCTCTTCATCTGAAGCTGGACGTCCCAAATCTTTTTCCAGTTTTGGAAAGCTCTTTCAACTGTTTTAGCTTTTTCACGCACTGATCTTGGAACCCAATCTTGTGCTCTTAATTCATCTAAAATTGCACCTCGAATTCTAAATTCAGCATAGGTTTTAAATTTATTATCACGTGTAGGATCAAACTTTTTAATAGCGTCCATTAATCCAATTACACCACAACTGATTAAATCATCTAGTTCAATATTGGCTGGTAATCGTGAGGCGATTTTTTGAGCAATATATTTAATTAGTGGAGCATATTCAACAATTATCTCATCTTTCACTTTTGGATCGACAGTACTACGATAATCTTTTAAATTCTTGAGCTTTTTAGTAATTGTAGACATTAATTGCTCCTTCATGAAGTTTT
This sequence comes from Bacteriovoracaceae bacterium, assembly GCA_046328975.1. GTDB lineage: Bacteria > Bdellovibrionota > Bacteriovoracia > Bacteriovoracales > Bacteriovoracaceae > JAXLVO01. Next base: position 103,421 of record JAXLVO010000001.1, on the reverse strand, counting down.
TGAGAATGATTGGTGTTAGCCGTCATAAGTGTAATCGGCCCTTTCGAATCCCCAAATTTCTCGGCGTACAGTCGCACTAAATTAATGAATTGTTCATGCAAGGAATTTTTTTCCGTTTTTAATAGATTAGTATCAAAAACATCTGATTCAATTTCTCCAATTTCTATCATGCCTAAGATATTAGTTTTTACTCCTAAGAATTTTTCAGCAGTCTCACTTATTGAATTTACTATTTTTTTATATTTAGTAACTGAATTTACTTTATTCAGAACTAGATGATTTTCATTAATACCATACTTGCGTTTTAAAATCTTAATTAATGAATAAGTATCTGTAATTGAGGATTTATCTGGAGTTACAATAAAGATTCGTTGATCACATTTACTCTTAAGTTCACAGAAGTCTTTATTCATTCCTGCCGGACAATCTAGAAAAATATAATCATATTGATTTTCATATTCGGCAACTATTTTAAATATCACATCATTGAACTTATAATCACCATTAAAAAGTTCAAGGTTACCATTAGAACTTGGCATAAGATGAAAGTTACCGTTTTTATAAAGACACTCATCAAACAGTTTTTCACCAATAACATAATTATAAAAATTATTTTGAAATGAGACACCTAATTTTATAGCGGTATTCGAAAGATTATAGTCACAATCAATGAGTAATACTTTATAACCCATTTCAGCTAGGATGGTTGAGAATTTAATCGCATGAGTGGTCTTACCGACTCCACCCTTTCCTCCAGTTATAGCTATAATTTTAGCAATTTTTTTCTCATTAGTTTTAAACGATTGTAACCAAATCCTTTGACGATCCAAAGACATCCTGTCTCCTTCAGTAATTTTTTAACTCTTCGTATCTATTAATCTAACTGAAACATTCCTGCTAAAATCCTTTCGGCAGTTGCTGCTTCAATATCATCTGGCACTACTGTACCTGTTCCAAAAAACACCATCGGCATTTCAGGACAGCTTGCATTTAAATTAAAAATTGATCCAAAATTCATACATAAATCCATATGTGATAAGATGAGGCCATCAGCACACATTTTAAACTTATTTAATATCTTTTTATTATATATTTCAGAATGGACTACGGAAATACAGGTAAGAACTTCAACATTTAAAAAAGTTCTTTTTAAACTATCAATGAAATTTTTTGTTTCATCAATTGTGGAATCTACATTCTTATAGTCGACAAAAATCGATTTTTTTTGTTCGGTTCTTTTTCTAATTTCACTTAAAGCTTCAGCGATATTTTTAACATTAACAATTTCAATATTAAAAAATTCTTCGGACAATTGTTTAGTATTTAAATTATTACCAATTCTTATGATAGATGAACCCTTCTTTAAAGAGGCAAGTTTTACAGCAGCGCTAGATTGACCTGAAGCTACTTCCGAAACTAAAACTGTTATACATGGCTCAGTTTCACCATTTAATCTTGAAAAAAGAGGCATAGCTACAGTTAATGAGTTAGTCATTTCCCGCAGAGCAAACTCATACATCATATCGCTATTTTCCAAATCTTTGGAATTAAACTCAAACGATGCTTTCTTAATTAAATTTTGAATATGGGTTTCAGCAATATCTAAACTTTTAAGCGTATTTCTTAATTGCTGTAAACCACTCGGCGTTCTCTCTTCTAGTCTAGTTACACTTTTAGTTAGCGTTGATAATTTTTTTTCTAATTGCTCAATTTTTTGCAATTGGAAATTTAATTCATCTTTAAGTGTTTCGTCTATCACTGGTGTCACTGTTTTTGGTGCTAGGTTTTTCTCACTTGCTTCTTCAAAATCCACTTCAGTAATTTCTTGAGTTTTAGCTGTTTTGGAATTGTTCTTTAAAAACTCATCCAATGATGATTTTTGATCATTGTTAATTTTTTTTACTGATTTATTTAAACCCACATTTCCATAACCACTTTTTTGTTTTTGAGGCGTATTAAAGTTTTCAATCATGTGCGAGATATGTGAAGCTGAATCTTCATAAAATTGCTCTTTTTGTTCTTCATTTAAAACCACATCTACTTTTGATTTTTTTCATATGTTCTTTCTGAGATGGCAGCAGTAACCTCAATTTTCTTTTTTTGAAATGCCCCTTTAAGCCCCTTTTTAGTAACAGTCTTTAAAATAACTGCATCTGGTCCTAGCTCTCTTTTAATTGATTTTAGTGCCTCATCTAAAGTATCAGCCTCAAATTTTTTTACAAACATACTACAACCTCACTGTTCCTAATGATCTAATATTTGCATCAGGGGTTAATTCATTATGACTAACAACGATTAAATTTGGTATAAATTTTTCTGTCATCTTTTTAAAATATTGTCTAATAGAAGGCGAGCAAAGTACTACCATTTTTTCTCCCATTCCAGTAGCTTCTTCAATTTTCTCATTTAAGCTGGCTAGAATTTTCTGAGTTACTTTAGGATCAATGGATATTTGTGGGCCTTTATCAGTTTGAAGAAGATTTTGAGCAATGGAATCCTCTACTGATCTATCAAGCGTAAATACTGGGATGTCACCCTTATCACTTTTAATTCTGTCGGTAATTATTCTATATAGAGATTGTCGTACAAATTCAGTCAGCTGTTCAGGCTGTTTAGTTGTTGGAGCATATTCAGCTAGAGTTTCAAGAATCGTTCTAAGGTCACGGATAGATACACCTTCTTTAAGTAAATTCTGAATTACTTTTAATACTAATCCTAACGCTAAAATATCTGGAATCAAATCATTAACTATTTTCGGATAAGTCTCTTTTAAATTATCTAATAATCTTACCAGCTCTTGTCTTCCGAAAAGTTCATGTAGGTTCGATTTTAATATTTCAGTAATGTGAGTTGCAATTACTGTTGATAAATCAACGACAGTATAGCCATTATACTGAGCCTCTTCTTTTGTGTGTTCACTAATCCAAACAGCTGGTAACCCAAAAACAGGTTCAGTAGTTTGAATTCCATCAACTTTTTCAATTACAGTTCCTGGATCCATTGCAAGTAAGTGATCTGGTCGTAATTCACCTTTAGCAACTACTACACCTTTAATTTTCACATGGTATTCACCAGGTTTTAATTCAAGATTATCTTTGATTCTAACTGAAGGAATAATCATCCCCCAATCAATAACAAACTGTTTTCGAATATGACTGATTCTTTCAAGAAGATCACCATTTTGTTCAGCATCTACTATGTTGACTAATCCATAACCAACTTCTAGTTCAACTAATTCTAAGTTTAATAACTCTTCTAGCTTTTCTGGACCAGATTTTTTTTGCTCGAGCGTTGAACGCTTCTCCTTTTCATCATCATCTTTTTTAGTTTTTTCAATTTTATATCCCATATACCCCATTAATGCACTAACAGCAAAAAATGGAAAAGTAGGCAACCCCGGAATTATTCCAAAAAAACCAATAACTCCTGAAGCTAAATAAAGCGCTTTAGGATGAACCTTAAACTGTTTACCAATTTGTCCACCTAAAGAGAGTTCATCTGTATTTCTGGTAATAATAATACCGGCGGCTGTTGATACAATTAGTGCAGGCAACTGAGCAACCAGTCCATCCCCAACAGTTAGTAGTGTATAAAGCTCACTCGCTTCTTTAAACCCCATATTGTGTTGAACCATTCCGATAATAATTCCACCCACAATATTAATTACAGTAATTAAAATTCCGGCAATTGCGTCCCCTCGTACGAACTTACTGGCACCGTCCATAGATCCGTAGAAGTCAGCTTCAGTTGCAACTTCCTGACGTCGTCGTTTTGCCTCTTTATCATTAATTAATCCTGCGTTTAAGTCAGCATCAATCGCCATCTGTTTCCCTGGCATCGCATCTAACGTAAATCTTGCAGCAACTTCCGCTACCCTACCAGCACCTTTGGTAATAACGATAAAGTTAATAATAACTAAGATAATAAAGATAATTAATCCGACAGCAAAATTCCCTCCCACCACAAAGGTACCGAAAGCATGAATAATGTTTCCGGCAGCACCCATTCCTTTATCTCCACCATGTAGAAGAATATTTCTAGTTGTAGCCACGTTCATTGATAATCGAAAAAGTGTAGAAACAAGTAGAATAGAAGGAAAGGTAGAAAACTCTAATGGCCTTTTAGTATAAACTGACACTAATAAGATTAGAATTGATGAAGCTAAAATTATTGCTATAAAAAAATCGAGTAATAATGGCGGGATAGGAATAATCATAACTCCTAGGACAAAAAGCAGCCCTAGTGCAATTGCTAAATCTGAATTTTTTAGCAACTCTCTTAATTTACCTTGTACACCATTTTCCATATTTTAATTCCTATCCATTAGTCTCTAATGCTTTTTTCTTTTTATTTAATTTATAAACAAACGCTAATACTTCTGCCACCGCTTTATAAAGAGTTCTGGGAATTGATTCACCCACTTTAATGGTTGAATAAAGTGTTCGAGCTAGCGGTACATTTTCCACCATGGGAATATTATTTTGTTTTGCCAACTCTCGTATTCTAAGTGCTATTAAATCTTGGCCTTTTGCTACTACCTTAGGCGCGACCATTGTTTTTACATCATATTTAATTGCAACACTGAAATGTGTTGGATTAGTTATAATAACATCAGCCTTCTTAACCTCTTTCATCATTTTCTTCTGAGCAAACTCTCTCTGTAAACTTCTAATTTTTTGTTTAATTTGAGGATTACCTTCTCGTTCTTTCATCTCTTCTTTTAATTCTTTTTTAGTTTGTCTTAACTCTTGATTATAGTTATATTTTTCCCAGGCGTAATCGAGAATTGCAACTACTCCCAATCCTAATAAAATATAGCCGATTAAATGAATGAACATATCTTTAGCATGAAAAATTGAATTATTAATTTCAGTGTTAAAAAATCCACCCAAATTAGGAAGTGTGGTTTTAAAAATTGTAAAAGTAATAAAACCAACAATAACAAACTTAGCAATACCTTTAACAGTATCTATTATGGATTTCATTGAGAATAATCGTTGGATTCCTGCAATTGGATTTAACTTATCTAATTTCCATTCGATTGCTTCAGGAGCAAATAAAAAACCGATTTGCATTACATTGGAAACAATCCCTACAACTAAGGCAATCAAAGTTACAGGAGCAGCACATTTTGCTAGTGTACTAAGTGTATTCACTACAATTGTATGGCCAACTGCTGGTAAAAATGCTTGTTCATGATTTATACTTAAAATCCAATGAACATACTCACTTAACGTTTCATATATATAGGTAATAGAGAAAATTAATCCCATAAAAGTTGCAAGTAATATTAATATACTTGATACTTCTTTAGATTGAGCAACCTGCCCCTTACTTCGGAATTCATCAATCCGATACTGGGAAGGCTCTTCCGTTTTTTCTTGGCCGTCTTCTTGTTCTCTTGCCATCTATGATTCCATCCTTGTAATCATGATTTTATAAATAAAAACCAATCTCCAATATAATCCGTATACATTTTAAAACATATTTGAAAGAACTCATTGGAGGTTGTAAAAAATACAAAAAATCCCATAAATAAATTCAAAATGAAACCAACCATTAAAATATTCATTTGTGGTATAACTCTTGAAACAATCCCTAGTACTGCTTGTAACAGAAGATTTGAAAAAATAATTGGCATACTTAATAATACTGAAGATACAAATAACGATTTAAAAAAATCCATAAAGTACTGACTACTCATATCTAATTTTTGTAAATTGAAAATATTTATAGTATCAAATGATATCATTGCACCTTTAAGCATAGGTACTAATGCTCCAGAATTTAGAATAATGATTAAAATTGTCCAATGAATTAATTTTTCGATAGCACCTACTCGTTCACCAAAAGTTGGATCATAATAACTTCCTGCCGAAAACCCAATTTGCTGAGAAATTAAACCGCCAGCTGAAGTAAAAATAGTCAAAACTGATTTAACTAAATAACCTAATAAAATTCCAACTAATAAATGATAAACCGTTAACAGAATAACGCTATCTACACCATAAGCCGTTAATTCCTTTGTCAATATTTCTTTGGTAAAAGGAAAAAATATAAAATTAATCATCAGTATAATTAAAAGCTTCAGTGTATTAGGAAAATTAGTAATATCAAACAATGGTAACTGCATTAATAATCCTGCCCATCTAGAGAAACCTAGCCAAAAAGCAAAAAGAGCATAAATATCAGTTACATTAATTGAAATCATCTGCCCGCTACAACGTTTGGAATACTTAATATTATATCACTGGTAAAATGAGTTAATGAATCCAACATCCAAGGTCCTGCAATTGCCATAGCTGCACCAATCACTAACATCTTTGGAATAAATGTTAATGTCTGCTCATTAATTTGAGTTACAGCTTGGAAGAGTGAAACCAAAATACCAATTACTAGTGCCCCAATTAACATTGGAGCTGAGACAATTGCTGCCACACTCAGTGCTCTATTTGCGATATCCACTACAAAATCATTATCCATACATTTCTCCTATTAACCAAAAGATCTAAGTAAAGACCCGGTTATTAATTGCCATCCATCAACCATAACAAACAGTAGTAATTTAAAAGGAAATGATATTACTACAGGTGGTAACATCATCATTCCCATTGCCATTAAAACAGCTGCTACAACCATATCTAAAACCAGAAAAGGTACATATAACAAAAATCCTATTTGAAAGGATGTTTTAAGCTCAGAAATAATAAATGCTGGAATCAGATAATGAATTGGAACATCATCAATTTTATCAGGGCGAGGATCACCAGTAACATCATAAAAAAGACTTAAATCATTAGCTCTAATATATTTTGTCATAAATGTTCTCAGTGGTTTTTCCATTAACATTAGAGCATCCATAGCATCAATTTTCTTAGCTAAATATGGAGTGATTGCATCTTGGTAAATAACTTTACCAGTTGGAGCCATTACAAAAATCGACAAGAAAAGTGCAAATCCAATTAATAATTGATTGGGAGGTAAGTTTTGAGTACCGATTGCCTGTCTTGTAAAAGATAAAACAATAATAATTCTCGTAAAACTAGTACAGAGAATAATAAAAGCGGGTGCCAAAGTTAAAACTGTAAAAATAGTTATTAATTCCACAGTATTAACTAAATTTCCATTTGATCCAATATTAACTGATACTCCAGGTAAATTTAAGGTATTATTTGTGCCCAAATTTTGAACTGCTTGAGCAAAGAGATTACCAGAAGTAAGTAGTAACAGCGAAAAAATGGTCTTTATAAATTTCATCATTCAAATTTCCAATTTGTTATTGTAAAGGGCGCAACCCTTTTACTTTTCTTTTAATTTGATCTGAAAATCTCTCTTTTTTATCTGAAGCTGATTCAAATATTTCATTGTCTTGTTTTAATTTAACTTTTGATTCAAGATCATTTAAACTATCTACATCATCAACAGTTGTATCAAAATTATTGCCGGTAATTGTCTTTTCTCCTTCTTTAATTAATCCAGGAACATCTTTTACTTCTGCAATTAAGTTTAAAGAATTGTCAGTTGATCCCACTAAAAAAACCTGATTATAGGCTTTAACCAAAATCATACTTTTTTTAGGGGCTATATAAGTTGTACTCAAAACCTCGACTAACTTTGAACTATTTAAAAATCCTAGTTTTCCACGGGAAACAACACCTTTTTTAAATAATGTAACCAGTCCATAGAATAAAGCTAAAACAATAGCTAAAAAGACAACGAACTTTATTACATAATTGTAAATTGAAAACTCCTCTACCTTTTTTACTGAAGAAGATATTGATTTAACCTTATCCTCACGTTTAATTACTCCGGTGATCTCTTTGTTAACTTTATTTTTTTCATTACTTTCAGCTAAAAGTTTTTCTAAATAGGCTTCATCTAACTTGTTTTTTCTACAGGTTCGACTCTAACTGTCTTATCAGCAACTTCTGTTTGGTTACTCTTACTAGCTGGAATAATACCTGCGTAAACGTTGTCTATTGGAAAATCGATTGAAACAGTTGAGTTTTTATCATCAATCATTACCTCTTTTTCACGACCTAACAGAGAATAAGGTAGTAGTGTTCTTACTCTCACAACTGTATCATCAAATTGATATGCCATTATTGTAGTATCAAATTTATTTTCTTTAATACTTACTTTCTTTTCAACTTTAGGCCATATACTACTATTTTTTAAACTAACCTGAAGATAACTACTATCAATTTTTAGTTCAGGAACAACCTGACCTTTTCCTGAATATTTAATCTGAAGATTGATTTTCTCATTATCTTTACTCCAGATAATATCATTAATTTTTACTTTATCGTTTGCTAGTAAGTTAGCTGATATTAAAAACAATAAAGTTATGGTATAGAATATTTTTTGCATAAACTTAAATTCCCTTTTTATAACTATTTTAATGTTTCAATTCTATCAATTGGGCTAATAATATCAGTTAATCGAATACCAAATTTTTCGTTTACTACCACTACCTCACCTTTAGCAATGAGTTTACCGTTTACTAAAACCTCTAAAGGCTCACCGGCTAATTTATCTAGCTCTAAAACTGAACCTTGACCTAACTGTAAAAGATCTTTAATAAGTAATTGAGTTCTGCCTAGCTCAGCACTTACTTTTAATGGAATATCTAAAATAAAATCTAAATTTTGAATTTTAAGCTTATTGAGAGCATCATCTCCTGCTCGTACATCATCAGCTAATTCATCAATTTGAGCTGTGTCAACTTCTGAAACTAAATTTAACTTTTTGTTTTCATCTACATTTGCCATAAACTCTCTTCTCCGTTATTTTCTTTTTAATAATCTAGTTATTTGTACTGCCTTGTTACCTTTATGAACTCCCATTAATCCTCGATATTTCTCAACACCTTCAATTGCAACCGGAATATCACCTGAAGCCTCTTGATTTAATGGAAGAATATCTCCAATTTCCAGGTTAACTAAATCACCAATGGTAATTGTTGTTTCACCTAATTTAACAATGATATCAGCTGCAACATCTTTTACATGTTGATTCATTGATTGAGTCCATAAAGTATCTGCGATATCGTTGTCTGTTTGAAAACTTGAACTTAACTTTTGTTTAATTGGTTCAATGGTAGAATAAGGAATTACCACCATAATTGTTCCAGAAGCAGATTCGAACTCAACTTCAAAAGTCGTTGCAATAATTACGTCAGATGGTGGTACCACACCAACGAATTGCGGGTTGATTTCTGTTCTCACATATTGAGCATCAATTCTATGTACAGGCGCCCACGCCTCCTCAAGGTCCGCAATCGCCATATCCATAACTCTTTTCATAAAGGAAAGTTCAATTGATGTAAATTCCTTTCCTTCAATTTTTGTAAATGGTCGATCAGTACCACCAAAATAAGAGTCAATAATGGCGTATGCTAATTTTGATTCAAAAACAATTAGTGCCGGCCCTCTTAATTCATTAAATCGCATAATACACATACATGATGGAATTGGCAGTGTATTAACAAATTCACCAAACTTAAGTAAGTCAGTTGAAATCATCGAAATCGATGAAATTTTTCTAAGAGAGTTTGATAGCGAAACTCGAAATGAACGAATATAACGTTCATAAATAATTTCAAGAATAGGCATTCGTCCACGAATAACCCGATCTTGATTGGTTAAATCATATGATTGAATATTTTCGTCACCAGATGTATCAAAAAAATTGGTATCAGGATCAGCCGCCGCTTCTTTGGCTGCTTTTTTACCGCCACCTTTACCGCCACCGCCTCCTCCACCACCACCTTTGGCGGCTTTAGTATCGCCGGTATCGTTAACAGCGCTCAATAATGCATCAACTTCGTCCTGACTTAAGATTTGAGCCATTCTTCCTCCGCTGCTTGCCCTAAAGATTTTTCATCCTGAAAAATCTCGAGATACTTTTACTTACTGAATTTGAAAACTTACATAATACATATCAATAACTTGACCATCTATCATGTATGAATTTATTGCTCCTTTGATCTCTTCTTTTAAATAGTACTTACCCTCTTTTTTTAAAAGGTCGTCGGCTTTTTTGGTGTTTAAAATATTAATAATCGTATCCCTCATTTGAGGTTTACGAGCTTCAATTTCAGCCGGCTGTGCCTCTTTATTGAACTTTAAAACGATATTCATTCTAATGAACCGTCTAGGTCCATCAGATTGAGCAAGATTGGCAGTAAATGGATCCATTTGAATATTTGTACCATCATTCTTTTCTTTAACTTCATTTTCATCTTTTTTAATATCACCGACTTTAGCATGTTCCATTTCAGCTTTCACAACATCTTCAATGCTAGGTTGGCTAGCAATTTTTTTGTGTGCTTGAAATTGCATAAATCCAATTCCCAAAATGATAAGTGTATTTAATATCAGAAGTATGGTGACAAGAGGTTTTTTTTCAGAAGTAGCACTTCCACCACCATCATCTATTGGTGCAGCTTCTGCCGTTACTTCTGCTGCTGCTGCTTCTTCTTTATTTTCGGCCATAACAAAACTTCCCTTTTTTGAATTGCCCCCATGTCAAAATTATAACGGTGGACTGGAATCTAATCAACTAGAGACCATTAAAAAGGGCAATTTTTGCTACATTTAAAAAAATTTGGGTAAAAAGTTCCCTGTTTAACCTTTGATAGTGTCAAAATGATGACGGATTAAATCAGTATGATTTATTGTTTTAAAGGTTTATGTGACTGAAGATCAAGTATCTTTTCTTTATACTTAAAAAACTCTTCTTCAATAGCAACTCTTAAAGATTCCATCCATCTCTTTTCAATCTGTTTCATATCAGAAATATGACCAAAGTTAAATGAGAGTAATGTTCTTAAAACCAGTGGTGTGATTAACTGATAAATATTGTTAATATTTGGTATGTCTTCTTTTTTGGAATTGACTAATACACTATTGATTAAATTGAGTTCATCTTCTAATTTCAAAATTTTCTCAATCAATTCTTTAAAGTCATTTATTTGTATAACCGCTTTCAACTCTTCACAGTAGACATCATAAAGCGTTATCAATGAAAGATTTCTTACTTCGGTAATTTCGTTTTTCTTTTCATTTTTTAAATTAAACTTACTAATTAATTCACTTAACGTTTTAAATTCAAGCTGGACACTATCATGCTCTAAAATTTTTGGAGCAAGATAGTGTCCAGTTGAATCCATGTTATAAAAAGAGTTTTTTATACTCATATAATTATAATTTTATTTTTCCTCTATTCTTTAATTCTTCTACAATTCCGTCAAAATACTCAACAGGATAGGCTCCTCTAACTGCCACGCCATTGAGTAGAAATCCTGGCGTACCTTGAAATCCAAATTTAGCGGCTTCTTTTTCATCAGCTTCAATTCTATCAAGTACAGCTTTTGAATTGATATCTTTTTCTACTTTTTTAAAGTCGATTCCTTTCAATCCTTTAACTATAGATTTTAAATAAGCCTCTCCGTTTCGTAACTTGCCTTGATCTTTATATAATTCATCATGAAATTTCCAAGCCATTTCTGGATTTTGTAATCTTACAGCTTCGTAATATTGGGCACTGATTTTGGCTTGTTGGTGAAAACTTAAAGGTAAATGTTTATACATGAACTGAATTTTACCATCATATTTTTTAAGAAGTTCCATCACAGTATTATAACCTCTGCCACAGAATGGACATTCAAAATCTGAGTATTCAACTAAAACAATAGGAGCACCTTTGGTTCCTCTAATGCTTTCATCAGATCTAACTTCCGCAACAAGTGGATTATCATACATAGCTTCTAATTCTTTTTTCATCCATCTCTTTTTTCTTCGCCATATCACCTTGAGCTTTCTTAGCTGCATTTTGAACAGCTTCCATAAACTCAACTGGATGTGCTTCAATTGCTTGAGCTAAAACCTCTGGGTTATCTTTTAATACCTTAATAACTTGATCTTTTACTTGTTGCTCAGACGTACAAGAGACAATAAAAAATAGAGCAACCATAAATGGTAAGTACTTAACTAATTTCATCCGGGAATCCTTTTTCAACAAACAGAATTGATAATTAAATAAATATTAATGAATTATTAGAAATAATTCAACCTATTTTAAAATTACTTAATTAATTTCATTTTATACCGAAACGAAATATGAAGTAGGAGATTTCGCATGAAAGTATTACTAAAAAAATGCAAAGTAAGCTTATTCGTTTTGTTAATTACATCACTAATTTTTGGATGTACTAAAACCAACAAAACTGCCAATAATTTACAATCACAAATTCCCATAAGCCTGCCATCAGGACCAATACCTGGAGTATCAAATCCAGTCAGTGGGAATGCAGTAGTAGATGCTGAAGTGGCTAAACTCTATGCACAGGTTCCTTGTAAAACAGTTGCTGAAAGATACACCTATGAGTTTAGTACTGTTAACTCGTATCATTCTGGAATTATGGGACCATTTGGTACAGGCTCATCTCCAGGTATTGTAAGTGACGCTTATGTTGGATTAAGTTATTTTGGCGATATCATGATTGTAAAAAAAGTAACTAATGGTGCCCAGGTAGCTTATAACATTACATTCTCAATGTGTAGATATGACCCAATCATCGTTCCAGGAAGACCTATTCCTCAAATGTTTGATACACAAATTGTCCTCCATAAAGGTTCTTGCCCACTCAATGAAGTATCAAGTGCTAAAGTTGTAATGGTGGCAGGAAGTTTACCACAAGCTAATGGTTCAAACTTAATGGAGACTCAATTCTCAACAACTTTTGCTCCACCTGATATTCTAGGAATTAAAATCTGTAATAGTACTAGTTTCTAGTTTTTGATTTGTCTTTGAAATAGGATTCAATGCCTTCAAAAAGAGCAGCGGCATAATCTTCTTGAAATTGTTCATTCATTAATTTTTTAACCTCTTTTTCGCTAGAGATAAAACCAGCTTCTACCAAAATTGAAGGTCGTTTAGCTAAAGCTAAAACATAAAATAATCCTGCTTTAATTCCACGATTTGGCATATCAAATCGTTCTCCTACAACTTTAAGCTTACTATGAATAAATGTTGCCAATTTTTTAGAGCTCGTAACAGTTTGTTGAATCACTAAATCAGTTAAAATTTGATTTACAACTTGTTCCTTGGGTTCTTTACCTATCCAATTTATATTTTCAACTTTTTCAACTTTTTCCACAGCGCTATCATTATGATTATCTAAATAATAAGTTTCAATTCCTTGCGAATGAATATCTTTATTTGAATTTATATGAATAGAAATATAAAGATCAGTATTAAGCTTATTAGCGAGTAACGCTCGCTCATCTAATCCAATATTTCTATCAATACTTCTAGTTAAATACACGTCATATTTTTTCTTTTTAAGTTTTTCAAAAAGCTTCAATGAAATACTAAGTGCTAAATCTTTTTCATAAATATGTTTTTTATTAATGATAGTAGTGGCACCAAAATCATCACCACCATGACCAGGATCAATTAGAATAGAATTAGCTAAAATGTTGTTTTGAACAAAACCAATTAAAATAATACAGCTAATAATTTGAATAAATCTATTCATAATAATTAGAATACATAATTTTTGAAATTAATAAATTTTTTTAATTTCAAAATTAGGAAAGTAATGTTTTAAGATTTCTTTATAGCTCTTACCCTGCTTAGCCATCTCATAAGCGCCAAATTGACACAATCCTACACCATGACCTCGTCCGACACCCTCAATCGTGAGCTGATTAGCCTGCTTTTTAATCACAAATTTATTTGACATAACATCTCTAATCCCAAGCATTTTTCTCAACATTGATTTTTTAATCTGTTTTTGATCTCCACCATCGTAATACCTGACTACAGGTGAATTAATTTTATCAGGAACAATAGAAAGCACATCCGGTTTCACCATTTCAGTAATAACTTTTTTAAAATCACGATTATTAACTTTAAACTCCCACTCTTTAGTTCCATGTTCATGGCAGTAAGGACAGCTCACCGATTTATAACCTTTAACTTTGTTACCCCAAATATACTCCGGCATCCAAGTAAATCCACCACATTTAGAGTGAAAAAAAATCGGTACTAGAGTTTTATCATTTTGATTTAATAGAACTTCACCAAACGTCAATTTAGTGGCTTTAGCAGTTGTGACATTTTCATCATCAAAGCTTCCACTGACCTGATAAAATTCAGAACTCACTAAATCGTAAAACTTATTCTTATTTTTATTTTTTAAAAAGAGTGCATATGTTCTCGCCGCAATAGCTTGAGCTTTAAGTGCTTCAATTGGCCAATTCTTATTCATTTCTTTAGCCAGTAGTGAATTAATATACCCTTCGAGCGAGACATAATTAACTAACTCACACTTATTATTTTTTTGATAGATTTTAAATTCGCCTCGATATTTCTGATCATCCCAATTTAAAAAGCCTGAAGGTGAAGAGATACTCGCTAGCAAATTGTGATTATTTTTAGATCCACAATTATAAGCAACTTGCATTAAACCACTTTCCGTTTTATTACCACTTTCAGATTTCAGATCAAGCCCCGTAATTTGGACTCGACCTAAATCACTAGCAATTTTCACATTTAAATAGGGAATACTTGACCAAGCCGACGCTGTAATAAAATTACAAACAATTAAAAATATATAGCTATACCATACTGGTTTTGTCATGAGAATTCCACTCCTTGAAATTCACTTTTATGATTCTACCAGCTACTTAATTTTAAACAAGATTTAAATTTATGCTAAGATTTACCTAAGAACTTCATAATCTTTTGGAGATCTTCCCAGACGGTCTTTTTCATTGCAGGATTGACCATAAGATATTCTGGATGAAAAATCGGAACCATTTTAGTTTTAAAATCATCTAAACTTAAATCCAAAAATTTTCCATGGACACTCACTAAACGTAAATTCTCTTTCAGAAGATAGTTAGTAACAGTTGAACCTAATGTCACAACCACTTTAGGTTTTAAACTCACCATTTGTTCTTTTAGACGCGCATAATTTTGATCCATCATGGGAGTTATATCTATTTTTTTATCAAGTTTTTCCTCAATAAAATAGATGTATTTGTAATCACTTTGGTTAAGCTTCATTGCTTCAGCAATTTTTTTGATTAATATTTCTGTTTCAGCGTTATTCTTTTCTCTAATATAATCGCTTAGAAAAATCACTTCTACTGGCATTTCACGTGTCATCATTTCAGGCGTCGAAAGCTCAACCTCTGTCGCTTTTACAACATCCGCTACTTCTGCTATCCCAGGCGACCAGTTCACAAAACTGGTTAAATCAGAGGTAAAAACACGAGAGGAAAAGAGGTCACTCTCTACTCGCTTACGTAACTTTGAAAATATATTGGGCCAGTTCTCTTGCATTCCAATCCACTCAATAAATTCACTTTAAGTGAAATTTAATTCCTATCTCAAAAAAATGTAAATCTTTAACCATCCTATCCGAAAAAAATATATGTAAATTAATCCTTAGCCTGCCAGGAGTAAAAATGGAAGCTGATTTTAAAATTGAGAACTATCTAGAGTATTATGGTGATGCGAAAAACGTTCAAAAAATCATTGACGAGTGTAGCGAATGCGGTGCCAAACTTGTCTTTAGCCACCTCCCCGATTACAAAAATTTTATCGTACAAGAGGTAGCTCGTTGTCTAGACTGCGGTAAACATAATCGTAAATTACTGCACATTATAAATTAAAAATTCGTTTCTTTTCGGTTTTATGATGAAGCTTACGCGAAAAGCGATGAGCTTCATCCCTTAACCTGGTAATCGTTCTAAATAGCGGTGGACACTTTTTTAAGAAATAGGGATTAACTCTCCCGGGAATCATGAGCCGCTCTTCCTTATCACTTTTTCCACGAGCCTTCGCAATTCCAGCTACAGCAATCTGAATATTCATCTCTTTTAAAACAGCAACTGCCGCATTGACTTGAACCATACCACCATCAACTAAAATCAAATCAGGATAGGGTGATTTTTTATCTTGTAATCGTCGCTCAATCACCTCTTTCATCATAGCAAAATCATTATTACCCTCAACTCTCTCAGCTAAATGATAGTAGCGATAATTTTTTTTATCGAGCTTTCCATCCACTGAGACAACTTTGCTAGCGCAAGGTGATTTTCCCTGCCAAATAGCAATGTCATAACACTCAATCACTTTAGGACGCTCTTTGAGTTTCAACAGCTCTTTCAACCGATTAAGCCCCACAAATACACTATTCTCTTGGGCCACACGCATTCGCTGCAGCTCCATCGCGTGCTGTAAAGTTAACTGATAGAGTGACTGATATTTGGACTCCATTCTATTTTTGGCATTGATAAAATTGATCTCTTTAGCAAAAACTTTGGGAACTAGATTTTTAAAATCATCAACATACTCATCATTTAAATAGAAAACTAAATTATCTGGTAAAATATCTTCATTGTTCAAATAGTACTGAATAATTAAATTATTGATCATCTCCTCCATAGAAGCAAAGGAGTCCTCTTTTAAAAAATAAAAAGTTTTTTGCCCCAGTAGAACTCCTTTTCGAATCAGATAAATCGAAATGTCTATCTCCTCTTCTCCAATGAAATAGGCAATAATATCACTATTTTCTGTGCCATAGAGATCCACATTTTTCTGCTGATAGAGCTTAGAAAAATCGTTTAAAACTTTTATATAATCACGAAGAATAGCGGCATGTTCGAACTCCTCTTTTTCCGCCCAACTCTCCATTAATCCAGTTAGATAATTTAATCCAACTTCATAGTCGCCCTCTAAAAACTTAATTACATTCGTAAGAATTTTTTTATACTCCTCTTCCGAAATATAATCTTTCATACAGGGAGCAGTACACTGTTTTAACTGATAAAGCAGACAAGGCTCTTTACGACTCTTAAGCTGTTGATCAGTGCAAACTCGTAACTTGAAAGCTTTATTTAAAATACTCAAAACTTCATAAATATTACTGCCACTAACATAAGGACCAAAAATAAGTCGACTCGGTTGATTGTCACGCTTGGGTCTTCTTACATATTCAAGCTTAGGATAAGGATGATCTAAATTCACAATCACATAAGGGTAACTCTTATCATCTTTTAATTGAATGTTATATTTAGGCGAATATTTTTTAATCAGATTATTTTCTAATACTAATGCTTCACTCTCATTTTCAGTGATGAAAAAATCTAAATTTTCAATATGCCGTACCAGTACATCGGTTTTAATACTCGCTTGATTCTTATTAAAGTAAGATGTAACGCGACTCTTTAGATTTTTCGCCTTACCTACATAAATAACTTCATCTTTCTTATTCTTAAAAAGATAACATCCACTTTTAGTTGGCAAATTTTGCGCTAGATTAATCACAGAGAGATTTACCTTTACATTTGACGACGCTTCGTTTATATTTTCATGAGTGTCTTTCATGGCCATCTTTTCATTTTTACTAGAAAGGTTTTTAATATGTCTGAATTACAAGTGGGAAAAGAAGTTGTATCCTTTTGCAGCAAATGTCGCTTAAACTTGTCCCATATTATTGTCGCTTTAAAAGAGAATGGTCAAGTTGCAAAAGTTAAATGTAACACCTGTAAAGCTCTTCATAGCTTCAAAGATCCAAAAAGAAGCCACGACACAAGCCGAAGTCAAACTACTAAGAAATCGCGCGCGACCAAACCTCTCGCTGAGATCTGGGAGAGCTTAATGAAAGAGCACAAAAATCAATCACCAAAAAAATACTCAATGAAAACCAAATTTGAGCGCGGTGAATTAATCGAGCATCCAAATTTTGGTACTGGTTTCGTCGAAGATATGCTCGACGCTGACAAAATCAAAGTGATTTTCAAACAAGATATTAAGACACTAATTCACAACAAAGATCTATCAGCTTAAATCCTACTAGTAAGGGGGATAACCGTAGCTAAATTGCCCACCCATATTACTTGGATAGTATCCAGCTGATCCTCCACCATAATAGCTTCTATTTAAATCATTCGAAGCTGAAGTAAAGTTTCTGTAAAGCCCATTTTGAGCTGCTTGGCCTGCATATTGGTTAGCCTGCTCTCTTGAAGCCACAGCTGCATATTGCTGTTGATTTAGAGCCTGTTGTTGTTGCTGTTGTTGGTATGGGTTTACACCACCTGGATACATGTTTCCACCAGGGTATCCTCCCGGATAACCACCGCCTGGATATGCTCCACCAGGGTATCCTCCCGGATAACCACCGCCCGGATATGCTCCACCAGGGTATCCTCCCGGATAACCACCGCCCGGATATGCTCCACCAGGGTAACCTGCTGTCGGATAACCACCGCCCGGATATGCTCCACCAGGGTAACCTGCTGTCGGATAACCACCACCTGGGTATGCTCCACCAGGATATCCTCCCGGATAACCACCACCTGGATATGCTCCACCAGGGTATCCTCCTGGATAACCGCCAGGGTACATACTACCAGGATATCCTCCTGGATAACCACCTGTATTACCAAAATATCCGTTTCCGTAAGGATTATAACTTCCATTAAATGGAACTGTTCCTAATCCAGCATTAAAACCATTATTATAATTTGGATATAACCCCATTGGCATTCCAGCTCCTGGATAAGTTCCGTAAGGATATCCCATGCCATTGCCGTAAGGATTCATTCCATTTGGTCCAAGACCACCACCTAAACTTCCGTTAATACCTATTCCTGGGCCACCTAAATTAATTCCAATCCCTGCACCTAAACCGTTACCATAAGGGTTCATTCCATATGGACCCATTCCAGCACCCATTCCGTATGGATTACCTAAACCAAAATTAAGTCCAACTCCTGCACCTGCACCAGCTCCAGGGTATCCCATTCCATAAGGGTTCATTCCGTATGGTCCCATACCAGCACCCATTCCGTATGGACTACCTAAACCAAGATTAAGTCCAACTCCTGCACCTGCACCAGCTCCAGGGTATCCCATTCCATAAGGGTTCATTCCGTATAAGGCCCATACCAGCACCATTCCGTA
This sequence comes from Bacteriovoracaceae bacterium, assembly GCA_046328975.1. Taxonomy (GTDB): domain Bacteria; phylum Bdellovibrionota; class Bacteriovoracia; order Bacteriovoracales; family Bacteriovoracaceae; genus JAXLVO01. The sequence goes on along the minus strand of JAXLVO010000001.1, from coordinate 84,437 downwards.
TGGACTACCTAAACCAAAATTAAGTCCAACTCCTGCACCTGCACCAGCTCCAGGGTATCCCATTCCATAAGGGTTCATTCCGTATGGGCCCATACCAGCACCCATTCCGTATGGACTACCTAAACCAAAATTAAGTCCAACTCCTGCACCTGCTCCAGGGTATCCCATTCCGTATGGGCCCATACCAGCACCCATTCCCATTCCAGCTCCAGGATAACCCATTCCACCCATACCGTAAGGATATCCCATACCCATTCCCATTCCAGGGCCACCTAAACTGATTCCACCATATAAACCACCACCCAGAAGAGATCCGAGAGTAGTCCAGCGCCTAATCCACCTAATCCAATTCCCATTCCTCCACCATACATTCCACCCATTCCGTATGGGCGCATCATTCCGGCCATAAAGCCAGGAAGAATATCCAGCTCCGATATAAGGATTGCCACCTACTCCACCAAAACCACCACCACCGAGCATTCCATTATATCCAGCATATCCACCACCAGCACCACCTGAAGTACCTAAACCATTACATTGCATCATCTGTGCTGCTTTATCTGGAGGAAGTGGAGTTGCTCCCAATCCTTCAGCATAACCTAAATATCTATCAAAGCGCGCAGTACAAGCCGCAGCTCCATACTGATAAGCATTTGCTTGTGCTTGAGCTCCATCTCTATAGGCTGACGACATCAACCAGTTTGATCCTAAATATGCGAGTGGAAACGCTAACGCGCGCTCACACCTTCTAAAACATAATCTGCAGTTGTTTTTTGACGAACGTAACAGTCATAACAGAAATCACCAAAGACTGCTGACTGTGCTCTTTTCGTACACATCGAGTAATCTTCAGGCGATGATTTTAATCCCTTACAAGCATCAATGTAACCACTCAGAGCTGCTGCATTTCCATTGTTATTATTAGCCGCGGGATCAGCACCTAACCCAAACATCTCACGATCAACTTCATCTTGTGAATATGACAATGGTGAGCCTGCCATTAATACTAAAATCAACCAGCTTAAAATAATTTTAGACATGAGTAACTCCGAAAGTTATAATCTTCTTCAATTCTACTAATCGGATAAAAAACCAAATTACTTAAATTTTATTATTACCAAGCGATTTTGTCGTAACTTAATTACCAAGGGATTTTGACGGTCACACTGAGTTAATTCTTTAATTATCTTAATAAGTTAATTAAGGAGACAAAAAGGATGATTATCATGAATTCTTATGAACAATTAAAACTCGATATAATTACTCGAGTATTTTCCCGAAAACTACCTGTCAAAGAAGCTGCCTTAATTTTAAATAAGTCACCACGAACAATTGAAAGATATCTCTCACGTTATAAAAAAATTGGTGCTCGCTTTGTTAAACATTCTAATTCTATACGCACTCCTGTAAATAAAATTTCTCAGGATTTAGAGAGACAAGTTAAATATCTTATTAAATCAAAATATTTTGATTTTAATATTCTTCATCTTCTTGAAATATTAAAGACTAATGAAAATATCATCATAAAACGTGAAACCTTACGTAAATGGTCACATCAAATTCAAATGACAAAACGAAAAAAGAGACGCTCTCCCGCTGCACGCTTTAAACGGCAAAGAATGTCCCAGCGAGGAATTTTAATTCAAATGGATGGCAGTACCCATCAATGGTTTGGAAATCAAAAATCCTGTCTTATAAGTACCATTGATGATGCCACTTCTGAAATTCTTTGGGCCGAGTTTTTTCACTCTGAAGATATTATCTCCTGCATGAGTGTTTTAAAAAAAGTCATTGAGCTGCATGGATTGTTTAAAGTTCTTTATGTTGATCATGCAGGACTTTATGGAGGGCCCAAAAGAGTTGAGTTTTCCCAGATAAAAAGAGCAATGGAAGAACTTGGAATAAATATTATTTTCGCCAACTCAGCTCAGGCCAAGGGGCGGATTGAGCGATCATTTAATACTCTTCAAGACCGTTTAATTCCTGAACTGCGACTAAGAGGGATTACAACTTTTATGGGTGCTAATGATTATCTTCAGAATAGTTTTATTCCAATGTACTGGAACAAGCGACTTGTTGTCCCCGCTGAAAATCCGGAGTCTTGTTTCAAGCCAATTGGAGACCGCTCTATTGAGGATATTATGTGTATTAAAGAGTATCGCAAAATCAATTTAGATCACACCTTCAGTTATAAATCCGAGTTTTATCTGATCGAAAAAAAGTTTAATCACTCATTGGCGCGTCAGCAAATTGAGATTCGAACTAGGTTAGATTTACAGGTGAGATTCTTTTATGGATTAACCGAAATAGCGGCAAAAAGGATCGCTCCCCTCTATGCTGCTACGGCCGCTTAAATGAATTTATTGCTGCTCCGATACCGACAAAGTCGCTTGGTACTTATACCGTCAAAATCCCTTGGTAATGACACAAATTACTTAAATTTAGATTTAACTTTTATGAGTTCAATAAAAGATATTGTAAAAGAGTAAAAACTAATCTATCTATCTTATGAATGAGTAAAGCCCTCAAAACAATTCTGATCCTTTTTAATCAAGAACATTTAAGTCCGAATACTACTATTAACGATTCAGATCATGGGACAACAGCGCGCGAAAGTGTGGTGAAAATGGCCCATACTGTGGGTGATGCCCTAAAATCAATGGAAAAATATCAACTCTTTTATTTGGGTATTTGTGAAGAGAGTTCACTGACAAACTTTTTAGATAAAAATAAAATAGATCTAGTTTTTAATTTAACTGAATCGACGACAGATAATCCGTTTTTTGAGATTGAAATTACAGAACTGTTACAAAAGAGAAAAATTGCTTTGACTGGGAATAGTGCTGAAACACTCAAACGTGCAATGAACAAAGCTGAGTGTACTAAATATATGGCAAAATGTGGAATTCCGGTTCCATGTAGCTTGATGATTAAAAATCTCAGTGAACTTAGTGATAAAAAGTTAAAATTTCCGATGATTGTAAAACCCAACTTTGAAGATGGCTCAACTGGAATTGAAAAGAGTAACGTAGTTAAATCTATTGATGAATTAAAAGCCGTCGCTCAAAAATTTCTAGATAATAATCGACCACTAATCATTCAAGAATTTATAGAAGGACGCGAGCTTAATGCCGCAATCATAGAAAGTCATCCAGTAAAACTTTTTGGCATTTCTGAAATTGATTTTTCAATTATAAAAAATCCCTTAGAGCAGATTTTAAGCTATTCCGCAAAATGGGATACACAGTCTTATGAATATGATAAAGTTGTCTCTAAGGAAGTAAAACTGAGTCCAGAACTTTATGAAAAAATTTCGACTATCACTTTTAAAGTTTGTAGTGCGATCAATCTACACAACTACGCTCGTATTGATTTTCGTTTAGACGTAAACGAAAATCTTTATGTAATCGATATTAATCCTAACTGTGATTTATCAACTGATGCAGGTCTTGCCCTCATTGCTGCTCGTAAAAAAGTAGCCTATCGTGATCTGATAGAAAAAATTGCGCTAGATGCATACATTCATCATAGTAAAGGAGATTAAATATGCTGCAATTCAAATCACTCACAAGTGAAAGTGAACATCCACTCAAAATTCTCATTTCAGAAATTCCTAATTTCACACAAGAAGAAAAAAATGTTGCATATGAACTAATTGAGACTACATTAAAAGGCAGCAACGAATATCAATTTATTTTAGCTTATGAATATACTGATAAAATTACTCTGACTGGTTATATCTGTTATGGAAGAACACCTATGACCGCTTCTACCTTTGACCTATATTGGATTGCTACTCATCCAAATCATCTGCGAAAAGGCATAGGCAGAAAATTAATGATGGAATTAGTGAAAATAGTTAAAGCGGAAAATGGAACATTACTTCGCTTAGAAACCTCTTCGCAAGAAAGCTATAATGAAACTCACCACTTCTACATTAATTGTGGCTTTGAAAAAATTGCAATCATTAAAGATTTCTATAAAAAAAAAGATGATCTAATAACTTACGTCAAATATCTATAGCGATGTATCATCCTGCTCTTTTTCAAAAATAGGTTCACTTTTGGGTGTAATAATAACATTGGGATTAATATTTAATTTTGCCTTTAAAACATCAATACACTTTTCTATATATGTCTGCTCTAACGCATTTATAACACCATTGCTTGTATCCAAAACTGATTTAACCTTATTAATTCGTGAATCTAAAAAATTAAGTTCATCTTTACCTGTTAAATCATAGAATGTATTAACAGCGTAAGCACAACTAGGTTCTTTGTATTTTTCATAATTAATTTTTGCAAGGTCTGTTACATTATAATCTAATGTATGTGACAAAATTTTTCCCATTTCAATTTTATTTTCACCTTTTAAAGTTTGATAGAAAAAAAGACTTAAATCTACCACTTGAGAATTTTTTTGTTCTATTAACGATCTAAAATTTCGAAGCGCTGAAATTAACTCATCATCCTTGGATTCCAAACTTAAAATCTCTTGATATTTAGTTGATTCAGTTTTAACTAAATTTAAAAAGTCATCATCGCCAGCTTGAGCAAAAGCATTGAGTAAATCAATAATTTTTTTCTTTGGCGAAGTATCAATTACCTCTGACTCAGTTTTGGTTGTTTGGATTGGTTTACTTTTAGCTTTAGTTTCGGCATTAACCGTATCTACTTCCTCTATTGTTTCATTATTATTCATCCCAAGCTTGTTCTTAATAAAATCACATGAGAAAAAAAATAAAACAAACGTCACTATGAATAAAAACCGGTATTTGTACATTCTTATAACCTCATTTGCGCTTTGCAGGTTTTATTGAATAAAATATTACTATAGTTTTATTGTATTATAAAACTTTAAAAGGGACAAAAATTTATGAAAGTTATAGCTACAGAGAGTGCACCTAAAGCTGTAGGACCTTATTCCCAAGGAATTGAGTATAATAATACCATTTTCTATTCAGGCCAAATAGGTATAAATCCAGCAACGGCTAAACTCGAAGTAGGATTTGAGTCGCAACTCAAACAGATTCTAATTAATATAGATGCTCTACTTTCAGCTAGATCGCTCAAACGAGAACACATTATTAAAACAACAATTTTTGTAACCGATCTTTCCAAATTTAGTTTAGTTAATCAGGCATATGAGCAGTTTTTTAAAGCACCCTACCCCGCAAGAAGCACAGTTCAGGTTTCAGCTCTGCCCTTAGGTTCAGAAATTGAAATTGAAGTGATTGCAAGAACGGTATAAAATGTTTAAAAGAAAATATCTTTTTGAAACAAAGATGGAATCTAAATTTAAAAAGTATATTTTACTTGTACCAATTTTAATTGTCTTGTTTATCATCTATTCTCTTTTAGCTTATGGATTAATCTATTATGCTAAACTTGAATCAGAAAAAACCTACACAGCACTTTATCAGAAGAGTCCAGATTTACTTGTAGTTTTTACCGGAGATGTAGGTAGAATTAATTTTGCAATTAATAAAGCCCATGAGTTTAATGCGCCCAAGATCTATATTTCAGGTGTTCATAAAAAAAATTCAATCGAAACACTTATGAAAGAACAGTTAAATGTAAACTACTCAAGTTATGCTTCTCAAAATTTAGAAAATTTTACAGAGATTGATTACCAAGCACAGAATACAATCGAAAACATTGTTCAAACACTTAACTACATTCGTGAAAATAAAGATTTTTCAAAAGTACTGATTGTATCAAGTGACTACCATATTTTACGTATCAACATGGCCTTAAATTCTATGATGAAAGATAGTGATAATTTTAATTTTTACTACTTAGGTTCGCCTACTGATTATACTCATTTTAGAAATATTAAAATTCTCTACCGGGAAGTTTTTAAATTTTTCAGAACACTTTTCTTTTTAGTTGTTTGGGATAAAGAGATCTAAATTAAAACTAACCTCTAGATACGCTAATTACCTCTTCCAAAGACTCTATAGCGTTAATGGTTCTTAAAAGTTCACTAAAATCTTTTACTTCTACTTCGAAAATAAAACTTCCTTTATTATCTGGTAACGTTTTAGCAAGAGCACTTCTAATATTCATATCTAAATTATTAATTGCTTTAGAAATACGAGCAAGAATTCCAGGACTATCTTGAGCTGTAACACGAATATTCACTGGATGTTTGAACGTATATTGAGGATTCCATTTAACTTCAACTGTTCTTTCAAAATCCGTTTCAACATTTTTCTCACAATCTTTTCTGTGTACAGCAATTCCACGACCGCGTGTGATAAATCCAACAATAACGTCGCCCGGAATAGGATTACAACATTTAGCAATTCTAACAAGAACGTCGTCAGCCCCTTCCACAATTACAGCATTATCATTTTTAGAGGTTTTTTTAGCATCTTTGGAAATCTGTTCATAAAGAGTCTCAATCTCTTTAATTTTATCTTTACTATCTTTATTCTGAGCTACAGAAAGAGATGGAATTTTTTTAATAACATCTTCAATTAATATTTTATTTGTACCAATTCCTACAAAAAGTTCGTCTTCAACTTTAAAGTTATATTCTTGAAGTACTTTTTCTAATTCATTACTCTTTTTTATATGTTTAATTGATGATGAAAAAAGCTTAAGACCTTTTTCTAGTTTATCAATTCCAGCATCTCTTTGTTTATCTCTTTCAACCTTTAATAGCCATTGCTTAATTTTTGTTTTAGCTCTGGTTGTTTTAACTAACTTTAACCAATCCTTATTAGGTGTTTGAGTTTTACTAGTCTGAATTTCAACCATATCACCACTACGTAAACGATGCTTGAGTGAAACAAGTTTAGAATTTACTTTAGCACCAACACATCTCATTCCAACTTCTGTGTGTACAGCAAAGGCAAAATCCAGGGGAGTTGAACCATATTTAAGTTCTTTAACATCACCCTTAGGTGTAAAAATAAAAATACCACCAGTATCTAAGTCATTTTTAACCGCATCTAAATATTCATTTGAGTTTCCTAATGTTTTATTGATATCCAGAAGATCTTGAACCCAATCTAATTTTTTATTATTGGAAACTCCTTCTTTATATTTCCAGTGAGCAGCAACGCCGGCTTCGGCTACCTCATCCATATCATTAGTTCGAATCTGAATCTCAATTCGTTCACCACCTGGTCCGATAACGGTAGTGTGCAAACTCTGGTAGTTATTAGCTTTTGGAATAGCAATATAGTCTTTAAAGCGTCCTGGAATCGGCGTAAATGACGAATGGGTAATGCCTAAACATTTATAACATTCAGTAATATTACTCACAATCACTCGGAAAGCTAATACATCTTGAACTTGTTCAAAATCTATTCCACGTGAGCTCATTTTTTTGTAAATTGAATAAAATCTTTTAGGACGACCTTTAACTTCAGCCGAAACACCATACTCAGCTAATTTTTCTAGAATGAGTAGCGCAACATCATTAATATATTTTTCACGCTCAGATTTTTTCTTGGCAATTTTTTCGGCTAAAAGATAATAAACTTCTGGTTTTAAAAAGCGTAAACATAGATCTTCTAATTCACCTTTAACTGAATTAATACCAAGTCTAGATGCTAATGGAACATAGATATCAAGCGTCTCTTGAGCAATTTTTTTTTGTTTAACTTCTGAAACATACTGAAGAGTTCGCATGTTATGCATACGATCGGCAAGTTTTACGATAATTACTCGAATATCTTTGGCAAATGCCACTACCATTTTTCGGAAATTTTCTGCTTGATTCTCTTCTTTAGATTTAAATTCAATTTTAGAAATTTTGGTTAGACCACCAACGATTAGTCCAATCGAAGTTGAAAACTCTTTATTGATGGTCTCTTCAGTCACACCACAATCTTCAATAACATCATGAAGTAATCCTGCTACAATACTATCAAGATCCATATGTAGCTTGACTAATGTTGCAGCAACATTAAGTGGATGAATAATATAGGGTTCACCAGAACTACGTTTTTGTGGTTCATGCATTTTTTCTGCAAAATAGTAAGCTTTACGAAGAATCGCAAAATCGGCATCTGGATAATAAGCTTCAACTCTTCGAACGAGTTCATCAATGGTTAGATCACGCTCATGAGAAAAGTCTAAAGAGGTAAGCAAAGTGTCACTCCGATATTATTTTTCTAAATATCTCTTTTAGTTTAACTAAGGTTGTATCAAAATTTTCATTCATAACGAGGTAATCATAGTCATTTTTACGAGTTAGCTCTTTTTTAGCATTCTGTAAGCGCTCATCAATTACAGCCCGCGAGTCAGTTCCCCGTTTCACTAAGCGATCTTCTAAATGCTGAAGTGAGGGAGGTTCAATGAAAACCACTTGGGCAAAACCTCCAAAAAGTTTTTTCATGGAGTCCGTGCCTTGAACATCTAAATCAAATAACAAAATTTTTCCCGCCTCCAATGATTCTTCCACAAACTTTCGACTTGTCCCATAGTAGTTTGAGTGAACTGTGGCCCATTCAATTAGCTCATTATTTTCGATCATTTTTTTAAACTGTTCTGGATTTACAAAAAAGTAGTTCACACCATCTTTTTCACCTGTTCGCATAGCTCGAGTAGTATAAGATATCGACTCACTTAAATTTTTAAACTCGGCTTTGAGTTGTTTTATGAGTGTAGATTTCCCTGTCCCTGAGGGTGCAACAATGACTATAATTTTACCTTTATATTTTTTCACAATACTCACTCTAAATTGAGGGCTTGCTCTCTTATTTTTTCCAAATTAACTTTCATTAAAATAATATATTGAGAAATATTCACATTATTACTTTTCGAACCAATCGTGTTAGTCTCACGATTAAGTTCTTGTAAAATAAAATCAATATTTCGCCCCATCTCTTCTCCACTACCTAGCAGATTCTCTAACTTACTTAAATGAATGTTGATTCGATTAATCTCTTCATGAATATCGAGCTTTTCTAAATAATAAATTAGCTCTTGGTGAAATCTATTTTCATCAAATTTAATATCTGACTTTAACTCTTTTAATTTATCTCTTAAGCGTTTTTCAATCTCTTGTTTTAAGGTGCTCTCCAAACCCATAACTTTCGAATAATAGGTTTTAAACTCTTCAATATGTTTTTTCAGTACCTGACCAAGTTTAGCGCCCTCTTCCCATCTAGAAGCCTTGAGTGCTTCTATAGAACCATCGGCAGCTTTCATAACTAGTTCAGCTAGCTCAATTTCAACCTCTTTCTGGTTATCTAAATAAAACTCAGGTCTTAAAAATTCAGTCACCTTAATATCAAGTGGCGTATTTAGCTTTTCAGAAATTTTTTTAAATTTAGCAATATAGTTTTCAACTTTAACTAAATCTACATCATCAAACTTATAATTTTTCTCATTTTTTTTAAAACTTACAGAAAGCTCAAAACTACCACGTTTAAAAGTGGTATCGATTTTTTTCTTAAGTTCAAATTCTAATCCACTCAACATCGATGGGAGTTTAAATTTAATATCTTTAAAGCGATTATTTACACTCTTAACTTCAACCGTTACGTTGTAGTGAGCTCCAAATACTTCACTCTTTCCAAATCCTGTCATTGAAGCAATTTTCATGTTGAGTTTTCTTTCTTAAATATTTTCTAAAGTTTGATTTCCCATCTGTCTAAACTTTTTAAAACGTTTATCTAACAACTCGGGAATAGTAACACGACTTAAACTATTTAGCATCTCTACCACTCTCTTCTCTACCATTTCAATAGCCACTTTTGGTTCACGATGTGCGCCACCAGTTGGTTCAGAGATAATTTCGTCGATAATGCCCAGTTTGAGTGTATTTTGAGGATCAAGTTTGAGTGAATTAGCAGCCATTTCAGCTTTTCGTGGGTCAGACCATAAAATTGACGCGCATGATTCGGGTGAAATCACGGAGTAGACTGCAAATTCCATCATCATAACAGCATCGGCTATACCTAATGCAAGCGCACCACCCGAACCACCTTCTCCAATAACAATTGAGATAATTGGCACTTTAATATTAAACATTTCAAGCAAATTTTCAGCAATTGCCTGAGATTGGCCTCGCTCTTCAGCGCCAACGCCTGGATAGGCTCCCGGAGTATCAATTAATATAACAATGGGAATTTTAAACTGCTCTGCCAGTCTCATTACCCTTAAAGCTTTGCGATAACCTTCAGGTCTAACCATACCAAAATTTCTAAAAATCTTATCTTTAGTTTTGCGACCCTTTTCAATTCCAATCAGGCAGATCCGCTGTTCTCCAATAAAGCCAAAGCCAGCCAGCATAGCTTTGTCATCGGCATATCGCTGATCACCAAACAACTCATGAAAATCTCTTACCATAGTTTGAACAAAATCAAGTGTATGAGGGCGGTCTGGATGGCGAGAAAGTTGAACACGATCCCATGGACTTAAGTTTTTATATATCTCTTTCAGAGAATTAATATATTCTCTTTCTAAGGCATTAATTTCATTTCTAAGCGCATCCGAATACTCGGTTGGTTTAGCCGAATCTCTTAGCTCTTTAATCTTATTTTCTAAATCGGTTAACGACTTTTCAAACTCTAATTTGTGTTCCATTTAGAAATTTTACCGAAAATTACTGTTCCGTCCACCCATTTACTACGCCTCTCTCAAAAAATATATATTTTAGGCGTCCATTTCGGTAAAAGGCCCATCTTTCATTTTGATAAGCAGGGTCACCAGCAATATCAACCCTATTTGGCCGCCCCCAACTTTTAATGACTGAACTCTTATCCATTCCAACAATAATATCTCCGACACTTACAGCTGAACTTACACTAAAATCATCGCGATTCTCTTTTTTAAGCCCTTTTCCTATCAGGTATTCTTCCTTTTCTTGGAACCCTCTTAATTTTAAGAAATAGATTTTTTCAGAAACAGTTGCAAGTTTCTCTTTATAAGCCTGATATTGACTCAACTCATTATAACTTAATTTAGCTTCTAAATCAGTTAGCTCTTCTTCCAAGTAGGCATCACTTAAATAACGATCTTTTTCCATTTTAGAGGCAGGAGTTCTATCGCGAATCTCACTTAAAGTTCGATAAGCTTGACCTGAATCACCACTTGTAACATTAAAATCTCTTTCTGCTACAAAAAATCCATCAGTGTCATTATCCATTTCCGAAATAAAGGTACGATTAGCGGTAAACATTCCACAACCAGTAAAATTTAAAAGCAGAAGTGAAAAAAATAGTATTTTCATAGGTAGGACTCCTTTCCTACCTATTTTTCGAATCAATCAGTCATTGTTTTAAGTTTTAACTTTCTAAAAGTGTAAAGTTAGGCAGATTTTGCCGAATTTAACTCAGTTTTTTTCTCATATTATACGTTAAAATTTCAAAACCCTGCTTTTGATTAATTTCTAACATTCTTACATTTTTAATATGAGTTGAAGTATCCAAGTGACATAATTTTTTAGATCTTGCCCAATTCTCTCCATTTTTCTTAAGAGTTCTAGCAATTAATTTTAACTGCTCATCATCTTCAAGATTAACATTTACATACTTAATATTCATTGTTTTTAAATAATAACATAAGTATTAAACTTAAGAAAAATTTTTCCAATAAGTAGAATTTTTACTTAGCTCTAAAACATATTTTTCAATATCTTCTTTTTGAGGAGCAGGTAAATCTTGATAGCGAACTAAAAACTCTTTAGGTACATATCTAAAGGTAAAATTAATTCGACGAGTTTCAAATGAGTCTATAGTTAATTTAAAATCTTCTTGTCGTTTTTTTTCTACACGTTGAACGCGATGAAAATAGGTCTCTTTCCATTTTTTTCCACCAAAAATAAGCATGGATGAATCTTCTAACCAGGTTTCAGTATAGACCTTTTTTTGACCTGAAATAAATTGAAAAAAAGCTCTATCCCCAATAGATAATGAAGCCACCGGTCCTGGTTCAAAATCTTTATGTTCACCAACGCGTGCTGTATCCACTTTTTTACCATCAATGATTTTTGAACCATAAAAATTGATCAGACAGGTATTTAAATGCCAATCTTTAGGTAAATCTAAATTTGAATAATGTTTTCGAACGAGAGCTTCAACACTATTAACAATATTTTGTAAAACAGGTGGAAAAGTTTCTGCTAGCACACAAGTGTTCATGGTAAACTTAGGAGGATGAAAATAGCCAAGACAAGCAAACTGCCAATTTCCAAGCCAGTAAACTGGCCGCAATAGTTCACGTTGTTCATCTCCAGCCGGTGGTGGATTATTTTTTGAATAACGCATTTCCCAGATAGGATTTAACCCTCTTAAGTAAAAAAGTATTTTTTCTCGCTGATCTTTATTTATAAAATAGCGTTTATAAATAAGACCATCAAATTGATTAGTAGCCATAATGGTGAATTAACAAAAAGATTTCACATTTACAAGTTTCTAAACATCCTACGTAATTTTCTCTGGTTAGAAAAGCGATGGTCCTTAGGTTGACTGCCCGTTAGTTTATAGACTCTCGCTTTAAAATTAGCTCTTTTTTTCCATTTTTTGTTCTTATATAAACGCTGTTTACGTCGTCTTTTTTCAATCGAATAGTTAATCTCAACCTGAGGCTTCTGTTCCTCCGATCTAGTTTTGCTGGTATTGTAAAAATAGAAGCTTAAAAGTCCGATAATCAGTTTTTTTATAAACATATTTTATTTCCCATAGATTAAAATGTTGAACGAAAAGTAAAAATCTATGAGAAATATTCATGATACGGATCCTTAAAATTAAAAGTTTGATTAATACAGAGAAAAAAATGGCGGGAATTTAGATATTCATAGGGTCATTATAGCAAAAAATGTACTATTTTTGACAAAAATAAAGCGTGTTACAATCCTAAGTATGATGAAATTGCTTTTCATTTTTCTACTTTCTACACTTACTACGCTATCGCTTGCTGATCAATCGCAAGCTCAAGCTAAATACAAAAGACAATATTATAAGCATTGGATTGATAAAGATGGCGATTGCCAAGATGAGAGAACCGAAGCGCTCATACGCTATAACGTTGGAAAACTCGTGTTTAAAAACGATAAAGAGTGCAAAGTATAGAAGGTGAATGGCATGATCCCTATTCCCGACAAGTTTTTACTCATGCTTCTGATCTGGATATAGATCACATTGTAACCTTAAAAAGTTCCTACTATATGGGAGCCCAATACTGGACTCCTAATGAGCGTGAAGCCTTTGCCAATGATCCTGATAACTTAATTCCCGTATGGAAAAAGCTAAATCGAGAAAAAGGTGCCAAAGGACCAGACGAATGGTTGCCGCCAAATCTGGAATTTCAATGTGAATATTTAAAAAAATGGATTGCAATTAGAAACAAATACAAACTTCATCAACCCACCCAAAGAGCCGTTGATACAATTAATGAATTAGCACAAAAGTGTTTAAAATAATTTTAAATTGATTATTTGTATTACCATTAAAAAAATATTAATATTATTAAATGCTTTTAAAAAATCGACTAGTCCAATTCCTCATTCTTTTTTATTATTGCATTAATTAATCACCATTGGATTTTTCACATGAACAATATTATAGAGCACGATTATCTTTTGGTCAGTTAAGAACTTGCCCGAAGTTAATACTTTAAAATATTTTTACCATATCTTTACAAGTTTTAGCGGGCATTCTGGCCAATATAGACCACTTGGTTTTTTTGGCTATTTTTACATTTTGGAAATATTTTTAATAATAATTTTTTTTATTATAGCTTTCTTTCTATTTTTGTTTTCTTCTACTGCCTTCCAATTAAAAAAATGGATTAAAAATAATAATTTTCCAAAAAAAGTCTTTCGTGGTTTGCTAGTATTCTTTATATTTTTTCACCGGCAACAGTCTATTTAGTTTATGATACTAGCTGTGGTGGAAAATACCTATTAACCACCTTTATTTTTATTTTTCAACTCAACTACGTAGATAAAAACATAATTAATAAAATTACTTTTAGAAATGGAGTTATTCTTTTTCTGCTTAATTTATTTGCTTTTTTATTACATGAAGGTTGTATTGTTTTTCCTATTACTGTTCTAATTTATCTTATTTTCAAAAAGAAGCAGATCACTTGGTATTATATTATTAGTTTTATTCACGTATTTATCTATCTTTTAATTAGATTTGTAATTAATGATCCTCCCCCAAGCGGGATGATGCATCTTGGTACATCCATGCTTTGGAAAAACTTCAGTGCTATTCAAGGAATGATTTGGAACCCTCTGCTTATTCGATACAAAGTAGGTTACCTTGGAATACTAATTGCATTAGCTGTTTCGCTAATTATTCTCTTTAAAAAAAATATTAAAGAGCCACTAGTCTACCTCTGCATGAATCTAATTCTAATTTGTCCCTTTATTTTCTTAGATAACCATTTATTAAATAATATTATTTTCAAAGGTGGTAGCTGGGCCTTAATTACAACAATATTTTTTGTTACATATTTGCTTAATAATTTAAATTTAACAAAGAGACCTATACATTCATACATAATTCTCATTTCAATTTTATGTTTTGTTAATTTTTTTTTCCATGGAACTAAAAGATTAATCGAACCATACATAGCGAAAGCTGAAGTTATGCAAAATAAATATTTAAAAAGAATTAAAAATAAAATTGCTGACTCAAATGAAGAATACATTAGAATAACAGGATCATCTCCTAAAATCTTCCAAAAACCAAATATAAATAGTGCATTATCTATTTATCAATCAGAATTTATTCCAGGTCTTCTATTAAAATACTTTCCTGATAAAAAATTTATTTTAACCAATTCAGCTAGATTTGAAAATGGATTAGAATTAGAAACTCTAGTTCAAAATGGGTATTATTTATATATTAAATCTAAAGAAACTGATAAACTCTATACCTTTGATAGATTTAATTTTCAAAGTTTACAAAATTTCAATTTTGTTACCAATCTTGAAATTTTTGATTATCCAGAAATAGTAATTAATCAATAGATTAACTCTTTTCATTTCCATATTTTTAACTTATAGAAAAGCATGAAAAAATATTTAGTGATATTAATAGGATTGATATTAGGCTTTTGCCCCTATTTATTAAATTTCGATAAAACAATACAGGTTATTGGGATATCTATTTGGCTTGTTTTGTGGTGGTCATTTCATATTGCACCATTAGGAATAGTAGCACTCATTCCAATTATTATTTTTCCCTCTTTAAATCTAATGCCATTAAATAAAGTGGTTCCTGCCTACTCAAACTCTGTTATATTTCTTTTTTTAGGCGGATTTATTATTTCTCATTCTTTAGAAAAGAGTCGCTTGAGTGAATGGCTGGCCTTTAAAATATTAAATAAAACAGGTAATTCAGCTGAAGGTATTGTAAAAGGATTTATAATTTTATGTACCTTAATGAGTATGTGGATATCTAATACTTCTACAACCTTAATTGTGTTACCCATGGCTTTATCTATAATTAAATTTCTTAAAGAGAATACTAAAATTGATACTACTAATCTTTCCATTGCTTTGATGTTAGCTATTGCCTACACATCTAGTATAGCTGGAGCTTTTACACCAATTGGAACTCCACCTAATGTAGTATACTTAGCCATGTTAAAACAAAAATTTGATATCTCTATTAGTTTCTTAGATTGGTTTATTTTAGTTGCTCCACCTGGAATACTCTTACTAATTTCACTCTATTATGTTTTAAAAATCATGCACCCATTTGAATATAAGTTTGATCAAAATTTCAAAACTTTTTTACAAGAAAAAACTAAAAATATGGGTAAATTAAATCAAGAACAAAAGCGTGTTGCCATAGTTTTTTTGCTAACTTGTATCTTATGGATTTTTAAGTTCCCATTACAAAAAATCACAAACTGTGCTTTTTTTGATGACTCAATTATTGCAGTTTTAGGCGGAGTATTGCTTTTTTTTATTCCAACAGCTGGATTTAAAAGCCCAACCATTTTAAACCGTAGCGACATTGCAAAACTACCTTGGGATATAGTTCTACTCTTTGGTGGAGGAATGTCTTTAGCAACGACCATGGAAAATGTTGGGATTTTAGAAAAAATAGTGGAAGTAATTAAAGTTAATCAATTTTCTTTAATCCTTATTCTTTTTATAACCATTAATATCTCTGTCTATTTATCAGAAGTAATGAGTAACGTTGCACTCTGTACGATTTTTACACCATTTGCTTTAGCAATTGGAGAGAAACTAGGCGGAGCTCAACATGCTGCTATTTTTGGTGCCATTTGTGCCGTAGCTACTAGTTTTGCATTTGCTCTTCCAATTGGAACACCTCCTAACTCAATTGTCTTCTCATCAGGACACTTAAAAAGCTCTCAAATGATTAGAGTTGGATTAATCCTAAATATCATTGGTGCAATTTTATTAACAGTTACAGGCTATTTTAATATGCATTAAAATTAGGAGGGAATATAATCTTCCCTCCTTACTATCTAGTAGATTAATGACAAGTTTTCTCTTCTTTACAGTGACACTCTTTACATTTACAATCTTCGGTTTTTCCTTTTTTACAATCCTCTTTACACTCTTTAGAACAAGTACACTCTTTTTTTGCTTCTTTACTCATTTTTTCTTCCGCAAAAGCATAACCCGACATTAAATTTAGGGCCAAAAGTCCCATTAGTAACGTTTTCATAAATCCTCCTAAAAATATTATCCCAAAAATGGGGGCTTCACAAAGGGATACGGAACATCTTGTAAAATTGTGACAAATAAAAAAAATGTCACAAAATTAGAGGATTTACGTATACTAGATAGATGAGTAAGAATGTCGATAAAAATGATTTAGAGCTCATGAAATGTTACCAAACAGGGGACGAAGGTGCTTTTATGGAGATTTATAATCGTTATTCTCCTAAAATTTATGGATATCTACAGAGTAAGGTATACAATAAAAGCCATATTCCCGACATTTATCAAGCAGTGTTTTTAAAATTTCATAAGAGCAAAATGCAATATAATGATAAATATCCACTTGAAGCATGGATATTTACAATTACTAGATCGCTTTTCATCGATTATTGTCGAAAAGAAAAAAGCCTTGAACAAAATCAAATTCTAACTAATGAAGAAAATGAGACTGACTACAAGGAATCAAATGTTAATGATATTTTGGTAAATTTAGACAAAAAAAATAGTGATATATTAAAAATGCGATATTTAGATGAAAAAAGTTTTGAAGAAATAGCTGAAATTTTAACAACTACTCCTTCAAATGTACGAAAAATAGTAAGTAGAGCTATTCAAACTCTTAGATTAAAAATGGGAGGTACCCATGAGTAATTTTGACCAAGAATTTAAAAAATTTATTAATAAAGATAATAAAGTACCTGATGAATTAAATGATTCTACCATTACACATATTTTGGCAGAACTAAACCCATCACTTTTTTCGCTTTTAACGAAATTAATTTTAATTCAAATAATTTCTGGAATTTTTATTTTATCATTTTGTCCGCAATTAGGTGTTGGTTTTTTTCCAAACTCACACTTTGCTCATATTTTAATGAGCTTTGGCGAATTCTATTGCAATCTTATTTGTGGTGCTTTTTTTGTTGGAACTTCAATGTTACTTTCCACCTTCATATTTAATTTTGATGAGTTAAGAGTTTTAAAAAGAAATAAAATTATTTCAACCGGAACAATTTCACTAATTTCGCTAGTAGGTTTTCATTTTCTTGGCGCTCAATTTGAACTAGTCATTTTTGCTTCATGGTTTTTAGGAGCTATTATAAGTGGAATCTTAGGAATTGAAATTGGTGGAGCATTAAAAAAAATGGTATGACATTGCACATGAAAGTATTAGGAATTTGTGGAAGCTCACGTTTAAATTCAGTAAACAGACTAATTTTAAATTTAATTAAACAAGAATTAAATCATTTGAATTGGTTTGAATTTGATTTAGCAACACTTCCATTTTTCGATCCTGATAATCAATACTCAAACTCAACTCCTAAAAGTGTACTTGAGATTAGAAATTTAGCAAGTTGTGCCGATCGCATAATTATTTCAACTCCTGAATACGCACATGGAATTCCAGGAGTGCTTAAAAATGGTTTAGAATGGATTTTCCATGAAGGAACAATGAAAAAACCTGTTTATGTTATTATTGGTTCAGGTCAAGGTGAACACACTAGAGATCAATTAATTGAAGTACTTTCAACTATGGATTTTAAAATCACATTAGATCAAGTTTTATTAATTAAGGGAGCTAGATCCAAAATTGATTTAAATGGAAAAATCATTAATCAAGATACCGAATATATTTTTAAAAAATTTTGTCAAAAGATAGTTACTTAATCTAACAATTATTTTTTACTTGAAATTCTTCATGATAAACCATTTTCATTTGTTCGTAAAATGATTTATGACTTATTAAATTTGAAGAGAATTGCGCCACTAATGCGCTTATCATCATTGAAAAAATCGAAGTGTGAACATTTGTCATTTCAAAAACAAGAATAAAAGAAGTAAACGGTGTTTTTGTTACTCCAGTAAGAAAACCAATCATGCCAAGTAGAACGAAAATATTTCTATCTGAAAAATCAAATAGAACTGCGAAATATCCACCGATACTTCCACCAATAGACAGACTCGGAGAAAAAATACCGCCCGCAGTACCAGCGAGATAAGTAATCATCGTACCTAAAAAACGTGTACAAACATGAGTAAAATTTGATAACTGATTATGAAATAACAAATCATTAATTAACTCAATACCAGTTCCGGCTGACTTTGAATTATAATAAATTAGAGACGCCATTAACAATCCACAAATTAAAGTTAAAAAGATCATCTTTACAGTAGATTTAATTTTTCTTCTAGCCTTTGTTAATTGGAATAGTAATTGGGAAAACACACCACCGGTTAGTCCAGTAGCTAAGCCTATTAATACCGCACCCCAAATAACTGAAAGTCCATTATAAGTTATAATTGGAAAACCCAAATACAGATAGTTTCCATTTAACCACAGGGAGATTAATCCTGAAGTTATAACAGCAATTAAAAGTGAAGTTCTAATCTTAGAAAAATGGTTAGATCCTAACTCTTCAATAGCGTAAATTATACCACCTAATGGTGTGTTGAAAGCTGCAGCAAGCCCTGCGGACGCTCCTGTAATAATCCACATATGAGATTTCGATTCTGGTAAAAACTGTTTTATTTTTTTTCCAAAAATATAAAAAATACTTGCACTGATATGTATGGTGGGTCCCTCGCGTCCTATTGCACCACCGCCCATTACACAAATTACAGAACTTAGAGTTTTAAAGATGACAATTTTCATTGAAAGTAATGCTCTAATATATTTTTTGTCACTACTATCATCATTAATTTCATTTGCAAGCAAAACTTGAGGAATTCCGCTTCCACTAGATTCCTTACTAAACCTATGTACTATCCACCAGCTTAGTAAAAATAAAATTGGTGTAATCAAAAAAACAAACTCTTTTTTATCATTTAAATACCTTGAAAATATTTCTTCAGATAATTTAAAAAGTTTTGCATATGCCACCGAAAAAACACCCGAAACCAGTGCTGCAGCAATTAAAAAAACTTTTTGAATATTTTCTTTTTTTTTAATTTGAAAAAAAGATTTTTCAACAAATAATGAGAATAAGTTATGAATTATAATTAAAAATTTCAAGCAAACGTTTTCTTTTCATTATCAAACAATAATTAATATTATAACTTTAATCTATAGCTTATTATCACAAAAGAAAAGATTTATAATATTTAAAAAATAGATTTAACACTGGGTTTACTTAAATTGTATTTTTAATTTTTAAGAGATTATAGAACCCAGAAAAGTCAACCATTAAGTATAAATTAAAATATTTTACAAAACTAAAATTTATCAATGCTAGGAACATCTTCAAAGGCGAACTTTTTAATTTTATTGAACTAGAATCTGTTCTTTTTAAAACAACTTTCATAATACTAGACGGCAAAATAGTTGTAACAAGAATATAAATCACCAATGCTCCCAAAATACTTTTATTTACTTCCCCATTGGTCTCCAAAATTTCAACCATCACCAACCCAAAAACTAATGTTGGAAGTAAACTAACTGCAATCGGAAGACTTTTTTCAAAAGTTGATGACTTAATTAGTTTTCTATGCACAATAATTGATCCAATTCTAATTAGGAAAAGAAATCAATATTATAACAAAAGATATCCCCACCGATGCAAACGAAAAAACATCAGGGCTAAGCTTTAATCCTGCATTAAAAAGTAGAAGAAGCATAAAAAATGCTGCAAAAAAACCTAGCAGTTTTTCTCGAAATCTTCATTGGTTTTCTTAATTGTGTTTTTTGATAAAAATTAACTGTAAAACCTACCAGAAAAGCACCTACAAGATAATATGCACCCATTTTTTTTGTTATAGTTCCAATCACAACCGCAAGTAAAAGTACAAAACTCAAATCAGATCCTGAATTATTAATTTCTACTTTTCTGGTAACCCATTGAAATATATAAGGTAAAGCAATAGATAAAAGTACAATTGTCACAATAGTTAAAATTGAACTTAGTGGACTATTAGCTTGTATTATTACCAGTAATAAAAGTGCCACCATTTCTGATGAAATTGCCATTAACTTAACCCACATTTTCTGTTCTTCTGATATATTTGACCCGGGAAGGCTATCGAGAATAAAACCTGTAGATGGTGTAATAATTGCCAAAGATATTATAGTCGCAAGTTTTAAATCCAAACTCAAAATTAACATGGAAAGATAAATAAATATTCCAATCATTATTATAATTACTAAAATATTCAAAATAAGTGCTTTTGAGTTACTTCTCAGTTCATTAAAATTAACTTCTAGACCCGCATATAAGAACAATGATGAAATACCTAAAAGTGAAAACGTAGGAATAACTGGATCAGTAATAAAAATATTAAGCAAATTTGATGAAATGAACCCTACAATGAAAGCTCCGAGCCCAAGAGGAATCCCCATTCTGAATAAAAGTCTAGGAATTATATAGAGTAATATAATTAAAAAAACATAAGTAAGTTCATTATTTTGAAGATAAAGTGTGAACTCTTTAATTAAATCCAAAGGATATTTCCTATACTTAAGTAACAATACTTAAAACTTACACTGATTTAAACTTGAACTTATTTATAATTAAATTTTTAAAAAATCACATTTATCAATGAGTCTGAATCACCCCATACATTCTTCTACCCAACTCCAATTGATATTCTCTAAAAATTTTCCAACATAGACATCTTTTCTATTTCTATAATCAATATAGTAGGCGTGTTCCCACAAATCACATACTAATACTGGAATAAAATTAGAATTGACTCTGAAAGGTATATCGGCATTTGAAGTGGTCATAATAATTAGCTTATTATCTTCTAAATTGTGAACCAACCAACACCATCCTGAACCAAAAAATTTCAATGAGTGTCTTTTAAACTCTGAATAAAAATTTTCTATGCTCTTAAAACTTTCAATTAAAACATCTTCCATTACTGACGAAATTTTTTTTTGCTCCAAGGAGGTCGAAATACAGTGCCAATAAAAACTATGATTCCAGATCTGTGCAGCATTATTAAATATAGCACCATCATATGTTTTAATAATTTTCTCCAGTGTTAATCCTTTTAACTCATTATTAATCTCAAGTAAATTATTTAAATTTTTAACATATCCTAGATGATGGTGATAGACATGAAAATCGACAGTCTCATCTGATATAAAATTTAATTTTGAAAGTTTCTCATAATTGAACTTTTCTAATTCAAACATTTGGCACTCCTAATAATCAATATTTACACAATGTTGCAAGCAATATAAAATATATAAAAAACATGTAACTCATTGATAAAATATATGTATAATTTCAACCACCTATTTTATTTTTACTTAGTAGTTAAGCTTGAAGGCGTAACTAAAGCCGCTAAATACTTAAATACAAGTCAATCTTCACTAAGTATTCAAATTAAACAACTAGAAGAAAATCTTAAAAAAAAATTACTTGAAAAAGTTGGAAAAAAACTTATTCTGACATCAGATGGAGAAGTTATCTACTCATACTGTAAAAGTGCCTTTGAGAATTTTGAAGAAATGAATATCTTTCTAAAAAATAAAACATTTTCAGGAAGAAGAAAACTTAGAATCGGCGTCGTTGATGAAATTGAACGACCTTTTATATCAAGCTTATTTAGTCGTATTATTAAAAATGATCTAAAAAATGAAGTTATTATTAATATGCATTCTGCAGTTCACAGAGAAATAAAAGAAAAATTCTTAGTTCGAGATGTTGATATTGCAATTACCAGTGATCCAATTATTGCCAATGGAATTAAATATTCAACTTCCATTGAATTACCCGTTGGTTTAGTTACAAGTTCTAAATTAGTTTATAATAACAACATAAAAGACTTGAATTTTAAGTCTTTCTTAAAACAAATCAATATAGGCATTGCTTTACCCAGTCCCAATCTTAAACTTAGAAAAGAAATTGATAATTTTCTATCAAAGAATAAAATTAGCAGGAATATAGTTTTTGAATCTAATGTTATTTCAACTATTGTTAGATCACTTACTGATGGTGATACTCTTAGTTTTTTACCTCTTGTTTATGTGGAAAAAGAATTAAGGCAGGGAAGATTAGTTCAATTAAATAAAACTGACTTATGGATTCATAAACTTTTTATCTATTCTTACTCTCAAGAATTATTAGATAGTATCAAGAAGGAGTTATTAAACTCACTTAATTTAAATACTAAATCCTCAAATTAAATAAATCTTTAAAATTGTTAAATATATTTTAATATATGATTTATATATTAATAATATAGATAACTCTACAAGAACCTCTTAAGAATTGACTTGTTTAAGCCAGTCTTGCAAATTATAATAATTAGTTATCCTTGCAATCTTTCCATTAATTACTTCAAAAAAACATCCAACCAACAAAATATATTTCTGTCCTCTTGCCGGCGGAAGACCTGGAGCGCTTTTCTTATACGTTCCATAACAAGTAAATTCAGCTGAAGCACGTTTTTCATCTGTACTAACTAAAATTGAAAAATTTTTCAATTCTTCTTCATAATATATATCCATATCACTCATAAAAGAAATAAAATCATTTTTAGTTCTCGTTCTTTCTCCTTGATTAGTATCATGGATTACATCTTCTGCAAGAAGGTCAATCATTTTATCTATTTTCTTTTCATTAAAGGCTTTATAATAATTTTCAATTAAATTTTTAGTATTCATAAATATCTCCTAAATATTTTTCATCCAAAATTGCATAACTTTACCTGTTTTAGTCGTCTCACCACGATCGACCCATTCATAAGTAGTTTTTAAGTTAGGTACTAGTGTAAATCCTTTAGATTTCCAAAATGAATCAAGCGGAAGATAATCTTGTGGCTTATGAGGATGAGACGTGGGTCGTACAACTGCACAGAAAGCTAATTTTTTAATCCCATTAATTGAACGAGCAAACTCTTCTCGCATATCAAAAAAGGCTTTTCCAATTCCCATGCCCCGATACTCATTTAACAAAACTGATTCTCCAAAATAGAAAATCTCATTAGGGTCCATTCCAGCTTTAACAAAGGGATCACTAAAATCTTTTTCAGCTTCTTTGGCCCAAATAGCAGTTGATGCTCCTACAATTCTATTAGAATTTAAATCTCTTACTAAAATTACTATGGAGTTTTTAGCTTTAAAATAAGTTTCTAGATATTTTTTTTCGTAATCAAGCGTACCTTCATAAAGATATGGAAACTCATAAAAAACTTTAATTCGTAAAATTGCAATCTCTTCTAGAAATTTCTTACCACTTTCTCCTATAAGTTTTAAATATTCTATTTTTTTCATATAAAAAATTTAGTGGTAACAAATAATGTGTATTGGATTATTAGTATCTAAATCTTCCAATGAAATATTAATATATAACTCCACATTCATATGGTGGCTCCTCCGAGACTTGAACTCGGATGCCCGTGAGGACAATTGATTTTGAATCAATCGTGTCTACCATTCCACCAAGGAGCCATTTTCTTGATTTGCCATATTAAAATTTGCTTATAAGAGTGTCAAACAAGTTTTAATTGATCTAACGACTCTCTAACAGAAAATCGGTAAAAGTTATCACCTAGGTATTTTTTTAACTCTGAGTTATCAATCAAACAGGAGTATTTTAAGTAATCAATTAGATAGTCAGGAAGAGATCGGCCTGATTTTTTAACTATACCTGCAACAATCCCCAGTAGCAGCATAGAAACGGGCACGCCCTTTACGTTTAAATGTTTAAAAGCATCGCGAATAGAGATAAAATCATCTGGTGCAACATTGTAAATTCCAGTGGGAACTTTATCTGCGCACTGAATAATTATATTGGCCATATCAAATTCATGAATAAATTGAAAAATCGGATTATAATCAAATGGGATGGGTGCATATTCGTAAGTGAGATATTTACTCATAGCATTTTTAACCTGAGCACCGATAATATTACAAGGCCTTAAAACAATAGTGCTAATAGTATTTTGATTTTTCCACATCCAATTAGTACAGATCTGATCCATCTCCACCACATCTCGAAGTTCAGGATATTTTATACTGGCCCTAAGTACAGCATCCTCTTTTAAAAAAACAGGGTTATCATTAATTGCACCGTAAACATGGAAAGTACTAAGAACAATAATTTTTTTCACATTAAAGTGTAATGATAAATCAAGTATTCTCTGCGACCCCATTAAATTAAGATCTAACCGTTCAGCAATTATTTTATTGGGATTAGAACTAGTATGCGATATTCTTCCTAAGTGAATTACTAAATCAAAATATTTATCGCGAAATAAATTTTCGAAATTTCCACGCGTGTATTTAAATGAGATAAGTTCTAAATTTTCATTGGCTTCAATATTATTGATCGTACGTGAATCAATTCCAATAATTTTTAACCATGGAAACTCTTTTAACATTAGTCGAGCCGTAATTTGAGCAAGAGCGCCTGCAATACCAATGATCAGAACTGTTTTATAATTTTTAAGTTCACTCACGTAACTAATCCCTCTTCATTATTGTTCGCTTATTTTTTAGACCATTTGCTATCATCTCTTTAATCTCATTTTCAATTTTAAAAACATGCTTATTAATCTCTTTTTCTGGAGCATCACTAGATAGATCTTTAGGAACTTTATAAGGTTTTCCAATATAAATATCGATTGGTGATGGTAATGGTAAAGGAAATGGAGTTAATGGGAATGCCGGTAATCCAAATAATTTCATTAATTTTTTAGGGTGATAAACATACGGGAAGGTGTCTTCTGCTCCGACAACAGCTATCGGTAAAATATCTATTTGTGAAACGAGAGCTTGTCTAAAAAAACCACGCGTAAAACTTTGTAACTTATAATAATCTTTGGTACTTTTTGAAATTCCTCTTACTCCCTCAGGAAAAACTAAAGTTGATTCACCTCTTTCTAAAAGATAGTTGCAATTTTGTCTATCGCCTAAAATGGAACCTCCCTGAGCAATTAGAGTTCCGATAAAAGGAATTTTGGGGACAAATCTTTCCACCATTCCTCTGAGAATTCTTGGAGGGTAGATCTCCCACATAAAAGCGCAAGCAATCACTAAACCATCAATAGGAATTTGGCCGGTATGATTAGAAACTACCATATAGGGATGGTCTTCTACATTTTCTACCCCATGGACCTTAACGTTAAAATAGTGTCGATAGAGCGGCCAAGACATTTCAAATACTTTTCTACATAAATCGAGATCTAGACCCCATGGGTCAGGGGAATTGTTGTATTTTTCTTTTAAGTATGAGAATAATAAATTAGTTTTCTCTTTGGGTGGTAAAAGAGATTGGGCTTTGTGTAAAAATTTTAAGTTCATATGAGTTACACCCTTTTTAGATATATGCTTCTATTATATATTTAAAATTAGAGATTCTTGAAAAAAGTTATTATTAAGAGACTATTTAGCTCGGGATTAATTAAATGAATTCTCACAAATCAACTAATAAAGATAAGTGGCGAAATAAAGTCCAAGAGATCATCAACCAATGCCAATTAGAGTTAAAAAAAACTACGAAAATTGGTAAAAAAATGATTAATGCTTCGAAAACTAATACTAAATTACATGAATCATATGAAGATTTAGGTCAACTTCTCTATAACGCACTTAAAAATAAAGAGTTCGAATGGAATGATCCCAAAGTTAAACAATTAACTAATGAAATAGCGCTTTTAGAAGCTGAGCTCGAAGAGATTGAATCAGAAGTTCGAAAAATAAAAATTACATCAAACTTTACTGATCAACGATATCCTAAAGATTAAATTCAACTGCCTTTATTCACTAGCAAAACTTTTTGTAGTTTTGTCATTTTTTTAATCTCTATTTCACGTTTAGTAGCAAGAGATCTATTTTCATATTTTTCAAAATAGATAATTTTAATAGGTTTTGATGATCTAAAAAAACGAGCACCTTTTTTTTTATTTGATTTATGTTCTTTAAATCTTCTATCAATATCAGTGGTAATTCCAGTGTAATAAAAGCCTTTATCGGTTTCAATAATATAAACGTACCAAGGGTTTTCTTTTATCATAACTCTTTTAAAACAACTTTCACTAAACGTTTTAAGGATTTAATGGTGCAATCATGATCTTTTAAAATAGTACATTCATGCTTACCATATTGAGTTGAAGCCATGAGTGCAGTATGAACAATAAAAGTAAAGATAACTCTCACTCCCCACATTTTATCTTCATCACTCAGTTTTCTTTTTAAATCTTTTTCAAGACAAGATCCTAAAAATTCAGTTCCTGGCGGTCCTACATTTTCATTTTTATTATCCAACTCTTCAGGAACAGGAAAATCATTAAGAAAAACCTTAAAATTATTGATGAGCAAATTTCCTTTTTGTAAAAGCATCAAGTAGAGTGCTTCAGCAAATTGAGCAGTAGTCCACTCTTTAGTTAAAAAAGCCTGTTGGATAGTTTTATCAAACTCACTTACTCCAAAACGTAAAACTTCTCGATAAAGATTCTCTTTATTTTGAAAATGGTAATTAATAGCTGCAATATTAACTTCTGCCTGCAGTGCAAGTTCACGTACAGAAGTACCCTCGAAACCATTTTGAGCAAACAGTTGCGTGGCAACTCTTAAAATCTTATCTTTGGTATCTAATAACTCTTGCTTGGTCATACATCTTCACTTGAAAAAAACTTTTTACCAATACGTAAGCAAAAATTTCTAAATCTCTCAATATATGTATACGCTGCTGGTACTACTAATAAAGTTAAAAGTGTTGAACTGACAAGTCCACCTATAACTGCAATCCCCATACTTGTTCGCTGTTTTGAAGCTTCATTTAATCCAATTGCAATTGGAATCATACCTGCGATCAATGCAAACGATGTCATAAGAATTGGTCTTAATCTATTTTTTCCCGCTAAAAGAATAGCTTCCTTTAATGGCATTCCATTTTGAGTCTGCTGATTAGTATAATCCACAAAGATGATGGAGTTTTTAGTTGCAACTCCAAGAAGCATAATACATCCAATCATCGAGAAGATATCTAAACTTGATCCTGTTATGGCCAAACCAAAAAAAGCTCCACAGGCAGCTAGTGGTAACACT
The DNA here is from genome assembly GCA_046328975.1 of Bacteriovoracaceae bacterium. Classification (GTDB taxonomy): domain Bacteria; phylum Bdellovibrionota; class Bacteriovoracia; order Bacteriovoracales; family Bacteriovoracaceae; genus JAXLVO01. The sequence continues at coordinate 56,824 of JAXLVO010000001.1, read as the reverse complement.
AACATAATAGTGAATGGTGTAATAAATGATTCATAAAGTGAAGCTAATACCAGATAAATAAAGAGAATACCAAGGATTGCAGCTTTGGCCATATTGGCTGCTAACTCTTGAAAGTTTTCTGCTTGTCCTACAAACGAATAACTCATATCAGGTTTTAATTTAATTTCTTCAGAAAAAATTCTTTTCACTTCACTAATTGCACCACCCATACCTGGACCATTGGGCGCAATATCAGCTCCAATTTGATAATAACGTCCACGATCTTGACGTGTAATATTAGCCGGTCCTGTTGTCTCAACCCCTTTAGCCACATTTGCCAGCGGAATCATTCGGTAATTAAGATTAGGTATACTAATTTTATTAAATTGATCCTTTAGGTTTCTTTGATCTTCTCTTAGTCTAACACGAATATCATACTCTTCCCCGTTAGTTCTAAATACAGCTGGAGTTTGACCTTCCATTAACGTTCTAAGCTCACCACCTAAAGTATTAGTAGAGACACCAAGCGATTCAGCTTTATGTCTATCTGGAATAATTTGGAATTCAGGTTTACCTGGTCTATAGCTTAAATCCACATCTTTTAAGGAAGGATGATTTTTTAGTTTTTCATAAACTTTATTTGCAATTTCTGCTATCTCTTTCTCATCAGTACCTTGAATATTTAAACTAAATGGTCTCATCCCTCCACCCATTGGATCGTAATCTTTTACAATTGGGTTAGCATAACTAAATGCTTTTAACTCTTCTCTGAGCATCTCTTTAAATTGAATGGTGTTTATTTTTCTCTCTTTTCGAGGTATTAATTTAACATAATATGATGCTTTATTGGATTCACCATCTTTAGTTCCAACCGTTAGAACTGAAATTTTAGTTTCCTTATGTGAACGAATAAGGCTATCAATCTCATTTGCAACCCGCTCCATCTCTTTTAAACTAGTTCCAGGAAGTAGATCAATATTAACTTGAAACTCTCCTTGATCTTGAGGTGGAAGAAATGTTTTTGGAACAAATTTTAAAGTGTAAATACTGAAAACAAAAATAAAGATTGCAAGAAAAATAATTTTAAGTGGATTGTTTAAAGTAAAATTTAAAATTTTAACATAAACTCTCTCTAATAAATCTTGAATTCCATTTAAAAATGAGACTAGTTTCCCTTGATCTTTGGCATCATGTACTTTACCAGCAAAATAAGCCGACATCATTGGAGCAATAGTAAGTGCATCCCAAAGTGAAATCATTAAAGCAAAACAGATAGTAAGACCAAACTCTTTAAAAAACTGCCCCACCACACCATCCAAGAAGGCGATCGGACCAAACACAGCTATGATCGTTAAAGTTGTTGCAAGGACAGCAAGTGTTACCTCTTTAGTTCCATCGAGAGCCGCTTGTTTACTATTTTTTCCCATCTCTAAATGTCTAAAAATATTTTCTCGAACCACAATTGCATCGTCCACCAATAATCCTACTGCCAGGGAAAGTGCCAGAAGTGACATGATGTTAATAGAGAAGCCAGCAGCTGCAATCAAAATAAAGGCACCCAACAGTGAGTTAGGTAGAGCAAGCCCAGTAATGAAAGTAGATCTAAATGAAGCTAAAAATATAAATACGACAATGATAGTTAGGACTATTCCGATATAAATTGACTCCTTTACGTCAACAATATTGTCACGAATAGGAATCGCTCCATCTCTTACGATAGTAATTTTAGGTTTTCCAGGAGCATCTTTAAGTAACTCATTTAACTTTTCAGCTCTGACTATAATATTACGTGAAACTTCAACTGTATTTGCACCTGACTGTCTATAAACGTTAATCAGAAGTGATCTTTTACCGTTAACGTAACCTATATTTTTTTGATCCTCGAGCGAATCTGTAATGTTTGCCACATCACCCAGGGTTGTTGGAACTTCATTACCAAAAAAACTTACGATAGTATTTTTTATTTCACTTAAATTTTGAAACTCTCCTAAAGTTCTATAAATTGATTCTTGTTTATTGTTAATATCAATTTTACCAGATGGAATATTTTGACCAGCCTCAGAAAGAGCATCCGCCACTTGTAACGCTGAAATATCACGAGGTCCCATTTTATTAAGATCTAATTCAACTCTTATTTCTCTTTTACGACCACCTAAAATATCTACTAGGCCCACTTGATTAACTTGTTCAATTTTTGATTTAATTTTCAAATTAGCTAAATCAAAAAGAGCTGCTTCGGGTAGATCCGCTTCAACGGCTATTGTAACAATAGGCTGATCGGCGGGGTCAATAGCACGAATGGTAGAAGGAAGAGCATCGCTAGGAAGCTTAGGTAGAGCTGAACTTACTTTATCCCTAATCTGCTGTTGAGCATGCTTTAAATCAATATTGAAATTAAACTCCGTTATAACGATACTAACACCCTCTTGGTTAATGGAACGGATTACTTTTACACCAGAAATAGTTGAAAATTGTTCTTCTAAAACTTTGGAAACTAGTAATTCAACCTCTTTAGGGCCAGCTCCAGGGTATGGAGTAGTTACAACTACTACTGGAAACGTAACATTAGGAAAAAGGTCTACCGGAAGTTTGAGTAGAGATAAATATCCAAGCGTAACTGATAAAATAATAATACAGGTTATAAATATTGGCCGCTTGATGGATAAAGATGCCAACGAAAAACTAGAATTACTCATAACTCTCCTCACTATAAAGCTGTAAAGCATAGTATGTTTGCAAAAAATCTAATTGATATTTGATATTTAACAAGTGTGAATTTCCATAATCGCTTTCAAATTGTAACATATGAAAAGTTGTCATTTTACCTTTCTTAAATTCATTTTTACTCAATTCAAATTTACGTTTTTGAATTTCTAAAAGATTAGCCATAAGCTTTAAATTATTTTTTAAATCATAAAACCTTATTTCAAGCGATTTCCAATCTTTTTCTACTTCATCAAGTTTTCTTTCATATAATAAATCTGCTGCAATTTTTTCTTGATGATAAGATTTTAAATATTTATTGGAATCTAAAACATCTAGATCAATATTAAATCTTATACCAATAACCGAATAAGGTTGGTTGGTTTTTAGAGTATCTTCCATAGCTTTAGAGTAATCAACAGCTCTACCGTTAGTTGCATAAGATCCAAAAACTTCTAAATTAGGTCTATTTTTCTCTTGACCTAAAATTGCTGAGAAAGTTGCAAGCTTTTGGGCGTTTTGAGCAGCTAAAACATCCTCACGAGTTTTCATTTTTGATGGGATATCATATTTCAAAAACTTATCAGACAAACTAATGGGATCTACATCTAATTTAATTTCTTCTTGATCATCTTCGTGATCTCTCAATGATTGAAAATTTTTTCTCACAATTGCCATTTCAGTTTGAGCATTTTGCAATTCAATTTCATGATTTTTTAAATTAGCATTGGCTTGAAATAGGTCAATCTCTTCTGCTAATCCTTTTTGTACTCTAGCAGTTGTCCAATCCCTATTTCTTTTAGCACCTTCAACTAATTCATTTTGTACTTTTAAATTATTTTGTGAAAGAACTAATTTCCAATATGCTAGTTTTGCATTCATTAATAGCTGTTTATATTTAAATTTATCTAAATTTTGATTCATTTCAATTTGGTTAACACCGACTTGAACCATCGATCGATTCTCTTTCCCTAAAAAATTTCTCCACAAACTTTGAGAAACCTCAATTTGCGGTGATAAATCATAAAATGATTTTTGTGGAACAAAAGCAGAACTAGCTCCGGTAATTTCTGTATGTAAAAAATTATAAGAGAGGTTTACCTTAGTTCCAGATGGAAAAAGCTCTGTAACTCCTGCTTGCAACACTTTTCGTTCAGTCTTTTTACCTTGTACTGAAATTGAGTTGACTGGCTTTTGATCATCAATATATTGAGAATTCGCAAAGAGATTGGGATGAAAGAGTGCCTTTGATTCATTTTTTCTTTCTTCTTTTGCCTTAATTGAAATTTTAGTTCCAACTAATTCACCATTTTTTTCCATTACCTGTTTTATATAGTCCGATTCAGAAATAGCGGCAAAGAGTGCGGGAAAATTTAGCAACAGAAGAAATAAAAGAGATATACGAAAAATCATAATTTTTTCCTTAAATTAAAAGATAATCACTCAAACGTTTGTTTGAATCATATGTTTGATCAGTTATAATGACAAGTGTAAAATTAGCCGATTAAGTCCCTATAGCTTCGCAGAAATTATTTTTATTTCACGTTCGTAAAGGTAGGAGTCTCGATTATTAATAGTTCTAGCTCTCCCTTTTCCTTGAAAAATCATGTCGATGCTTTGCATGATATTTTCTACAGGTATAGTTGAGAGACAAAGATTATTAGAACATTTAGTACTTTTATGATTTAGCATTGTAACACAAGGAGAACAGACAAAATTTTGAAATATAGTCATACCATTTCCAAGCGGACCATATACACCAGGCGTCTCTACACCAAAAAAGGATATAAATGGAACGGTTGTCATAGATGCAAAATGTTGAAGTCCATTATCATTTCCAATATACATCGTTCCTAAATAAAATAGTTCCAGTAGTTCCTCTAATGTCGCCGTCCGACCACAAAAATTTATAACTCTAGCATCAGCAATAACCCTTACTAAATCTTGGCAATATTGTTCATTTTCTTTTGTTCCAATAAAAATTACCGCAGCATTAGGATAAGTTTTCAATAGTTTTTGAATAAGAGAGACATATCCAGATTTTGGATAATTTCTTTGAGGAAGATTAGCGCCTACATCAGGTCCTAGTAAAAACAGTGGCGTTGTATCAGCTTGAGGTGACTTTAAAAACTCTTTCAATTTTTTTAATACAACCTCTTTTATCTCATCTCGAGAAGTATATTTAGCAGTTGCAATCTCTTCAAATACATACTCATGTTTTAATACTTTCTCAGGATCTTCACCCGAACCTACCCGCATAAGAGTCAAAAAATTATAAACAGCATGGTGATTTTGAGAATAAGGAACCAATCTATCGTAGTGAAATCCTCGAAAATACCCTTCACCACCTTCATTGCAAAATCCACTTAAATGTTCACTCTTAATTAACGTTGCCGCAAGTGCACTAATTCTAGTTAATGGGCCAAAATCAATTATGGCATCAAAAGAATTGGCTCGAACTTTCCAAATGGTAGAAAAAAAGCCTAAAACAAATGAGCTAAAGGTGTTTGATGGGATAGCATAAATATTTTCCTTGGGAATAATATCTATCAAAACCCAAGAACTTTTAGTGGTAGTGGAGCATAAACAATACAGATTATTTTTACCAATTTTTTTACTAAGTTCCAAAAGTCCATGATAGGCCATCATCGATGAGCCCATTTCAAAAAATTCTACAATGAGCACCTTTTTACTTTTTGAGTTTACATCTTGATTGAAAGAGAAATATTTCCGCAGTTTACGTTCTATGAGCGGTAAAAATCCAAAAAGAAAACATAAAATTTGACCAAAATATCGATCCAAGAATACATATAGTGGAGATTCCCGCATTTTAGCCCCATAACTTCTTATTATTGCCATTCTATATTTTGATCAACTACACTATCATGCAGAATAAAAGATGAAAACTTTTATTTCCCTGGTGTTTCAAAATGATTTTAAAAAAAGAGTCTACTAAACTCATGTTTTTCACTATTGCAGTTGCACTAGTTGGTAGCGCCATATTTATTCTTCATAATATAAAAGCTGTAAAATTTAATTGTTTCAATGTATATGATGCAGCAATCTATCCGCAAGCACTGATGGAGATGGCCACCAATTTATCTTTAAATCCCTTTACAAGTTTACGAAATGTAAAAATTTTAAATGATCACTTTGATCCCATTCTTATATTCATGATTCCTTGGGTTCGATTAGTTAAAAGTAACATTATCGGAATTTATCTAATTGATATTTTTTGGGTCTGGTTAACTTTAATGTTACTGGCTTCAACACAAAAACGTTGGTCCACGACTGCAATCATTTGGTCAATGCTATTTCTTGCAAAAGCTATAGTTTATCCCTTAACTCATCCAATGTTAACTACCACCTGGTCAATGTTTGCATGTGCATGGTTAATTTGGAGTGTTCATAAAAAAAATTCCTATGCCATCTTTTGTTCAGCTCTATTTCTTTGCTTGTTTCGTGAAGAGTACCCGTTCGCCATTGGAACGCTCTCACTCTTTTATCTCTGGAAAAGAGAGTGGAAACTATCTATTGCTCTAATATTTATTTCATTAGCATTCTTATTTTTTATTTTTCATTTAAGACCACTGGTATTAGGCCAAGTGGAACACTATGGAGAGGGAGCGCTTAAAAACCTCATTATTTCTCCAATCGACACACTTACCAAAAGTTTTTTAGCTTTAGATAGAGGAGTTTTTAGTATCTACTACCCTTTTATACCTCCATTTATTTTACTTTTTTTAAAAGGAAATAGAGAGCAATTACATCAATTTAAAAACAATACACTTATTCCAACATTATTATTCCTTCTACCATTACTAACTATTCGCCTAATTTTCCAAAAATTCTATTTTCACTATTCTGTTCCAATTGTGATCACACTGATTATGCTAGTTGCACTCAGTGAAATTCCCTCACTTTTACTTTCTTATAAAAAAATCTTATATATTACGCTATTACTATTTGGGTTAAGTGCTGCTTCAAACTATACTAAAATATTTAAGTTATTAATTTGGAATAGTTCAGCTAAATGTATTATTACTCCAGAAAAAGAGCTATACACCCAACAACTTCTGAAACAATTCTCAATGATCTCCCCCAATAAAACTATCTTGGCAACGGGAGGAGTTGCTCCTCAAATAGTTACTCCCAACAAACAACTCTACCACCTAGGTGGTATTCATGCCCAATTATCACAGTTTGATTATCTTTTATTAGAAAAAGGTGAGAAAACTAATATTTGGCCACTACAAAATAGTGATGTTGATAAAGTTATCAGCGCGTGTTCTCAGTATATTTCACAAACACTGAGCGATAATCCCTACTATTTATTAGTAGAGGGTCCCTTCCCTAGTCAATGTTTAGATCACTTATAATTTTTTTGTTTGAACTGATCTAACCCATTCTTGATTAGCTAGATACCATTTTATGGTTGAAGATAAGCCCTGTTCGAAGGTTACTTTCGGACTCCAACCTAACTCATTATGAATCTTAGTGAAATCCATGGCATAACGTAAATCATGACCTAATCTATCTATAACATAATTGATTAGTGATTCGTCTTTATTGAGACTTTTTAAAATAAGTTTTACCACATCTATATTTTTCTTTTCAGCATTTCCACCTAAATTATAGACTTCACCAACTCTTCCTTTCAAGTATACTGCCCATACACCATCGTTATGATCATCTACATAAATCCAATCACGAACATTTTCGCCCTTGCCATAAACCGGTAATTTTTTATTTTGGTTAGCTTGATCAATCATTAAAGGAATCAACTTCTCTGGAAATTGAAAAGGTCCATAATTATTCGAACAACGGGTAATTAATGTTGGAAGTTTAAAAGTTTCGTAAAACGATCTAACTAACAGATCCGCACTCGCTTTGGATGCACTATACGGACTGTTGGGTTGAATTGGTGTCTCTTCTGTAAATGCAGGGTCATTGAAACTTAAAGTTCCATAAACTTCATCAGTGCCAATTTGTAAGAACCTAAAATCTGTCACATTCTTATCTTTAAATGTTTTAAGTGACGCATTTAAAAGATTTAAAGTTCCCAAAACATTAGTTTCAACGAATATATTGGGGTTAGTTATTGATCTATCTACATGTGATTCAGCGGCAAAATGTATAACTCCATTAAAAAGGTATTTTTCAAAAAGATCTTTTACTTGCTCTTGATCTCTTAAATCAATTTTGTAAAATGAGAGGTGTTTGTTCTGTTCGATATCTTTTTGAATGGTAGGATAGTGCCCAGCATACGTAAGAGCATCTACCACAACAAAGTTATAGTCTCGTTTATTCTCTTCACTACATGCAATTCTTTTTAAAAAATTGCTACCAATAAATCCTGCACAGCCTGTTAATAAAATTGTTTTTTTATTCATAAATTATAACCCATTTTTTTCTTGAATTTCAGTTAAGATTCTCTCTAGATAATCTTTGTAAGGACTTCTAGGTATCATTTCCATTGTTTTTTTAAATGTAGCTTCATTTAAAAATCCCATTCTTAATGCAACTTCTTCAATACAGGCAATTTTTAAACCTTGTCTCTCTTCAATAGCACCAACATATTCACCCGATTCTAGCAGAGATCTAGGAGTTCCCATATCAAGCCAAGCAATACCTCTATCAATAACACTTACACCTAGTTTGCCATCTACTAAATATGACTTAATTAACTCTACAATTTCTGTTTCACCTCGTGGTGAGGGTTTTAATTTTTTAGCACGTTCACTGGCAGTGGAATCAAATAAATAGAGACCGGGAATTGCATAACTTGATTTTGGTGCTTTCGGTTTCTCTTCAATTGAAAGTACTTTTCTAGAACGTTTATCAAACTCTACTACTCCATATCTTTCCGGATCAGAGACACTGTAGGCAAATACTCGAGCATTCAACCCATTTTCTTTAGCTATCTGCTCTTTAATAGCTTTACGATAAAAATTCATATCCCCGTGAAGTAGATTATCCCCTAAAATTAAAGCAACATCATCACCTTTAATAAAATCTTCTCCAATTAGAAAAGCTTCCGGAATTCCTCTTGGGTGTTCTTGAACCGCATACTCAATTTTAATCCCCAACTGAGATCCATCTTTTAAGAGCCGTTGAAAAAAAGGAATATCTTGAGTAGTTGAAATTAATAGAACCTCTTTAATTCCACCTAACATTAGTAAGCTCAATGGATAATAGATCATTGGTTTATCATAAACGGGCTGTAATTGCTTGGTTACAACTGTGGTCAATGGATAAAGTCTACTGCCAGCACCACCGGCTAAAATAATTCCTTTCATTGGGATTTTCCTCTCAGCTAAATAAGTGCGCATTGTAACCAGCTCAAAAGTCACTTGTAAATAGATAGTTAATATCGATGCATGCTGTTACTGTTATTTTACCTATAAAAACTGTTTTAAATGTATCGCGAGTAAAATACCATTGAAATGGTATGACAAAAAACTCCTCCAGAATATTATGCAGCGGCTCCCTCTCACGAGAAGAACAATGAAAATATCGGTTATTATTCCTGTTTTTAATAGAAAAAATCTCTTGATTGAAGTTTTAACTTCTTTAACTAAGCAAACATTAGAAAAAAAATTCTATGAAGTAATCGTTATAGATGATGCATCCACTGAAGAGTTAAAAACTTCTGTTGAAAATATTTGCATTAAATCTGAGCTAAATTTTCAGTATTTTAAAATGGAGAGAAATGGAGGGCCGGCTAAAGCCCGAAACTTTGGAATAGCCAAAGCTAAATTTCCTATCATTGCATTAACTGATTCTGACTGTAAAACTGACCCCAATTGGTTGTTAAAAAGCCTTCACCATTTTGAAAATAAAAAAGTGGGTGCAGTAGAAGGAAAAACGGTGGTACCCGATCAGACGGCCATTACACCCTTCACTCACCAAACTCAAAATCTAACTGGCGGAAGATACCCTACCTGCAACTTTTTTTTTCGCAAGGGAATTGCTATTTTTAATGAAAATTATACTCTAGCATTTAGAGAAGATTCGGATTTTGCCTTTACTATCCTTAACCATAAATATGAAATAGTATTTGATCCAGAACTAATTGTTTATCATCCATGTTTAAAAGCTTCACTATTAACACCCTTTAAATTAGTCAAAAGATATGAATATGATGGGCTGTTAAAAAAAAGATTTCCTAACTATTATGCCTACTGTCTGGATCGAGTAAAAATTGGACCTTTAACCATAGCCCATTTGAGAAAAAAAATTTATCTCATTTGCGTCTTTTTCACACTTTTTTCCATCATAGGAATATCAATCTCTTTTAGTAATCTCCCACTCTTATTACCTCTTTTTGCAATGGGATTTTCACTTAACATACTGATGAACTTAAAAGCCATCTCATTTAATTTAAAAAAAATATTTTACCTACCAGCTATTTTTGTTTTAAGCTTAATTATACCTTTTTTATATTTGTACTATTACATTAAGGGCCTTGTGCGATTTCGAAAAGTAACACAATTTGAGGTTATTTAACTTATGAGTATTATGAGTTTTATTGAGGCCAATTTACAGCAAATCTTTTTAATTTTATTTAACTTAATAATTCCCTTTTATCTTATTAGAAAAAACCGTCATGAATGGCTTATTTTTTGGATTGCAATAATCTGTTCAATTGATATTTTCAATTGCGTAAAATTCATGAATCTAAGTTCATTCAAACTCATCGGTATTGTAGTGTTACCTTACAGCATCTTAGAATTTAACAATTTTTTTAAAACTAAAGCTGTAAAAGTCTATACCGTTAACTTTATTTATCTATTTATATTAGCCATCATTTTTGGTTATCTTTTCCCCTGGAATGACCCTCATGAAATTCTTACATGGCGTGACTATCCAGCCAGAAGAGGATTTATTCATTTAGGAAGTATCGTACTTGAAACCAGTGTAGTCTTTTATATTGCTAAAAATCTTTTAAACAAAATGTTTCATCAAAAACTATTTTATGGACTTCTGGTTGGTGGTTTTTTTTCTGCCATTGGAATTTTACTAGAAAAATATACTCATTTTGATTTTTACCATTTTTTTACAGAAGGTAGAGATCTTCTCTTGAATGATCGCCTAAGAGGATTTAACTATGAACCAAGAGGTGCAAGCCAAGTTGCCGCAATTTCACTACTACTTCTACTTTTCGAACAACACCTCACTTATGGGGTAAAACTTTTTTTAAATATCTTATTTTTACTGGCACTATTTTTTTCAGTTGGTACAAGTGGCTTTCTACTTTTTGCTTTAGGTATTATTTTTTTAACTTTCAATATTTTTGTGTTCAAAAAATATAGATCTTTAAAAGTTAACTATTTGAGTAGTCTAACTCTTCTATCTATGATTATTGCGGCTGTTATTACTATTCAGGTTCACTTCAAAAAAGATCACACGGTTCTAAACTACTGGCAGGAAAATCTCGCCAAAAGAGACTATTTTTTCACATCCAAGAGCGATGAATCAAAATCCATTGCTGAATATTTAGAGGTATTTGATTCTGCTGCAGTAAATTTTTTCATCCACAATCCCAAACATCTTATTTTTGGTTTAGGTCCAGGCCTATCAGGGTTTCCAACTTCTCACTATGTTTTACCTAAGGATGAATATTGGAGAAATCAGATAAACTCACTACCACATATGGGTCTTATTTATACCTTAAGTAATGGTGGAATTGTAGGAATAATTTTATGGATTCTATTTCTTTATCAATGCTCAAAAGCCATTAATAAGTTTAGTTTTTTTTATAGCTATAAGTTTCAACTCATGTTTGCACTTTTTATTTTTCTCTATCTCTTTCAAATAAAACTTCACTATCTTCTTGCTATTAGTGTTGGTGTAAGTGCAAGTTTAAAAACTAAAACTGGTTAATGGGAAATTTTAGCCCGAAGGGTATTTGAGATTTTTTTTAAACCAGCAAGCAAAAAATTAAGATGAAATATAGTTAGGACTTTGCGTATAAAATAAAAAACTAATCTTTTATAGAAATAGAATTTGTGAATATAATCAAAAACTCCATTATTAATCATCGACATTTTACTCTCTTTAATACTTAACCACTCTCGTATTGCTGAAATTCCTCCACCATCCATTTCAACAACTGGATGAGGATAGTAGATTCCTCGCATATTAAGTTTATGCATTCGCACCACTAAATCATAATCCATAGTAATTCTAAAATTTGTATTAAAACCACCAACTTGTATAATGGCATTTCTTTTACAAATCATTGTTTGGTGATAATAGGGCATTCCTCTACCTACATTATACATTCGAGGGACCATTAAGAGTGGTCCGACTAATTTATCTGTAAAAATCACTTGTGCGTGAGCAAAAGTAGCATCACTATTTTGATCTAATAAATTTATGGCATTTGCCAGATAGTTTTTATCAATAAGTAAATCACCACTATTTAAATAAATAATTAGCTCACCCGTTGAATTGTCTAGCCCTTTATTAAAAGCATCCGCTATCCCAGAATCTGGGCCAGAAATTGCTTTGATATAAATATTTTTTTGAGGTGATTTTAAATTGGCTAGATATTCTAAAGTTAACTTACAACTCCCACCATTTATAATAACTAATTCAACGAAATAATTTGTTAGAATTTGCTCAAAAACAGAAGCTACACTCTTTTTGAGCTCTTTAAAGTTATTAAAAGTTATTGTAACAATGCTAAGTTTAATTAAAACCACAGGCTCGCGACTAAAGTAGCTCCTACTAAAATTGTAAAATTATCATCCAGTTTAAAACTAAAAAGTTCGATTAAAGCACCCACAATTGAAGTACTTAAACAGAGAAATGCAATATTTGAAATTGACATTGGTAAACTAAGTACAAAAAATGAAAAGAGAAAAGTTAAAACAAAACTAATTGTAATAAAAGCTAATGCACCCTCTAGACTTTTTTGTTTAAAAATTTTTGTTTTTCCAAATTTTATTCCTATAATATTAGCAAATGGATCACCGAATCCTAAAACAATTAATCCTAATAGCAGCGGGCTCTTGGGCATGGTAAGAGTCATTAATAGTGCAGCTAAAGCATAATATGAAGCTCCGTTAATTTTAGTTCTCTCTTGAGGTCTTGAGATCATTCCAAAAAGTTGATTTACAAAAAAATCATTTGTTTGAGGAAAAACTCTTCTGATAATTTCTATTGCTGTAAATAGTATAAACACTGAACCTAAAATCCAGACCGCTTGATTATAAGTTAAAAAATAGTGGTATAAAACTACAGAAATTACAGCATTTGTCGCATGAAAAATATTTCTTGGATAATTAATGGGAGTTAAATGTTTTAAATTTTTTATATTAACATTAGGTAATCTTTTTTGTTTAATCTCTAAAAGTACCTTTTCATAGTATCCAGCTAACTCATTCCATGATTTCTTAAGTGATTGCATTGAGTCCATAGAATGGAGTTTATTTTTATAACTAGTAATTTCAATTGAGATTTCAGCAAAATAAGTAGCAAGTTCGCGATAATTACTTTTAAACTGTTCACTCGCTAACTTATATTTTAGTGAAAGTGCTTCACATCTATTAATAGCCTCTTTATTGAAAGATGGCTTTTTTGTATTTTTGTTTTTGAAGTCGATTAGTAGATCGTGAAAGTCATTTATTATCTCAGTAAAATTAATATTAGAAAATTGATGCATCGAGACTGAGTCAAAACTTGAACTCATTTAGGAAACTCCTTGATGGAAAACTAACGAATTGCGCATTATAGTAAATTCTATCAACTTTTTCAAGTTAAATCTACTTCATTATAAGTTGCACAATTTAAGCGCTATTAACCAACAGTAATACTCCAGCATAAACCACTTAAAAGCTCTAATGTAAAACTAAGTAATTACGATAAGTGAGATACTGGAGAAATTTTTTATGATGACGTTGGTTGGATTTATCGTGGTTACTGTGTGTGTTTTTGGTGGGTTCATGCTTGAAGGTGGACACATGGCCGTTCTATTTCAGCCCATCGAGCTTTTGATCATCGGGGGATCAGCACTTGGTTCTTTGATTGCTGCTTGTTCAACACACCTTCTAAAAGAGATCATGGCTTCAATCGCTGAAGCTTTTAAAGGCCCAGTAATTTCGCAAGAAAAATATCTTCAACTAGTTAAACTCATTTTCGAATTATTTAAACTCGCTGCTGGTAACCCATTGGCCATCGAGCAACACGTAGATAATCCACATCAGAGTGCGATTTTTAGTAAGTATCCATTGATCATGCATGATCACCATGCGGTTGATTTTATCGCAAATACTTTATTACTACACTTATCAGCTAGTATTGCTCCTCACGACTTAGATGATTTATTAGACACCGATATTAAAACACTTCACGAAGCGGAACTCATGATTCCCAAAACCATTAGCCGTGTGGGGGATGCTCTTCCGGGTCTTGGGATCGTTGCCGCCGTTCTCGGGGTTGTGATCACGATGGGAAAACTGACTCAAGGTAAGGAAGTGATTGGTCACTCGGTTGCGGCCGCTCTAGTAGGTACCTTCCTTGGGATTCTATTATCCTACGGTTTTGCCCAACCACTTTCAGCAAAAATTGAAACGAACATTGAAGATAAAGGTAAAGTTCTCCACGTAATTAAGATTGCGATTCTAGCTTTTGCTAGAGGATGTAACGCTAAAGTGTGCGCGGAGTTTGCAAGACGTAGTATTCCAGATGAATTTAGACCATCTTGGAAAGATCTCGATAAAGCAATTGCAACTGTAAAAAGTTAATTAAAGGATTAATAAAATGGCTGATGAAGGCAATCGCCCCATAATTGTTATCAAAAAGAAAGGTGGAGGACACGCCGCTGCTCACGGGGGTGCCTGGAAAGTGGCATATGCCGATTTCGTGACTGCAATGATGTGTTTCTTCCTGGTGATGTGGCTAATGGGTGCTGACGAAGAGACCAAAGCCCAAATTGCCTCTTATTTTAATAATCCTAATCAAGTCTATAAAGGCAGTGATTCCGTGAACAGAGATGGACAATTAGCTGGTGGTGATGCATCCACTAGAAATGATGGAAGTTCCGGAAGATATGAAGAATCACAACTCACAAATCCATCTCACTCTGTTCCCGTTTATATTGAAGAGCAAACTATTTTAAATGATATTGCAACGGTATTTCCTTATGAAGGATCGGCTTTTAGTCGTGATACTGAGGCAGATATTTTAAAGTTTGTGGTTCCAGGTCAAGTCTATTTTTCACCTGGTTCAGCTAACATAACAAGTGATAATCATCCATATCTCAATAAGATTGGAGCAGTATTAAAAAATTATAAAGGATCGATTGTAATTGAAGGCCATTCAGAAAAAGAGGAAGTTCAGCCTGGTGGAACAGATCCATGGGTACTCGCTTTTGGCCGAGCAATGAGTGTGCGAAACTATTTAATACAAAATGCTAATATAAGCCCAGATAAGTTAATTCCAACAGTTTCTTATTTTTCCAAAATCGATCCTTCAATTGAGAAAAAAATCAAACATGGTCGATTTGTTAATTTTATCTTGAAACATTCTAGAAATTAGTTTTCGAGGATTGTTCCAACAAGATCATAGTCAAGCACTTCGGTAATTTCAACTTTAACGATATCACCAACTTTAGCTACACCATCATTGATAATTACTTTTCCATCAATGTCTGGCGCTTGACCTCTATGGCGGCCAACAAGTAATAGTTCCGTTTCTTCGTGGTTACCTTCAACCAAAACTTCTAATATTTGCCCTAGATATTTTTTATTATTTTCTCGAACAATCTCTTTTTGAATATCATATACTCTTTCGAAACGTTCATCGATCACGTCTTGAGAATTCTTATTTTTTAATTTAAAAGCAGGAGTTCCATCTTCATCTGAATATTTAAAAACACCCAAATGATCAAATTTTAATGACTGAATTCCATTTAGTAGGGTTTGAAAATCCTCTTCTGTTTCTCCAGGGAATCCAACAATTACTGAAGTTCGAATAGCAATTTCAGGAATCACTTCACGCAGTCTTTTCACTTTTCGAATAATCTCCTCACCAGTAATTGAACGATTCATCTTCTTTAAAACTGAAGTTGAAAAGTGTTGAATTGGCATATCAATATATTTTAAAATCTTACTAGAGTTTTTAATCACATCCATTACCTCTTGAGTTAAATCATCCGGGTAATAGTAGAAAAGTCTAACCCAAGCTAGATCTTCAACTGTTTCAAGTTTTGTTAAAAGTTGAAGTAATCTATTATTCTCATCTAAATCAAACCCATAATTAGATAAATCTTGAGAAATGATATTGATCTCTTTGACGCCACTTTTAACCAGATTTTTTGTTTCAGTCACTAATGAATCAACCGTACGAGAACGTAAACGGCCTCTAATCGTAGGTATAATACAAAATGTACAATTACGGTTACAACCCTCTGAAACCTTTAACCACGACATATAACCAGGAGAAGTATTAATTCGCGGATCAAATTCAGTATGAATAAATTTAGGAATTTCTACAAATGATTTTTTATCTAACCTACCTTCTTCAAAAGCTTTTAGAAGCGGAACTATTTTGGTGTATTCTCCTGTGCCAATAAAAAGGTCAACTTCGGGCATTTCTGATTCTAAATTTTTTGAATAACGTTGGCTTAAGCAACCAGCAACCACAAGCGCCTTACAAACTCCATTTTCCTCTTTTTTATAGTCAGACATATCAAGAATTGTTTCAATTGATTCAGCTTTGGCCGATTCAATAAATGAACAAGTATTAACGATAATTACTTCGGCTTCACTGGGTTTTTGTGCCACTTTAAATCCACCTAGACCTAAGTGTCCCAGCATAACTTCAGAGTCGACTAGATTTTTAGAACACCCAAGTGAAGTAAAAAAGATAGTCTTATTCTCAAATTTTGTATTGGTAGTAGTTTGCATAAAAAATTTACTCCGAAATCACAGTGTTGGGCGGAATTTCAAAAACAAAGCGGTCATCGCTAATAGTTACGTTAGTTTGAAGATTGGAAAAAATAAGATCGACTACGCGATCATCTGGATAAAAAAGTTTAACTTTTTTTACTTGAACTAAATTAGTTAATGCCGAACCACTATAGTAGAGATAAGCTCTTTTAATATTCATCTCTTTAGTAATTTTATCTTTAAAACTTAGTTCATAAAACTCTTTTTCTTTGCGAACAGTATAAAATGAATTATTGGTTAAACCCTTACTTAGCAGATCAAAAAATTGGGTAAGTAATAATTTATTGGAAGCTTTTAATGTAACTTGGCCTTTTTCTGTTTCGATAAAAGGAGCTGTGTAGTACCAAGACATTTTAGGGTTACTTACAAAAATCGTTTTATCGGGCGAAAGAACTTCAAAGCGAATGTGTGAGGGATATTGATACTCAATTAGCCCGCTACTCACCTTCTCTTTACCACTAATACTACTGATAAACCGTTGTTCAAAATCAGATTTAAAGGTTTTTGGGAGAAAATCACTTTCAATTTTAGCTTCAGTTTTTATTTTAGCTTTAGCTTTAGTTTCAACACAGAAGCCTGAATTTAAAATGATTAAAAAGCTAATTAAGCTGGACAGAAACGGCTTTAGAGATCCCTGGCTCTTGCATAGTGATACCATACAAGCGGTCGTTGAGCTCCATAGTCTTTTTGTTATGGGTAATAACAATAAATTGTGATTCATAGCTTAGTTCTCGAATTAGCTCGTTGAACCTTCCGACGTTAGCGTCATCCAGTGGAGCATCAACCTCATCTAGTAAACAGAATGGGGATGGTTTAACGAGAAAAATAGAGAAAATCAAGCTAATTGCCGTCATGGCTTTTTCCCCACCCGACATTAGGTTAATATTCTGCATTTTTTTCCCAGGAGGCTGTGCAACAATCTCTACTCCGCACTCGGATTCTTCTCCTAATTCTCCATTAAGCTCTTTTTCCAGGTCTCCAACTAGGACTAATTTAGCATTACCACCACCAAAAATGATTGGGAAAACTTTCTCAAAACGCTCGTTAACTTCATTGAAAGCCTCTAAGAATCGGCTTTTTGACTTCTCATCAATCTGCTTAATAGCGAGATTGAGATCATTAATTGAACGTTTTAGATCCTCTTCTTGAGAATTTAAAAAATCATATCTTAGTTTTTGTTTATCGTATTCAACAATGGCTTGGTAGTTAATATCGCCAAGCTTGGCTAGCTCACTCTTATTATTTTTGAATTTTTCTTTGCACTCTTTTAAATCTGCCCCATAACGGCGGTTAAATTCAAAGTTTTCGAGCTGCACATTGGGATCAATCGGCTTAAGCTCTTTCAATAATTTTAGTTGAGAATCCGTTATTTCAGTAACTGGAACTAGAGTTGTTCGTAAATTAATAAGATATTTTTCAATCATATTATTCACTAACATTTCTTCTTCCAAAATCTGTTGTTCAATCTTTACTTCGATTTGAACAATCTCTTTTTCTAATTTGTTATATTTTTGTGTAAGATTTTTTGCCTCTTCTTCGCGATCACTCATTGAGTTTTCAAGTAAACTTACTTCGTTTTTAATTTTTTTCAATTCATTTTCGCGAGTCACTTGAACTTCAATTAATCCCATTACACTAGTTTCTAATTCTTGAATTTCTGATTTATAATTTTCAATTTCCGTATTGTATTGCTCAATAAACTCATTATTTTGTTTCATTTTATTAGCAAGCTTTGTGAGTTGAGCTCTAAGGTCTTCAATTTGTGATTTATAGTTTTTTAGATTATTTTCGTACCCCTTAAACGAAACCTGTTTCTCTAAAAGTTCATGCTTTTTATCATCAAGCTCATCACTCATTTCATTAACAATGTTTTCAAACTCTTCTTCTTTAGAACTTAGAATTTCAATATTTTTAGTTAACTCAATTTTTTGTTTACTTAATTTTTCTTCCAATAAACTTAACTCTAAACGCTCGCTCGATAATTTACTTTTTTTCTCATGTAAAAATTGAATTTTTTGTAAATGTGACTCTTGTGACTCATTCTTAGTTGTGAGCATGAAGTTTTTCTTAACTACTTCATTTTCAAGCTGCATGATTTCGTCAAGCGACTTTTGGTATTGAGTTTCAAGTTGCTCAGTTTCAGTTTGTTTTACTCTATTTTTTTGCTCTAGCTCAGCTACTATAACTTCAGTTTGAGATTTTTCTGTCTGAAGTTTAGTAATTAAATTATTACGTTCAATAAAACCATTATCTCCCATCTTACTACTTACAAAAGTTGAAAGAAGTGATGAGTACTGTTTTTTTATTTGGATTTTTCCACTTAAGTTTACTAAACAAAAATTACCAAATTCACTGGCTTCGAAAGCCTGAAAATCTTTAACATCGTTTGAATCGATAATGAAAAAGTTTCTAGTCAACTCTTTAAGTACCTTTTCAAAAGCTTTATTATCAACACGGATAATTTCACTAACACTAATAATCTCTTTTTTAGATATTGAAGATAGATCAATTGCTTGTATATCAGATGAGCTTGGGATCCATGCACTTAAACCAACATTATTACCTTGAGCATTTGCCCAAGTTGAGACTACATTTAAGTTTTCATCAGTCGTAACAAGGTAATCAAAATACTCACCCAAAATAACTTGTAGCGCTTTGGTATATTTCTCATCACATTGGATTAAATTACCAACATGAGCATAATTACCTTCACTATTCTCTTTTAGGAATTTTTTAACATGCTCACCACTTCCCTCAAGATTGCCTTGCATAGCTTTTAGAGAATTAAGCTTCACATCTAATTGAATAAACTCTTTATTTTTTTCTTTTAAGCTAAGTTCTAATTCTCTCATTTCTGCCTTAGCAGCTTGAATTTTCTCTTTTTGATTACTAGCTTCGGTTTTAATTTCACTTAATTTTAAGCTACTTTTTTCCACTTCCTCTTTCTCAACCAAAATTTGATTGCGGGCGTTGGCAAAATGTTTTTCCAGCGTTTCAACTTCATGATTAATTGAATCAAGCTGTAAGCCAATGTCATTATACTTAGTACTGTTTTTTAAAATGTCATGATCAATTGATTGCTCTTGCTGTATAAACGACTTAACTTTGTTCTGCGTCTCTTTTAATTCAATCTCTTGATCACTTAAACTATTCTCTAAATTTTCAACTTCACTCTCGAGCTCCTCTAAAACATCCACTTCAAATTTATTCTCTTCGATTCTAGCAAGCTCTAACTCAGTTGCACTCAACTTGTTCGTTCTTTCAGAATGCTCTTCCGAAAGAGTTTCTAATTCAACTCTACGTAATCCTATCTGATGAGTTTTCTCACTACTTGATTTTTTTAAATAGTTTAATTTTTCGTGAGATTTAGCTAACTCCTTTGCACCTTCATTATACACAACTTGAGCGACATCAAGTTTTTCAATTAAATCTAATTTTTGAATCTTCTCTTCTTCTAGTGAGTTTTCAAGAAGCGCATTTCGAGTTTTAGCTTCTTGCGCTTGAGTTTTTAAGGTTTCAATATTTTCAAAATTCTCTTTAAGCTCTCTAAGTAATTCGAACTCGCGATGAGACTCAACTACTAACTCATATTTTTTAACTTTCTCTTTTAAATTTTTGGCCAAAATGGCTTTTTCAGCTTGGTTTTCTAAAATTTTTAAATTTTTATAAATTTCACTTTTTAGATCTTGTAGCCGATTTAAGTTTTCATTAGTGTGGTCAATTTTTTTTAAAGAATCTCTCTTTCGCATCTTAAACTTAGTAATACCCGCAACTTCTTCAATCATCACTCTTCGATCGATAGGTTTTTGTGAAACAATTCGACTAATCTCACCTTGAGCGATAACTGAGTATGATTTAGCGCCTGCACCTGTATCCATAAAAACTTCTTGAATATCACGCAGACGACACTGAGTATTATTAATTAAATATTCTGATTCACCATTACGAAATAGTTTACGTGTAAGCTGAATTTCATTTGGTTTAACTAATTTATTTCCAATGTGAATATGTTTCTCTTCTTCGTTATTTAAAATTAAGGAAACTTCAGCAAATGATCCTGGATTATATTTAGCAGATCCACTAAAAATAACATCTTTCATGGACTGACCACGTAAATGTTTAGCTGACTGTTCACCCATTACCCAAAAAAGTGCATCTACCACATTAGATTTTCCACAACCGTTAGGGCCCACAATTCCAGTAATCCCGGAATTGAATTCAATAACCGTACGATCTTTGAATGATTTAAATCCTTGAACAATGAGCTGCTTAAGTTTCACTTTGGATTCCTTTTTTGGAACAAGTAATTATAGGAAGAATATTAAATCATAAAATATAGTTTTTCCCAATAGTTTTATCGATTTGTTTTCTAGTCACCCAGTGCAATAAACAGCGAGTAGCGCTAAGTGTCTTTAGTTAGAGCATGAATAATGGAACCATTGATCATGCTCTTCAATTCCTTCACTTTTGTTATTTTTTTTGTAATTACAGTTGCTCTTTATTACAGTTTTAAACAGTGGACCATTCAAAAATATTTACTCTTAACAGCAAGTTATATTTTCTATGGAATTTGGAACCCACCATTTGTATTACTTCTATTTTATTCAACCTATATTGATTGGATTGCTGGTATAAAAATTCATAGTTCAACTGATCAAAAGGTAAGACGTTTTTGGCTTTGGGTAAGCCTATGTGGAAACTTAGGTATTTTAATTTTTTTTAAATATGGTGCTTTTTTATTAGAAAATTTTAATTTATTGGTTGGTCTTTTTGGCTTACATCTTGAATATCAAAAACCCAATATAATTCTTCCACTTGGAATTTCCTTCTACACCTTTCAAACTCTCAGTTATACACTGGATATTTATAAAAAAAATCTTAAACCAGCTAAAAGCTTTTTAGATTTTGCATTTTTTGTTACTTTTTTTCCTCAATTAGTGGCAGGTCCCATTGTTAGAGCTGGAGATTTTATTCCACAATGTGATACCCCCAAAAAAGCAACTAAAGAGGAGTTTAGTTGGGGACTATACTTAATAACATTAGGTCTCTTTCAAAAAATGGTAATTGCTGACTTACTACTAGCACCGGTTACTGATTCAATCTACTTAAACGACAAGATTATTCTCACCCCATTAGATACTATAATAACTATTTTCGCGACCGGTACACAGCTTTTTTTTGATTTTTCGGGTTACTCCACCTGTGCAATTGGAGCAGCTCTCTGTTTTGGGTTCTCGCTAAAAGATAATTTTAAATTTCCATTTGGTTCAGTTGGTGTTTTTGACCTTTGGAGAAGGTGGCACATTTCACTTTCAACCCTACTTCGAGATTATGTTTATAAACCCAATGGAAAGTTTTTAAACTTTATGCTGCTAATGTTTATTGTGGGACTCTGGCATGGAGCCAGTTGGGCTTTCATTATTTGGGGTTTACTGCATGGACTCGCTTTAAGTATTGAAAAATTTCTTACCGTTAAACTTAGAAATCTTAAATTATCTCAAATTAAAATCGTGAATATTATTTTAAACCTACTCACAGTTCTCATTTGTTGTTCCATTGCCGTCTTTTTTAAATCTCAAAACACCAAAAATGCCTTAAGAGTACTCCATCCATCTTTTACGAATATTCCCAATGCAATTTCTCATTTTGATATATTAGTAGTTACACTAATATTAACTCTTCTCATTCTTATTCATAGATATATGCGAAACGCATCTTTGGAATATTTTATGGAAAAAATACCTGGATGGCTGATTGTTATTTTTTGGTCATTTATGTCAATTGGAATTATTTTGACTCAAGGAGAGAGTGATGCATTCATCTATTTCCAATTTTGATCAAACTAAATTAAAAAGAGTAATTCCTAAAGGCAATTGGCTCAAATATTTAATAACATCTTTATTTTTTTTACTTATTTTTACAACGGCATGGGAACTCTTTGTCCGTGCTCAAGGATTTGAACCAAGTTTAGATGACAGTTATGATTTGTGGGCCAATACTCGTGCTAAAATAAATGATGACCCTAAACAGATTGTTTTGCTTGGTAGCTCACAAGTCCTTTTAGATTTTAATTTAGAGATTTTCCATCAAGAGATGGGTGTTATACCTATTCAACTTGCTTCAGCTGTAGCTAATCCGCTTATCTATTTAGATGATATTGCTAATAACACTAATTTTAAAGGAACTGTTATACTGGCAATTGATCTTAAGTTATCAGAATTTAAAAATGGCTTGGCTGATATTAGAGCTAAAAAACAATTAAGTTATTTTTATGATTGGACTATCTCACAAAAAACGGCTTTTTTTCTAAGTCTTATTTTGGATAAAAATCTAGCATTCATTGGACAAGACAAAGTTAAAGCCAAATATTTTTTAAAACAACTTAGAGGAAAAGATAAAACTATTGAGCCACCTTTTCTTTTTCGAATCGAGGATCTCAACCGACAAGGTTACATGACTAACATGGTTACAAACAACGAAGCCTATCAAACAATGGTTAAAAATTACATGCTTCCACTTTCAGCAGATAGAATATTAAAATTAAAAGAACCAGAGTTTCAAATTAAACCAGATTCTATCAATTATTATTTATCTCAACTAAAACCGAGCATTGATAAAATTAGAAGTCGTGGAGGCAAAGTAGTTTTAGTACATCTTCCCCTAATGGGAAATTTAAAACTTGTCAGCGACTCTCTTCTACCTCGTAAAAATTTTTGGGAACGTCTAATGCATGAATCAAATGCAAATTTTACTATTCATAATGAAGATTATTCAACTTTAAACACATTTAATTGTCCTGATTGGGCACATTTAACTATAAGTGATTCTAAAATTTTTACTAAAAACTTTTTAACTATTTTTAAAAATCTATCTCACTCTAAAAACAATTAATTCACTAAGAGTCGTAATATAAATAGATCTACTATCCTGAGAAACAGACATTGAAAAGCGTGGGGTAATAGGTCCACCATAGGATGTAGTTGTTCCAGCAGAATTGGTTGAAGAGTATGATGTAGAGGTGGAAGCAGCCTGCATAGGAGTACAAAAACCACAATTGCAGTTTTGTTCAGTTGAATCTGAAACATTTGTAGTTACAACTGAGTATGAGAATAAAAAGTCCTCATTACCAGGTAATGTTTTTTTGGTTAATCCACCAGTGCTAGGATTAACACTAAATACTACAAGTCGGTAAGTTTTAGTTAATGTCGAAGTAGTTGAAGTAGTAGTATATGATGGAAATGAAGTACTTGGACCAGCAGCACTTACAGGTTGAGCCTCTTCATAAGTAATAGCGTAAAGATTCCTTCCATCAGGTGAAGGAATCATTTTGAAAACACTTTTTAAATTAGTTAATGAGAACGAATAAGTATTCCAGGAAGTAATTAATCCAGTAGTATCCGATCTAGTTGCTGCATACACCACATGATTACTATTGTCAGTTGTATTCTCTTTTCTAGCAAAATAGATATATTTTCCGCTCGGATGTACAGCCATAACACCTGAATCAACGGT
The DNA here is from genome assembly GCA_046328975.1 of Bacteriovoracaceae bacterium. Lineage (GTDB taxonomy): Bacteria > Bdellovibrionota > Bacteriovoracia > Bacteriovoracales > Bacteriovoracaceae > JAXLVO01. The sequence continues at coordinate 32,672 of JAXLVO010000001.1, read as the reverse complement.
TGGATCAATATTATTGGTAAAATTGGTATTACTTGAAAAAGCTAATGTCACAGGATTATTTGATCCATCTAAACTAATGGTAGTATTTGCAATTTTTTTGTTATCCACCAATGGTGTAGGTAAATATGATAGGTAGAGTCGTTTATCATCAACTGAAATATCCATGGATTTTAAATTAGGAAGAGCAACATTGGAGGCACTTGTTAAAGTTCCATCTTTAGCTAAAGTAAAAGAGTATACTTCCGTTGATGCTCCATCATAAATTGGTGAAACATACACCGCTCTATCATCTAGTGATGTTTTAATATCAAATCTGGTGGCTCCCGCATTAGCGGCCATAGCAACGGTTGATTTAAGAGTTAGAAGGCCTGTACTTAAATCTCGCGTGAATGATTTTATTTGAGGATTTCCATTAACATCAGTTACAAAAAGTGTATTTCCATCATGAGAGAATATTCCATCAGTAGCTGATGTCAATCCGTTTACAGCAGTAGCTGAACTTCCAACTAAATCACCTGTACTTGGATTGCGACTATAAACCAAAATATCAGTTGCTCGTAAAATATACAGGTGTCTTCCGTCCGGTGGTACCATTGTTCCAAGGTATCCAGTCGTTACAACTCGACTTAAAAAGCCTGCGTCCCCTCCAGTTTCAGGTCGCATTAAAGTTGTCCAAAGTTTATCGCTAGCATTCTCAGAAATATAAATATTACGCCCATCATTGGTCACTAACATTCTATCATTGGTAGCAATTGTTCCAACTGATGAATTTACATCAACCGCAGTCAATCCGCCCATTGGGTTTGTAGGAGTTGGATCTAATGCTCTTTCGTAAGTAATAACAGATGTACTATTTGCAACATACATATATTTACCACTCAATCCAATTTTTACTAAATTAGGATCAGGTAAATTAACCACATCAGGTGTAACTACAACTTCTGGATTTCCCACTAGTCCCGTATCTGGTGTTCTATCATATTTAGTAATTGCACTGCTTGTTGCACTAACTAAATAGAGATTATATCCATCTGGTGAAATATCTGCTTTAGTAATTGGATATCCATTAAATGCTGTTGGTAAAGGTGTAGGACCAGAAAAAGTTGCATTATCATCATTAAATTTTACCATATTTATTTTAGTTGAATCCGATGTATCTAAAATATAAGCAAACCTTCCATCCAAAGAAGCACTCATGGTGCCAACATTAAATGCAAGTGCATTACTAGCTATTTCACTTATAGCACAATCTCTAGATATGTTCATGGCACGAATTGAGTTAGTTGCTGATTCTACAACTAATAGATTTCCCATTGTCGATGGAATCATATCTTGCAAATTAGCCACTGGTGTTTGACTAACATAGGTTAATAATGCTGTATCAGGTGTAACTCCTGAAGTTGAGTGGGTATAGATATTAGTACCATCATATGAAACTAGGCAGTTATTATTAATTGCAGTCAAGCGAGAGCTGTTTAAAATAGCTGATGCCCCTGAGTCCGGTAAATCAATTGCTGTAATATTTGTTGGAATTGTAGCAAGTGGAGAACCAGCTACTCTTGAAAGTAGTGTTACTTTTCCATTATCATTACCGTTAGCATACACATATCTTCCTGATGGTGAAATTGCAATAGAATCAATTCCTTGATATTTATCAGCAAAACTTACATCGCTTGTTACACTCATCACTCTTTGATTTCCACCAGCACCATTTATTACAACACTGGCATTAGTAGCAAGAGAGCCTGCAGTTGGACTTACAAAATTAGCACCAGTATTCCCGGCCAAATCTTTAAATTCAGTTCCAGAAAAAATTAAAGGAGTTGTTGCATCTACGTCGAGATCAGCGCTACTTTCACCAGAACCAATTGGATATAAAAAAGTTACTGTTTTTTTATCGCTGGAAATTGAAGAATAATAAGCGTAAGCCGCATCACCTGAATTCATTTTCAATTTTGGTTGAGAACCAAAGGTTATATAAACCTTTCTATCAAACTTAACGACAATAGGAATAGCCTCATCACCTGGATAAAAAAGTCCACTGGCCGGAGTAGCTTTAACTGAAACCACATTGACCTTTTCACTTGCAATTTCAATCTCTTTTCCAAATCGAAGTGGTGTAGGAAGTGAAACGGTTAATATAGCATCATTATTAGCTACATCTTTCATTGTTCCACCATTTAGTTCAAACGGTGAAGTATACTCTAAAATTTCTGCAACATCTGGTACCGCCACTGATGAGTAAATACTAAGTTTGTTGTGCCTGAACCAGAAGTTAGTTAGCATAACGTGCAGCTGATCCTAAGTTTAATTCAATTCGAGGAACACCGGTTACTATTACTGCACTAGAATAAGTAACTGTAATTTGAAGTAATTTCGAAGTATCATAACCAGTACCCGTATCACAATTAATCGAAACTGCTGTTACCTCTGGATTATTCGATTTAACTTTATACACCGTACTCGTTATCGATTTATCATACAAAGTGTTAACCGATGTCCCTGCACTATTTGTAATAGCTCCGGTCTGAACTGAAAAAGCATAAAGTTTATTTTTATCTAAATTATCAGTACTTTCACCTGCTGCAACCACATATTTAAATTTAATAGAATTTGAACTAGGCTGAGAATCATAATTTGCTACACCACCGGAATTAAGTGTAATTTTTGCTGTAAAGTTATTTGAAACTGTTACATCGGTATTAAACGTTACTACAATATAAAAAATATCACCTAAAGTGTAATAGGTGTTATGAGATGCTGTATTGGTAACTGATGCCGCATCAGGTGTCACCGCAATATTTGAAACTAATGGCTTTACTGAATTAACTTCAATCTCTTGGCCAACCATGGTTAATGATGAGTCTAAATTTAAATTTGCGCTATATCCTGTCGAATCAACAATTGTTCCGCCATTTAAACTGAAGGCTGTGGCTGAATCAAAATCTAGAAAACTTGGTTCGGTGTCTGTTGTTCACTTCCTACTTTATAACTAAAAATAAGATTAGTAGAACCGGAACCTGAAACATACTTAGCAAGTCCATTATTGGTAGTATTCATTTTTTAATACTAGGTTTTCCAGTAACAGTAATGCTTTAGAAAAGACTACTTTAATTTCAATTTTATCATCTTCTTTGTAAATCGAATCTTCGGCTGACGTTGAGGAGAACGATGTTACATAGGCTGGGATTGTATCCACCACTAAATCTCCATCATAACCAAGTGCTTGACTTGAAGTTAATGCTGGAAGAGTTAAATCAGCCGCATTGGAAACAATATCATTAATTGTTCCACCATTTAACTCTAAACTACTTGTTGAATAATAGTTAAGCCCACTTTTATTATATTGGAGTACCTAACATAACCTTATATTGAAACTTTAAGACAGTTGAACCCGAACCACTTAAATATGTCGCAGTTCCAGTGTTGTTCAATTTTAAAGTAGGAGTTCCAAGCACATAAACTGGTTTATCAAATGTCACAAGAATATTAAGAGTATTTCCTGTTAGAAAAGTTCTTAATTGCCTTCTGGTTTCACAGAAACCACTTTTGGAAGAACAGCATCAACAATTATATTTTTACTATAACTTAATGATCCACTCTGACCTACCGATGGTAATGTAGTTTTTGCTTCATAACCTGAAGTTATCTAAAATCTTTGAACCATTAAGCAATAATGAGTCCGTCGATACATAATCTAACTTTTCAGAATAATCGTTTAAAGCTGAAGTATATCGAAATTTTAACTCGTTTTTTCCCGAACCACTAATATAAGTTGCTAATTGATTTACATTTAATTGCAGAGTAGGTACAGTTGATCCGGAAATGGCTACTTGATTACTAAATTTTACTATGAGATCAAATGTAACATTTTTACCATACGAACCACTCTCTTTTAATGTACTAACACTAACCACTGAAACCCTATTTGCATTAACAATTAAATTTTTGTTTGAGGCAAGCGAATCACTACCCGTAAGCTCCGGTAAAGTAAGTTTTGCATCATTACCTGAACTATCTTTAATCGAACCTGTTCCAACTGATAAACTACTTACACTTGCATAATTTAAATCTTTGGATTTCTCATTTGCTTTAATTACATAGCTAAAAACTAATTTCGAACTTGTTGACCCAGATTTATATTTTGCTTTACCACCTGAATCTAAAGTTAATTCCGGAGTTCCACTTACAATTACTGCTGAATCAAAATTAATTTCAATTAATATCGTTTCACCTAAAGAATAATTACCATCAGCAGTTGAAGCAGATACCGAAGTTATTTCTGGCGCTACACCATCAATCGCTATATATTTATTGGCCCGTAAAGAGCCGGAAGCTCCAGGAGCTGGTAAAGTCAATTTAGCATTATTACCACTTGAACCTTTAATTTTTCCACCATTTAAACTTAAGCTTGTGGTAGAAGAATAATCTAATCCTGAAGAAGATTCATCAGCAGCTACCACATATTTAAAAACCAGTTGATCCGTTTTTGATCCACTCGAGTAGGTTGCAAAACCACCTGAATTTAAAATTAAACTTGGAAAATTTTCAACTGTAACAGGCCCAGAAAAATAGACCGAAATGTAAACTGTATCTCCAGTTTTATAAGTCAAATTGGCATTTGAGCTTGTGACATTTACGACTGTAGGGTTTGTTGAATTAGCTAAAGCACTTTTATTAGATGTAGCTTTCTGTTCTGGTACGCAAGATACCAACAAAAAAAGCATTAGAAAAAATATGAGCTTTAAAGACCCCATTCTCTCATTATATATCAAAGGTCATTTCCACCTCAATTCTAGGTGAAAATGACCACTTAGATAGGAATTATAAGTAAATTTTATTTACTCAACAGTTACTGATTTTGCTAGATTTCTTGGCTTATCGATGTCAGTACCTTTGTATTTAGCAATATAGTACGACAATAGTTGGTTAACTACGTTGATATATACAGGAGAAAGATCATTTAACCCTTCAAAGTTTAATCCAAAGTAGTAATCAGAAATCTCTTCTAATATTTTATCATTTTGAGGTCCAAACGTTACGATGATCCCTTTTCTTGCCTTAATCTCTTCAATATTTGAAACAGTTTTCTCAAATAATTCAGGACCAACAAGAGCCACGTTAACCATCTCTTTATCAATTAAAGCGATTGGACCATGTTTTAACTCTCCAGCTGCGTAGCCTTCAGCATGAACATAAGCAATCTCTTTTAATTTTAATGCACCTTCAAGTGCGATTGGATAGTATTTACCTCTACCAGTAAATAGGTATCCTTTTTTCTCATAAATTTCTTTAGCAATAGCTTGAATTTCACTAGATCTTTCTAGCACTTCTTCAATACGAATTTTTAGAGTTTTTAATTCTTGTTTTACACTAACGTCATTTAATTGGTTTTGAAGTTTTTTAGACATCAAATAACCAGTTAACACCTGTTGAGTAAATGCTTTAGTTGAAGCTACTCCAATTTCAATTCCGGCTTTAATTAATAAATTAATATCACAGTTTCTAAATAGAGTTGACCCTTCTACGTTTACAATTGATACCGTTTTCATTTTGTTTTCATGACAAAGCTCTTGAGCTGCTAAAGTGTCAGCCGTTTCACCTGATTGAGAGATAAATAGACCTACTTCATCTTTATTTAAAATTGGATTACGGTATCTAAATTCACTTGCTAAATCAATAACACATGGAATTCTAACATTGGACTCTAAGAAATTTTTAATTACAAGTCCGGCATGCCAAGCTGTACCGCAAGCTGAAATTTGAAAACTTTTTGGTTTTAAATCATTTAAATTTTCAAGTCTTTCTAATCCATCTCCGTTTAAATAATAGTTTGTAAATGACTCAATTAAATTTGGTTGTTCATGGATCTCTTTCATCATGAAATGTTCAAAAACACCTTTTTCTGAAACATCTAAACTCATATCTTGTTCTTTCTTTAGATATTTCGTTGAAGGATTACCTTCTAAATCAAAAAACTCTACCAAATGAGCCTGTTTTGGATTTAACCGACAAACAATTTCATCTTGAGGAAAATAAAGTGTTTTAGCTTTACCAACTAAAGCATATGCATCTGATGATACAAATACTTCTTTCGTAGCTTCATTCTCACCACAAACGAGTGGAGCACTTCTTTTAATTGCGATAATTTCATCATCAAATTTATTCATCACCACAAAGGCTGAATTTCCTCTGATTAATTTAAAAGCAGTCGTAACCGCTTTAAACAAAGTTGCTCCCGCTTTGAAATATTTTGTAACTAAAACCATGAAAACTTCTGAATCGGTTTGAGATTTAAATTCAAATCCCTCTTTTTTAAGCATTGCTTTTAATTCAACTGCATTTTCTACAATTCCGTTGTGAACCAATACTAAATCTTCATTTCCGTGTGGATGAGCATTGTAATCAGTAACACCACCATGAGTTGCCCAACGAGTGGCTGACAATTGCGATTTTTGCGGTAAGATTCTTTTCAGCAATTAAATTTCTTAAGTTTTTAAGCGCACCCTCTTCTTATAGATTTCTAACTCTGCCTTATCGTTTTTGATACTAATACCAGCTGAATCGTATCCTCTATATTCAAGACGCGATAAACCTTCTAAAACTACATCAACACCATTTCCGTTACCAACGTACCCTACGATTCCACACATAAGCCAAGCTCCTTCATAAAATAAATTTAGTTAAAATAGATTAACTAAACATAATTAACAGATTATCGGATTAAAGGGAATTGTAAATTGCGCATCGTGTATTTAATATATGCGAAGCGAAATTTCGCTGTTTAATTATCAATAAATGTTATTTTTTACTAGGTTTAAGAAACTTCTTTGCAGTTCCCTCTTTAGTAACTTGGCGAGATCTTGCAATAGCAAAGTCGCCATCATTCATAGAATTGGTGATAGTGGATCCTGCGGCCACAAAACAATCATCACCGATAGTAACCGGAGCTACTGCCTGACAGTCGGATCCAATAAAAGTTCTTTTACCAATTTTAGTCACATGTTTTTTAATACCATCATAATTACAAGTCACAAATCCACATCCAATATTACTCTCTTCACCGATAAAAGCGTCTCCTACATAACTTAAATGCGATATCTTCACACCTTTATCTAGTTTAGCTTTTTTGGTTTCAACAAAATTTCCGATTTTACTCTCTTCACCCACGTCTGTTCCGGGACGAAGTCTGGCAAACGGCCCAATCTGACAGTCATTATGAACAATTGTCTCTTCTAAATAACTATAAGCTTTTATAGTAACATTGTTTTCAATTACAGAATCTTTAATGACAGAACCATTTTCAATCACAGAATTTTCACCAACTTTAGATTTTCCCTTGAGAAAAATTCCTGGGTAGAGTACAGTTCCTGCCCCCACAGTGATATCCCAATCAATATAAATTGAGTTAGCATCTAGCATGCGTACACCGTTGGCTCTTAAAGCGTCTAATTTTTCTTCTTTAGCTAAAGCACTCACTTGTTCTAATTGCTTTAGTGTGTTTACTCCAATGAAAGTTTCAGGTTTTTCAAATAGAATGGCTTTCACCATGTAATTATTTTGAAAGAGATCGGTTAAATAAAACTCACCCGATTTATTTTTATTACTAACATTACTTAAATGCTTTAAAGCAAAATCAGTTTTAAAAATATAGAGTCCCGAATTAACCTCTGTGATCTTTTTTTGTGCTTCATTTGCATCTTTTTCTTCAACAATTGTGAATCCAATTTCACTATTTGATCTTTGAATCCGACCATAACCTTGAGGATTTTTCTCAATGAAAGTAGCTGCAACACCATCCAGTTTGGGATTATCTTTAAGCTCTTTTAATAGTTTATTTAAATCAGTATCACGAATGAGGGGCGTATCAGCGCAAATAATCACGGTATATGCCATTTTATTCGCATTTTTTGTCTGATCAAAATAGATTTTTAAAGCGTCAGCAGTACCCAACTGCTTTAGTTGTCTAGCATAGCTGAGCTTTAAACTCGGTGATTGTCCTTTACAGTAATTTTCAGTAACATAACCTTCTACTTCTTCAAATCTGTGTCCCGTTACTACACCAATTAAAGACTCATCAAACTGACTTATAAATTTAATCGAATTTGCCAATGGAAAATCGATGAGTTTTTTTCCTAAAATAGGAGCTAAAGCTTTCGGAGTATCCAGCTTCAATCGAGTTCCCATTCCAGCAGCTAAAATACTAATTCCACAACTAAAATTCGACATAAAAAAATCCTTTTTTGTTTAATATAGAGTCAATTTGCGAATTTATCAACCCAATACTCTCAATATTAACCGATCAACTAAGATCGTTATAATTCAAAAACATTAAAATATTTTTAAGTCGAATCTTTTTTGTCCCGAACGAATATAGGAGAAAGTGATCCTGATAGAAATTGCAGCAACCTGGAGGCAGCACAACATGGTAACAAATTACGAGGGGAATAGCTTTGAGTTCAAAGAGACCCTTCCACTCCTGCCAGTAAGAGATATTGTAGTTTATCCATTCATGATTTTACCTCTTTTTGTAGGTCGTGAATCATCAATCAAGGCAGTGGAACAATCTTTATCCCAATTTGATAGATTAATTTTCTTATCAAGTCAAAAAGATATACACGCAGAAATTCCAAGTCCCAATGAAATTTTTGAAATTGGTACGGTGGCAATGATTATGCGAATGAGAAAATTGCCTGATGGAAGAATTAAAATTCTCATTCAAGGTCTATCAAAAGCACGCATAACTCAATTTCTTCACACTGATCCATTTTACAAAGTGAAATTAGCCGAAGTTCATAATATCGCTTTAGAAAGTAGTCCACTTGCGGTTGAAGCGTTAATTAGAAATGTAAAGGATCAATTAGAAAAAGTTATTTCTGTTGGAAAAGTTCTATCTTCTGATATTTTAATGGTGCTCGAAGATATAACAGATCCAGGCCGACTAGCTGATTTAATTGCATCAAATCTCAACTTAAAAGTTGATGAAGCTCAAATTATTTTGGAAACAGTTGATCCACTTGAGCGACTTCAAAAGATTAGCGATATTTTAACACGTGAATTAGATATTTTATCAATGCAAGCTAAAATTAAAAATGTCTCCCGAGATGAAGTTAATAAAAATCAAAAAGAGAACTTTTTACGTGAACAGATAAAAGCTCTTAAAAGTGAACTGGGAGAAGATGGTCAAGAAAAACAAGATGATTTCCAAGAACTACGTGAAAATTCCAACAGCAAAAATGCCCACTGAAGTTGAAAAAGAGGCACTTAAACAATTACACCGTTTGGAAAAAATGCATCTGATTCATCTGAAGCCAGTATTTTGAGAACATATCTTGACTTACTAGTTGAACTACCTTGGTCTACTCACTCACAAGAAATAGCAGACCTAGCTTTTGCTAAAAAGTTTTGTAGATGAAGACCATTTTGAATTACATAAAGTTAAAGAGAGAATATTAGAATATCTAGCTGTTAGACAATTAAAAGGACGCTCCCTAAAAGGTCCAATTATCTGTTTTTCGGGCCCGCCTGGAGTTGGTAAAACCAGTCTTGGTAGATCAATTGCTAAGGCAACTGGCAGAGAGTTTGTTCGAATGAGCTTAGGTGGAATTAAAGATGAAGCCGAAATCAGAGGACATCGTAGAACTTATGTAGGTTCAATGCCAGGTAGATTTATTCAAGCGCTTAAACAAGCAGGAACTAACAATCCAGTTATTCTACTAGATGAAATTGATAAACTCGCTTCAGATTTAAGAGGTGATCCGTCTAGCGCGCTTTTAGAGGTTTTAGATCCTGAACAGAATAATACTTTCAGAGATCATTACTTAAATGTTCCATTTGATTTATCCAATGTAATGTTTATTGCTACAGCCAATGTATTAGAGAGTATTCCTGTTCCATTGCGTGACAGAATGGAAGTATTAAATTTATCCGGATATACACAGGAAGAAAAAGTAGCCATTACTAAAAAATATTTAATTCCTAAACAGATTGAAGAAAATGGAATTAAAGAATCAGATATAGAAATTGATGATAATGCAATTATAAACTTGATCAAAAATTACACTCACGAAGCAGGCCTAAGAAGTTTAGAAAGATGCGTGGGTGCTGTATGTAGAAAAGTCGCAAAGAAAATTGTAGATGGTAATACAGAAAAATTTATAGTAAACGCTAAAACAGTTGAAGATCTGTTAGGACCGCCGGTGTTTAGTCGTGAAGAAGATAAACGTGATGATGAAATTGGTGTTGTATCAGGACTAGCAGTAACAAGTGTGGGTGGTGAAGTATTACTAATTGAAGTAAGTAAAATGAAAGGTAAAGGTTTTACATTCACAGGCCAGTTAGGCGATGTAATGCGAGAAAGTGCCCAAGCTGCCATTGGTTATATTAGAAGTAATGCCGCAGAACTTGGTATCAATGAAGACTTTTTTGACAATTATGAAATACATATTCACTTACCAAGTGGTGCTATTCCAAAAGATGGTCCAAGTGCAGGAATTGCTTTAGCAACAGGGATTGTTTCACTTTTAACTAACAAAAAAGTGAGTCGAAACATTGCTATGACTGGCGAGATCACTCTAACCGGTAAAGTATTACCAATTGGTGGGCTAAAAGATAAAGCACTAGCAGCTATGAGACTTGGGATAAACAAGGTGATTGTTCCATATAAAAACAAAAAAGATCTCAGTGAAATTCCTGAAGAATTTAAAACAAAAATTGAGTTTGTATTGGTAAAACATGTTTCTGAAGTTTTTGAACATGCTCTAATTTTTGATGAAGATGAAGTTGAGAAATTTAAGCAATCATCAGAAAAGAAAAAAGATAAGTCTAAGCATCGCTTGGCTGCTTAATTAAGTTTAAACTGAATTGCTTCGATACCAGCTTTTTTTAGAATTTCAAGGCCATCAGGAATACGATATGGTTCTGAATAATAGACCCTAATAATTCCACCTTTATTCACCATTCTTTTGGCGCAATAAGAACATGGTTGGTGAGTTACAAATACAATTTTTTTGTAATCTGAACCCACATGTGTTTTCAGTAAAGCATTATCTTCCGCATGTAAACATCCACAATTTCCTGGTTCATCATGATCGCAAGTATTTAAAAGTCCCGCTGCATTTCCATTATATCCAATTCCGTATACATGAGAAAAATCATCTGACACAATTACAGCACCAACTTTAAGTCGTTTACAAGTTCCACGTTTAGCTAAATCAAATGCAAAACGCATATATATTTCTTGAAAAGTAATTCTATTTGGTCGGATAATTTCCATAAAAAACCTTTTTTACTATCTCTTAACTAAAAAATCTTATAAAATCAATTTTAAGATGAGCAAAAATAATAATAACAACAATGCCCCGACGGAAAATGTTCCAATCAAGACCAGAGCTGCGCCTGAACTCAAAATTGTTGTTGTGGATGACGCTGAGTTCTCAAGAAAAACTATTATCTCAATACTAGAAAACGCGAAATTTAAAGTAGTAGGTGAGGCATCAAATGCAAATGAAGCCATCGACATGATCATTAAAAATAGCCCAAATTTAATTATTCTAGATATGGTTATGCCAGATCTTAGTGGAGTCGACCTACTTAAAATTATTTATGAAAAATTTCAGGATATTTACGTGATTATTGTCTCATCATTGTTTCATGAACAAATCGTTGTTGAATCAATTTCCAGTGGAGCTCTGGATTTTATTCAAAAACCTTTTGAACCTGAGACCATTATAAACTCGGTTAATAAAATAGCCCAAAGAATTGCGAGCATAGAATGAAATTTGTATTAAAATTTTTGCTTTTCTTTTCTGTCAGTTTCTTGATCCTTACCATCTCATTTAATGGTAGACCATTTTTTGATATTTTAGATGAAACTACGGCTCCGGTCATCGATAGTATTACTTCTACTGTGAAGTATGGACTACGCAAAGGAATGTCTATGGGGAAAGATTTTGGAAAAAGGATTTTTTCAAATTCTATCCCCAGCTATTCCGATAAAGTAAAATCAGCTCAATCGGGACTACTGCGTGAAAAAAGTAGTCACAATTCCAATGAAGCGAGTGATATTGATGAAGAGTCAACAGACAACTTCATTGACGAGTACTCTAAAGAGCATCAAGCTCCAGATGAACTCGAAGAAAGAGAATAATTACTGAGCTTTTGTATTCTTTTTAGCTTCTTCTTTTGATTCATTAATAGTTTTAGTAAGCTTTCTAGAACTACTATCCATTGCCTTACAATCTGTCTTAGTAGCTTCTGCATGTGCATTAAAATCGAATACTATGTATGCTAAAGCAACGATTACTATTACTGCATTAAATTTTTTCATAAAGATCTCCCTGTTTATTGTTAATAGTTAATAATTATATATGCAGGGATTATGCCAAAAATAATATTATAAAACATTGAATTCACATTGAAAAACTAGTTAGTTTTGATTAATTTTTTGATAGTGACTAATTTTTAGACAAAAAAAGGGTATCTACATAAATAGATACCCTTAGTAATTAGAATTAAATGTTTAATTATTGAGCTTTCGTTTTCTTCTCTTGAGTTTTCTCTTCAGCTTTAACTTTTTTCACTTCGTTTCTGCCAGCATCACTCATTGCTGTACAATCAGTTTTCGCAGCTTCAGCGAAAGTGTTAAAAGAGATTAAAAGAGCAGCTAAAGTAGCAACGTTAAATAAGTTTTTCATAAGTTTCTCCCCTGTTTAAGTGTTAATTCACTTTGTGTTTCTATTAATCCACTATAGTGCACGAAACGTGCCAAAATCTGGTAAGGAGAATACTCACTAACTGGTTGGAAGTTCATGAAACATATGTCGAAAATTTTAACAGTGTTGAAACACTAAACGAAAAACCCCGGTCATAATGTTAACTTATGACCGGGGTCTAAATTATGATCAATAAATTTTACTGTTCTTTGGTACCTTTAGGAGCATTTGTCTCTTTGGTAGCTTTACCTTTTACTTGGCTTCTCTTGCTATCATTAGTCTTACAGGGGTCTGTCTCTTTCACTTCCCCCTCTTTAGATTGAGCGTATATATTAACCGCTAAAACTAAACTCATAACCATTACTATTTTTTTCATAAAGTCTCCTTATTATAAACTTAAATCAACACCAGCTGGTTTTACAATCTCAAGTAGATTTTGGAATGCCTCAGTTACCTGCATTGCCATTTTGTGACCAGTTTTAGATTCTACTTTTTTGATCTCGCCATAGTTGTCGTAAGCAACATTAATTTTACCTACTTTTTCCATTTCGATTTCAACTGGTTTTCCAAGTGCATTGTATTTGAAAGATAAAATACGTTGATCAGCTTCGTTTCCTTTTTGATCAACCATTTTTGTGATTCTACCTTTTCTATCGTAAATTAGCGCTACAGTCTGCCCAGCGTTGTTATTAGCTTTTAATAAGTTTCCAGCTTTATCATATTTGTACTGAGTCCAACCATCCTTGTTAACAACTTTAGTAATTTTGTTTAATTCTGGATGATATTCAATATTTACAAACTCACCTGAAGTAGAAGTCTTCTTAACAAGAAGTCCTTTACCATTATATTCGAAATTTGTAACTTCGTCTCCTCTAGCAATTTTAAGCGGAAGCGAACAACATTCAGTATAGATTGTTTCAGTTTTTAACCCATTTACAATCGTTAAAATTCTGTAGTTATACTCAGTTCCATCCGGACGAGTTCTAATTTCATATTCATATCGATTGGTTACAGGTTTTCCGGCTAAATCATTTTGAGTAACTTCTGTCCAATAATGTAAATCCGGATTTTTAGCATCTCCACCATAAGTATATTTAATGGTTTCTTTATCTTTATTGGTTACAGATGATACAAACTGTGTTTTTGGTTCATAAACAATTGCCATTTCTGAACCATCAGAATAACCAACTTTATTTAAATTGTGGTTCTCATCATAATGGAAAGCATAAGTGTTTCCACTAACATCAGTTGATTCAATTAAATCTTTATCTTTATATTTATAAACAGCTTTTTTATCATCAGATGACCAAATGTTTTTTACTTTACCATCAGGAAACCATGAAAAGAATAATTGTTTTGCCATAGAATCTTTAATTGACTCTAGTACACCATTCTTGTTGTAATTTAAAATAACTTCATAGCCATTTTTATCAACGATTTTTGTTAATTTACCAGCAAGATTAAAATATTCTTCGCGATTGTCACTAAAAACTCGTTTAAAACCATCTTTTAACTTATGAAGCTCTTGAATTCCTCTTGCATTCGAATAAAGTACTGAGCCGTCAGCAATATTACTTTTAACATCAAATCTAGCCGCATAAGCGTGTCTTAGTTCAGCATCTCCCACTAGTTTTTTTACTAGATCTTTAGCAGCTGAGTCTGTCATCTCATCTTTCTTTCTCATAGCATCGACAATATTTTGAGCAGCTTCTTGAACATTCACTTCTCCCTTAGGCGAAAAGCGTGTATGTGCACCTGAACCATTTTCAAAAATTGTTACACTACTATCACCTGAGACTTGTAAGAAAGTTTCATAATCACTTCCCCATCCAAAACCAAACCAGCCATCAACTGTTGATTTAGAATTATAAGTTCTTGTGATTTCAAGCGATGGACCACCACCCGGAACAACTATATCTGTATATGAGATATAAAAGTTTCCGTTTTTAAGATTTACTCCGGCCATCAATGAGAACGCCATCAATGATAAAATAGCTAATGTTAAAAATTTTAAAAACCGCATATTCAAACCCTCTCCTAAAAAAATGCACACAAAGTATTCGGAACAATTCTAATCACACTTTAATTTTTACAATTTTAAGAATAACAAACCCTCCAGCGAGATCAAGCAGTAGAGCAAAAGTCATAGCGATGATTCCAATAGGTGACGAAATCGCTTGTGTAACTCCCTCTGGATCAGATAAGTACTGGATAAAACCCATTGCAAAAGGCATACAAAAGATGGTTCCACCCTGCATTTTACCTTGAGCCACGTAGGTATCAATTTTTTGTTTAATTCTAATTCTTTCACGTATCACAAAAACGATAGTATCGAAAACTTCAGCTAAATTCCCTCCTGTCTCTCTTAAGATATTCATACTAGTTACAAACATCTCATTATCTTCAATGGGAACTCGCTTATTAAGATTTTCAAAAGCCTCTTCGAGTGGAACACCAATTTTTGTTTCTTGTAAAATTAAATTAAACTCCTGTGAAATTGGAGGGGGTAACTCTTGAACCACCATTCCGAGAGCCTGTGGTACAGTTAATCCAGCTCGAATTCCATTAGCAAGTAAATTAAGCCCATCCACCATTTGATTGGCATATTCATTCAATCTTGATTCATACATACTATCAACAATCTGTTTTGGTAGAATAAAACCAATAACCGAAAAGATTAGAGCTAAAATCGCTCCAGCCAAAAAAGCACCAAACAATGAGCATATAGTAAATACAATTAAAGAGAGTCCAAAATAACTAAACATTAACAAATAAGTGATTTTTTCAGCTGCTAATGTAATATGAAGTAGTTCTAACTTTTTTAAAATATAATCACGAGTATCATAGGTTTTATCTTCTATCCATTGAAAAAGACTGATACTAAACTTATAAATAACTAGAAATGACAAAATTCCAATGAAGATTGCCATACCTATTTTTCCGAGTAGTAGAGTAAAAAAATACATTATAAACCTTAACTACGTATTCGTAAAAAGACCGCGAGGAATTTTATATCCTTTCCTCTCTAATGTTTCTACAAATTTAGGAATAAATCCAGAGGCCTGAAATTTGCCTACTATTTTTCCTTCTTTATTAATTCCTTCCTGCTTAAAGGTAAATATATCCTGCAAGGTTATGATATCTCCTTGCATACCTCCAATTTCTGTTACAAACATAACTTTTCTTGAACCATCGTCTATTCTACTTTGTTGAACAATTAAATGAACTGCTGAAGCAATAATTTCTCGAATGGTTCTTTGAGGTAATCCAACTCCTGCATACTGAACTAATGTCTCAAGTCGGCTACAACACTCTCGCGGGTTATTAGAGTGAACAGTTGTAAGCGAACCATCGTGACCAGTGTTCATGGCTTGTAACATATCAAGCGTTTCACCACCCCGACACTCACCTACGATAATTCTATCTGGTCTCATCCTTAAACACTGTTTAATTAGACATCGAATATCAACTGCACCATCACCTTCAAGTGAAGGAGGCTTTGTCTCTAATCGAACCACGTGATCTTGTGGCAATGAAAGTTCAGCCGAGTCCTCGCAAGTAATAATACGTTCACTATTTGAAATTGCTGAACAAAGAACATTAATTAGAGTTGTTTTCCCTGATCCAGTACCGCCACTCACAACAATATTTCTATGAGCCTCGACTGATATTCTTAAGAAGTCTGCCATATTTTCGGTCATAGAACCAAACGCTACTAGATCCTTAAACATAATTCTTTTTGATGGAAATTTTCGAATAGTAATTACACCACCATTTAAAGCACAGGGTGGAATAATTGCATGTACTCTTGAACCATCTGGAAGTCGCGCATCCACATAAGGCGTCTTTTCGTCAATTCGACGGCCAATTGGCGCCACAATTCTTTCAATAACGTTTAATACTTGTCTATCATTAGTAAAAACGACTTCAGATAACTTAATCTTACCTTTCTTTTCAAAGTAAATAGTAAACGGCCCCACCACCATGATTTCCGAGACCTCTTTATCTGCTAATAAATCTTCCAGTGGACCAAATCCTAATGCTTCATCAATAATTTCTTTAACCATTCTATTAGTATCTTCACGTGAATTCAGAATCCCTTTGGAATCTTCTTTATTAATTAAATCAACCACGATTTTTTTGGTCTGTTCTCGCATGATGATTTTAGCTTTAGGATCTTTATTATCAGTTTTAGATAAATCGATCTCTTCTACTAATCCTCTATGAATTCTAGTTTTAAAATCGAGCCAAGGTTGATTAACATTTTTATTGGCCTTAACTAATGTCCCTTCAGCTGGATTAGCTGGTGTGGCTTCTCCACCTGCTGTCGCTGCTGGTTTAGCTGCCGCTGGAGGAGGAGTCGGTTTATTTAAAGCTTCCAGCTGTTTTAAAACATTCTTTTGCATTATTTTTAAAACACATTCAGTCACACCTTTTCCAAAAGGACCAGCTTTAGCTGAAACCATTACTGGTTGTGATTTACTTAAAGCCAAAACACATGATTGATCATCACGAGGAATAATTGAAAAGGGTTGTTTGTCTAAATTTTTCGCTAGAATTTCAGGAGTAATTGGATGACCTTTCTGATATTGATTAAATATAACCTGAACCATATCTTTAGGAAAAAGATTAGTCATGAGTTCACTGTACATTCTTTTGGACTGGTTAATCGCTAACACATCAGGAGGTACAACTAAAAAAATAAGTGTAGAAAACTCTAAAGCCTTCATGGCTAGCGGGGTTAACTCATTCCCGACATCAATTATGGTATAGGGAAAAATATTAACTAAAGCTTTTAAACTTTTTCCAAGTCCATCAACACTTATAGCTTCAGCAGCATTTTTATCTGTTGGCATCCCAATAAAATGAGTATTTTGAATTGGTGCACTTATAAATGTTAAAATTGTTTTTGGATCGAGTGAGCCATTAAACTCTGATAACTCCTTTACATCTTTCTTACCTTTAACTCCCATCACAACGTTAAGATCACCACAGGCTCTTTGATCGAAATCTAATAATAATGTTTTGTTACGTGATTCTTGTCCAAATGCTATGGCCAAATTGGCGGCAAACTGAGTTTTTCCCACACCACCCTTTCCACCTAAAACACTGATAATATAACCAGCCATCAGTGACTCCTTCTTCTAAATTTCATTTTAATCTCGTCTGTTTTATCCGAAGCAGACTCCACAATCTCAGGAGTAACAAAGACAACATATTGGCTCTTATTTTTTACAAAAGATTTGGATCTAATAAAATTAAACAGTGGTGATCCTGAGACCTGTCCACCCGCTGGATTTTTATCGTATGCAACTTGATCTTCATTAAAAACTACTCCACCAATTGCAGCTGTATCTTTTGACTTAACTTTAACCACCGTTTGTAATGAGTTATCAGTGGTTAAAGGAGTACCATCCTGCTTGGTTCCTGTATTAATATTTACAGATATATTAATGTCCAATTGAACGTCCTCTTTATCTTTAATTTCACCACCAATATTCAGTGTAAATCCGCTAGAGGCTTCTGCTGGTTTTATATTTTCACCAGTTCCTACCCCATAAGGAATTTTTGATTTTTTTGAAAGTGAGCCTTTTCCTTTATCTTTAAAAATTACCATTCCCGATTGAACCACACGAGCATGACCTGCCGCTTTGGCTGATTCTAATTTGGGAAAGAGATTTGAGATCACACCACTCAATGTTCCAGTGGAACTGGTTGCAACGCCAGATGCAGCGGTTTTTCCAAAACTAATACTTCCACCACCAGTATCTAAAATAGGAGTCCATTTAAATCCAAAAAGTTTATTATAATCTTTACTTAGTTCAACAAACTGAGCAATAACCTTCAACATTTTTTCTTCTGGAGCTTGTTGTTGTTGTTGTTGCTGCTGTTTTTTTTCACTAATTTGAATAAATGAATCCAGTGGTTTTTTTTCAGCTGAAGCTAATTGTCCCGGTTTCCCTAACTTATCCGGCAAATAATAGGCAGCAATTTTATAAGCTAAGTTCTTCTCATTTTCTGAGGCAACTAAACCTTCCAACCAAAACGATTGATTCACAATATTAACTGTAACCTCTTTCATACCTGCATTTTGAATTGCTTCTTGCATTTTTTTAGCAATAATCTTCTGACTATGCGGAGATAGTTCAACTAAATTTATCACATCAGGATACTTGGAAAGAATGGTTGAAATTCTACCAATATCAGTAGGAACAATAATCTGCCCCCCTACATATACTTTTCCTCCCTTAATCCCAATTTCCAAGCCTTCAATGTCACCTAAAAAATCACGTAAATCCAAAACCGTCTTTGAGTTACTTGTTTCAGTGATAACCACTGTAAATTTAGCTCTAACATTACCTTGCGTATCTCTAACATAGACAAGATTTGTTCCTTGCTTTTTTCCTTCAAAAGTTAGTTCGCGTTTTTGAGGCCACAATACAATTTTAAGTAAAGATTTATCGTAATCAATTTCCTGATACGGATCAAATGTCAGATATTCAAGTTGATTAATACCAATCACTAAAGGAATCTCTTTTTCTAAAACCTCTTGAGCCAAAACTGACTTAAATGTTAATAAAAATAGTAAAAAAAGTTTAATCATCTTATTTTTTCACCGGATCCATTAATAATGCTTTTACCTCTTGTGAATCTTCATCAAGTAAGTCAAAAATTTTAGTGCTGGCTATTCTTACATTTTGTTTATCATCATTATTTCTAAGCATTAGATAAATATCCATCTGAGTTGCCATGTAAATTAACTTCTGAGCTTCATAAGGACTTAATTCAAACGTCATATTGTTATATTCTGTATAACGATTTAAATTAATTTTTTTCATTTCATTTGCCACTACTTTTTCGACCATTGGTATGGCATTGGTCATACTCATTCCAGTAGCTAAAACTAAAACATCTTGTAATATTGTTTTAACTCTAATGGTCCCCTTTCTACCACCTTGAGGATCCACTAACCCAACTATATCGACTCGATCACCTGGTTTAATCAAATTACTTACAGCTTTAGCTCCCGAAATATTAATTGAAACGGCTCTTTTGCCTTGTGAAACTTGCCTTGCAAGTCCTGTTCTTACTCCTGGCTGAGTAATTCTAGGCGCTGTAATCTGCTCTCCTTTTTTTATCGGAACGGTAGCAAGAGTGTTACTGACTTCTTTGATATCACTAATTGCACCAGGAGCAACAAAGTTTTGTGAAATAGATTGTATAGTTACCTTGGTATCATCAATAATTTCTAACTCTTGAATATCGGTTTTTGCCACAACCACAGGCATAGATTTACCATATTTTTGAATGACCTCCGACTCTTTGCCATCAATGTAGGAGTAGACCATAAACACTGAAAAAGCGGCAATGATTAAACTTAAGGTCAGGGCTCGTTTGTTCATAAGGCATTCCTGTTAAAAAATAATTGATCTAATTATTACTATTTTAACATTTAGGAAGATTTTTTTTTAGAGAGGAAATATTTACTGATTCTCACAACCACTAGCTTTACTGGTGATAATTTGATTAAAAGTTCCATTGGGTTGTTTAAGATAAGTTGCACCACAAAGCCCAAACATAGTTTTTATTCTAATATATTGTGTAGTCTTTCCATTGGGTTTATCATCACATCTGTCATTAACTGAACCCTTGGTTAAAGCCTGGATTTTATAACAGGCTGCTATTGGTACTCCATATCCATCGCCGCCTACAGTCTCTTTTCTCCAACCAAGTGAAACTAAGCCTATACTGGTTACACCACGTAAATTTATCTGATCAATATTGGGAACCATTGAATTATTTTTAATTCTTGCAAAAAAATAACCTCTGGTTAATTTTTGCTGATTAATTGACCCATTTAATGAGTTGGAAATAGATATAGTAATCACATAAAGTGCCATATAAAATGGTAAGAAAATTAAAAACTCAAAAACCGCCTGACCTTTTTTATCTATTTTCATTTATCAACAACCATCATCAAAAAATGTAGCAAATTTTAAATTAGTTCCCGGCATTGTTTTCATTAGTTCTACTATTCTTAACATACAAGTCGCTCGTGTTGGTTCCCTACCTAAATAGGATTCAGTATAAAGATTTGCTTTCTGACTTCCACCCACCATAGGGATAACTGTTATACCTTGTGAGAAAGAGTAGTAGGCACCTACATATTCGTAAGGAAAGCCTGGTGAAACTTTTTCCGGAGAATTAAATTGTAAATTTTCTGGACTCTGTTTAACAATTTTTCTAAAAACCATTCTTGCTTGTTGTTCTGCCGCTGAATGGTTTGGAGTACTTCCATTATTTTCCCAAACCAAATAGGTTCTACTCGAAAGAAAAGTAGCATAATGAACAAGATAACCAGTTGTTGAATTAATGGCAAGTTTTACAAATAGAAAAAGAATTCCAAATGTAAAAGCAAAAGTCATAATAAATTCAATAGTAGATTGACCTTTATTATTCTTCATACTTTTACCTTACTGGATATTTGCTATCAGGAGCAAAAAACCTTGTATTCCCACCATGAACAAAACTAGGATGATTTAAATTAGGACGGGATGGATTATAATTTTTTTCCTTATCTTCTCGAGATAAGCCATTTTGATAAGCAAACTCATAACCTTGAATGGCTGATTGAAAAATAATTCCTTCTTGACCTAAATATTTATTGAACATATCACTTTTAGTAACAACCGTAATTAAAGTCATAACCACGGCTAATAAAAAAATATATTCAACTGCACTTTGGCCTAAATTATTCCGCTTTCCCATATTACTAATAATAAAGTAAAAAAGAGAACCGGGGAATAAGCAAATTTACTTCCGAAAATAACCGACCTTAATGCTTGGAAGTTTTTCGAAAAAATTGCGTCAGTAAATGCTTTAAACTGTGTAATGATTTTTATTCCCATAACCGTAAGCGCGAAAATAATAGTCGACACAACAAGCTTATTAACAAAAAGCAACTGAAAATCATAAGGTAGTGCTATTAAAAATGTACTGAGAAATTTCACATCACCAGCACCGGCTATTTTCATAAAGTATAGAATAAATCCAGCGACAAAAACTAGACCCGGAATAAAAAAATGCTTATAACCCAGTATATAGTGTTGTGGTAAAAAAATAAAAAGTGTTATGGAAAAAAAAAGATTAAACAGTGACCAATAGTTAGCTATTTTACGAGTTTTAAAATCCACGATAGCGATATAGGCTAGAACTATTGTATAAATTAACAGTACTGTAGCCATTAGTTTTTATAACCGTCAAAAAAACAGTTATCTTTGCAGACTCCTACCGTTAATTCTGAAGAGAGTACAAATGCGAGATTTCCAATGGAATCTGCCATCATAGTAGAAAACATAGAGGTCATTTTGGTGCCGATTAAGGCAATGAAAGAGAGTATGAATATATATTCAGTTAAAGCTTGCCCACCATTTCGCTTAATAAAAGATCTCTCTGACATATCTTAAAATATATCAGAGACTATGTTAGTAAGAAGTCTTTAGGCAAAAAATGCCTGATTATAACTTACTTAATTTCATTTAAAAGATCTGAACCTTTATCAAAGGTTTGCTCTGTAAGTGCGCTTAGTTTTGTAACTGCTACGTTCTTGAATTTAAAGACTAATACGGCAACCACAGCAACTAATAAGATGTACTCTGTTGAAGTTTGTCCGCTCTCATCTTTTAAAAATTTCATAATTAAGTTTTTCATAATTACCGCCCCCTGATTTGAGAATCTCGTTGCTTACTCTATCTATTCGGTCATATTTTAAAAAACTTTATAGTTGACTGAAATATTATACTACCAAGATGGGTTTCGATCAACGCGACGCAAGGTGTGGGCAGTAAATATAAAATAATTATTATTGAAGTAATTAGGAAATTCAGACAGATAGCTGACCTATTAATTTAGGAATAAATCAATTTTTTTTGTTATAATAGTATGTGAGGGTCCCTGAGGTAGTTAAGATTTAATCTTTTCGCCCTTACAAGTATATTTTCGGGAACGGTCCCTGGTTCACTGTGTGCAAGCTCACCTATATGTATATATAGATCCAAGTGAGAAGCCTAAAGGAACTATTAATCGTGCCCACCTATTTTGGTGATGGGCGCGAAAATTTAACAACTCTTGACCGCCACTCGTGGCCCTCCTTTACTAAACTCCTGCCATTTTTTCGTAATTTACTATTGACAATAGCGCAGTAGACTTCGAACATTAAATTATGAAAGATTTAAACTATTTTAAAAATGAAAATTCAGCAAAATTAGCTCCACCTAAAATACTTCAAACCTCATGGATTGAAAATTTAGCCCTGGAAGAGCTTAATACCGAAGAATCTGGGGTAATTAATTTTGAAGAACATTTAAATCCTGAATTTTATTTAGAAGAATCATCGATTCGTTTTGTTGATGAACTTAAAGAAATGTTTGAGGTTTATGTTCAAAAATTTAATGAATATAGAGGTGACTTAAACTCAAACTCATTAATTAAAATTTTTAAAATATCAAATACAGTAAATGATTTCATGCTTTTTAGAAATTCCCTCAAACTTATTGTCGCGAGAAAAGCTAATGATCTTATTTCAATTGGATTTATGTCCAATACCGGTGGGATGTATTCAGCTCGCGTATCAGGAATGAATGCGTTTCAATCGACTCAATTGCATAGTCATGAAATTAAAGCACATGTTGGCCCATTTCAAGAGATCACATGGCGATTTAATGGCGAAATTGTTTCTAAAGAAGCTGTCGTACGTCACTACTTAACTGAGTTTTTAAAACACTCTTGTCGCTAACTAGCGCTTCAAAATATTTTTAATAAAAAGAGCAATGCCTAAGCCCCAAAAAATTATAATTACAATTGGAATATTGTGAATACTATGGGTCTCGTTGGCCCAATAGTATTTTTCATACATGGAAAAACCAGCGTAAAATAGAATGCCTGCAATAATCATTTGACCTAAGTTGTATAGCCCATCTCCAACATGTTGAATCTGTTTTTCATAACCTTTATTAATTACTTGAAATGAGTAATTATTACGAGCAACATCCTTTAAAAACCATCTAAAGTGGCGCGGAAGGGTTCTAAGTAGCGTAAAAAAGTCGCGCCCCAGCCAAATACCTGATTCTACCAACTGTTCTTTGGAGAAAAAACTTTTTACAATTGATTTAATATCCTTATCAACTATTTTAAAAATATCAAAATCAATTTCCAATGATCGTCCTACACCATCCAGTGTAATTAAAGATCTGAAAACAACAAACCATTCACGAGGTAAAGTTATTCTATGTTTGTTAAGTGTTCGAAGTACTGCGCTCATTAAAAAAGAAAAATTAGTCTGTTTAACCGTTAATCCCATTATCCCGGAAAGGTTATTTCTCACATCTCGAATGAGTTCATCAACATCTGGAATTTTTTCATATTCAGCTACTTCTAAAAATTCAAAAACTAATGTTTCATAGTTTTGTGATACAAGTGAATACAAGATAGCAACTAAACTTGCTCGACTTGATTTACCTAAATTTCCCATTAATCCAAAATCAATAATTCCAATCTGATCTTTTTCCGTTAAAAAGAAGTTCCCTCCATGAAGATCCGCATGAAAAAATCCATCAACTAACATATTATGAATAAAAATATGAACACTTTTTTCTAATTTTTCGTAAATCATATCTTTTTTTGAATTTATAACTTCTCTATTCGTAAACGGTGTACCTTGGATTAACTCCATCACTAAAACATCACGCTTAACATACTCCTTATACATTTTAGGAATATAAATAATATTTTCAGTATCAATAACTTTGACTTTTTCCCCCATTTTTTCACAATTAACAGCTTCGACCTGAAAATCTAACTCAGACTGAAGTGTGATACTAAAATCGGTTACTGCTTTTGAAATACCTAAATACTTTATCTCGTCACTGACCTTCTCAATTTTCTCAATTAGATATAAAAGAATATTAAAATCAGTATGTATCATTTCATCAATATTGGGACGCTTAACCTTCACAACTACATCTGAACCATCTAATAGTTTAGCTTTATAAACTACCCCAATACTCGCCGTACCAATGGGAATTTCATCAATTTTAGCAAAAACTTTTTCAACAGGTTTACCCAAAGATTTTTCAATTATTGATTTAGCTACATCAAATGGTATTCCCTTTACTTTATCTTGAAGTTTAGATAATTCTTCAATAAATGAGATCGGAAAAATATCTTCACGCGTACTTAAAAGTTGACCAATTTTAATAAAACTAGGTCCCATCTCTTCAAAAGATTTACGCAAACGATAAGCCACTAATTTAGGTTTATCATCTTCTGGCCTTCCACTAAAATCCTGCATTTCTTGTTGAATTCGCTCTTGGGTTTTTTGAGGAATAACAAAGTTTGGAATCAGCTTATTTAAATTGGTGCTAATAATAAATTCATCAAAACCGTTTCGTGCTAGAATTGATATAATCTCTTTTAACCTATTTACATTTTTTATAGTCTGCGTGATCTTGATTCCAGTTTTAATGATATCCATATGCACGTGCCTTTCTTAAAATAGTATTGTATATTAATTATATCTTATGGTTAAAAACTTATATATTACATTTTTTTCTGCATTTTAATCTTATTTAATTCGAAAGCATTTTCGCAGGAAACTTGCAGCCGAATTGCCGTGGTAAATTTTCAAGAGATTCTAGTGGACACTAGTACCTACAATAAAGGTGAAGGGTTACGTTTCTATTTGGAAAAAGATGAGAAAGCTAAAGAACTACTCAATGAGTATCAAAGCAAAAACAAACTTGACTTTAGTAGTGCACTTTTAGGTACAGTAGGAACCGGATTAATTATAACTGGACTCTTTCGGCCAAAAGCCAGTGAGACCACTGACCCCCTGAGTCGTGAAACGCTCTTCCTTTCAGGCATTTCACTTATTTTCATCAACTTTTTAGTCGCAAGAACAGTTGAATATAGTAATGAATCGATCTTAAGCAACGCAATTGATGAATATAACAAACGTAATCTTCCTAAAATATATTTCGCACCGTTTAGAAAATTTCGTGGCAGTGACAAATTTGATGAATATGGTGTAGGGATACAGACAGATTTTTAATAATTCTTTTTACGAGGATTTTTTAGGTGGAAATTACCTGTTACAAATGTAAAAAAACATTACAGTTTGATGATGGTCATAAAATTACACGTAGTGAAGATTGTGATCATTGTGGATATGATTTGCATAGTTGTACAATGTGCACTTTCTATAGTAAAAGTAGCTACAATGAGTGTAGTGAACCTGTCGCTTTAAGAGTTTCTGATAAAGAAAAAGCCAATTTTTGTGATTACTTTAAGGTTTCAACTAAAAATTCGGCAAGTGAGGCTGACAAGGCTGCTGATTATCTTGCTATAGCAAAATCACTTTTTAAAAATTAAGTATTGATGGGGAATGAAAATGTCTGATCAAGAGTGTCCTATGACCGCTGAAGGCAAAAAGAAGTTAGATGACGAGTTAAAAAACTTAATCTCAGTTGAAAGAGAGAATGTTAAAGTCGCTATTGCAACTGCAAGAAGTCATGGAGACTTAAAAGAAAACTCTGACTATCATGCAGCTAAAGAGCGCCAATCGCATATTGAAGGCCGTATTATGGATCTTCAAAGTAAACTTTCGCGTGCACGCGTAGTTGATGTTTCTAAAATAAAAAGCTCAAAAATTGTTTTTGGAGCAACTGTAACTCTATTAGATGAAACTAAAGGTACGGAAATCGTTTATCAAATTGTAGGTGAAGATGAAGCTGATCTAAGTAAAAATAAAGTTTCTTACATGAGTCCACTTGGTAAAGCCCTTATTGGAAAAGAAGAGGGTGATACTGTAACAGTAAAAGCACCAAAGGGAGATATTGAATATGAAGTCCTCTCCTTTGAATATAAATAGTCCTCTTACCGACTGGTATAAAGGCAAAAAAGTCCCCAAAGCTATTTTACAATTAAAAAAGGTAAATATTGTTACCATTTTTGATTTACTATGGATTCTACCCAATAGAATTCTTCATATTCCAAAGTCAGAGGCTACTTTAAGTTCAGATCAAGATCAATTTATTCGAGGATCAGGTAAAATAATTAAAATTATTAAAGTGCCTTCACAAAATAGTCGCTTTAGAAAAGTTAAACTCTGCAATTTAACTGTAATTGTAGCTGACACTATTCGTGGTAAAAATTTAAACTTAAAGTGGTTTAATGTTTTTCCTTCATTTGTAGATAAATTAGATAAAATTGAAGGCGACTTAAACTTTTACGGCAAAACTTCAATTTATAATAATCAATTGCAAATAATAAACCCTGAAATTTTAAAAGTTGAGAAGACTTATCATATAGAATACCCAATTACTAACTATGTAACTAGTGATGCTATAGAAAAATATATTAACAAAATTGATGAAGAAGTGTGGTCACAATTAGATCAATTAATTGATCCCAACATTTTACATAAAAATAATTTTTTTAAAATTAGTGAAGCTTTTAAAATTCTTCATGGCAAAACTGATATCACACATACTAAAAAAGCTAAAGAGACGCTCATTTTCTGTGAATTTATCTGGGAGAGAGAGAAAAAAAATACTAATAAAGTACAAATGAAAAAGTTTACTGCTAAAAAAATGAACCTGAATCCAGATCGAATCACTTACTATTTAAATGGACTTCCTTATGCACTTACAAATGACCAACAAAAATCTTTTACTGACATTCAAAAAGATTTAGCTTCTGGATCACCAATGATAAGACTGCTTCAGGGTGATGTTGGTTGTGGAAAAACTACTATTGCGTTTCTAAGTGCCTTTGTGGCAATTGAAAATGGTTCCCAAGTGGCTTTTATGTGTCCAACGGAAACGCTTGCAAGCCAACATTATACAACCTTACTGGAATTGCTTAAAAACTTAAAAAATTCACAATTTATCAAACCCAAACTCTTAGTTGGAAGTTTAAAACAGAGTGAAAAAAATTTAATTGCAAAAGAACTAAAAACTAATCAGATCAATTTTATTATTGGAACTCATGCACTTATTCAAAAAAATATTCAGTTTCACAATTTGGGATTGGTTATAATTGATGAACAACATAAGTTTGGCGTTTTACAAAGAAATGAACTCCTGAATAAAGGAATTAATACTCATTGCCTTACCATGACTGCCACTCCTATTCCTCGATCACTTAACTTAACCATTTTTGGTGATCTTGATATTTCAATTATTCGCGAAAAACCAAGTATTCACAAAAAGATTCCAACCAGAATTGTAACTGAGAAAACTTTTGCACAATTTTTGAATTTTGTGTTCACTCGACTAAACATGGGCGAACAAGTCTATGTAGTTGTACCAAGTATTTTTGAAAATGAAACAAATGATTTATATAATATCGAAAAAGCTTTTACTGAATTTTCAAAATATTTTCCAGATATTCCAATCGGTTGCTTACATGGTGAATTAAACGCTGAAGAAAAAAATACCATATTTCAAGATTTTAATAATAATAAAACTAAAATTCTCATTAGTACTAGTATTATTGAAGTGGGAATAAATATTCACAACGCCAGTGTAATGTGTATTTTAAATCCAGAACGATTTGGACTAAGCTCACTTCATCAGTTACGTGGTCGTGTTGGACGTGGTAAAAAAAGTGGATTCTGTTTTTTAATAGTAGATCAAAGTGTTTCTGAAACAGCGTTAAATAAACTAAGAGTTATCGAGCGTAATGATGACGGCTTTGTAATTGCCGAAGAGGATTTAAAACTACGTGGCTCAGGTGACCTTTTAGGGCTTAATCAAAGTGGCTTTATAACTCCTTATAAATTAGCCGATATTACTCTCCACCAAGAATTACTGGAACTAGCCAATACTGAGTTTTCTAAACCAACTGCTAACCTCAGTTATTATCATACCATTTTTTCCAGCGAAAACTCTCCTTTGATTTCTTAAATAAGATGCTAAAATTTCACTATGATTGAAATTACAATTTTAAAAACACCTGACACTTTTATGCTTGGAACTTATCTTTATCATAAAAATAGTATAATTATTGGACGAGAAAAAGGTGATCTTTTAATTGATGATGATAAAATAATCAACAACCACTTAAAAATTGAATTCAGAGAAAATACTCTATTTTCTTTCAAAAACAGTAAAGTGTCTTCTTATCATCTTAATAATAAATATACAGATAGTGCCTATCCGCTGAATAAGGGTGATCAAATACAAATTGGCGACACAACTATTCTTATAAAAAGCTTTAATTTTATTTTGCCTTTTGATAAAACCACCCTGATCGCAAAAAATTTAAATGAAATTATCGCAAACAATAAAGAAATTTTAAAAACCATAGAAGTTTTGGAAAAGAAAATTAAAGATTATGATGTATCTAAAATATCCTAACTATTTTTTAACTGACGATGGTGAAAATATTTTCTATAGTACCAACTTTGAAAACTATAGTCCTGATGATACACTTTTGGTTTTTAATTACGGATTAGTCTGCAGTAACTTCCACTGGAAATTCCAACTCCCTTTTTTTGAAGAAAAGGGATACAAAATGCTTATTCATAATTATAGAGCTCATTACAATTCAACTTCAAAGGGGTTAATTGAAAGCGTAAGTTTTGATAATATAGTTAATGATATTAACCAAATTCTAAGTCAATTTAACTTCAAAAATATTATTATGTTAGGCCACAGTATGGGGGTTAATACCACATTAGAATTTGCTAAAAGGTTTCCAGAAAAATTAAAAGGTATGATTTTAATCTCAGGCAGTGTACTACCTCCGCAAGATGTAATGTTTGATAATAATTATATGGGAATTATCATGCCTTATGTTGAAAAGTTCAGTAAACTATACCCTAAAGCTGCTGATTTTGCTTGGAAATATGGAAGCTATAATCCGCTAATTCAACTAATGATATTAAATGGCGGATTTAACCCTAAACGTGTTGGGCTTGATTTTATCCAAGTTTATATGAATAAAATTGCTCAACTTCCGCAAGAACTATTCATGAAACTCTTCAAAGAAATGGGCACACATGATGCAATCTCTTTTTTAGAAAACATAGAGACTAAAGCATTAATTATGGGAGGTGATGCAGATAAAATCATTCCACTCTATGTTCAATTCATAATGCATCAAAAATTAAAAAATTCGGAATTTTATATTATTAAAGATGGTAGCCATGTTCCTCAAATTGATTTTCCAGATTCAATTAATGAGAGAATTGATCTTTTTATCAATGATGTTTTAAATACTGTCAGCACCGCCAATAAATAAAGGTGGTAAATAAGCTTTAAATTCCTCGGCTGAATTGGGGCCGAACAGTAATGTAATAAAATTAGCAAGAGGTTCATTATAAGTTTTATGCTCAAAGGTAAATTTAACTTCACTCTTACTCATTATATCAATTTTGAGTTTTCCTTCGAAAAAATCATCAATAAACAGTAGAAACTTTGATTTATTTGCAATTCGAATAAGCCCTAAAACTTTTTTAAACTCTGGACTTAATTGAAGTTTGGTTGGACTCCAAATAATATATGGTAAATTACTTAATTCCTTTAAACTCTTGCCACCAAATTCGTGCACAATATTTAAGAGGTCTTGTCCTTTATTAAAAAAATAGTAACTATCATTATCGATAAGTCCATTAATTGAAGAAATTTTTTGAATTTTTTTCCAATCATTATCTTCTCGTACTACTGTTAAATAATGATTGTAATTTTCATTATATATTTTTTTAATTGAATCCCACTCATTCTCAGAAAAATCAGATATTTTTTTAGCATTTTTAAGTGGGTCAATTGAGTTGGCTTGATATTCAAAAAATTCTCCAGCTAAATGAAAATCAAATTTATTATACATTTCATATAAATTACTCCACAAAAAGAGTAATGCTACATTAGTCTCTACTTTTTCCAAAACATCATTAAAAAAGCCTTTAAAAATACCTTGTCCACGCAAATTTTCCTCTACTGCAATACCACCTAAAAAACCTACGGGAACAGATCTATTTTTATATTTTAAATTCTTTGCAAGAAACCCTATTGTAGCCACAACATCATCATGCTCATTTATAAGAATATGAATATTATTAAAATTTTCTTTGTTAAAAAGTGGGTAAAAATCCACATCAAAACGATTATTCTTCATATACGCAAAAGATTTTTGAATTAGTGCAATTGTTTTTTGTTGCAAGTCAGGTCGCACATCTAAGGTTAAGTGTTTGTTTTTACTAGTCATTTTATCACCATACGGAAAATTGTACCTACACCTATATTAGCAAGAAAATTAGTAAAGCACTTTATTTTTTTTACGATTAGAAAACTAGAAGAAGCCAGTGGGGTGAATCATAAGAAACACTCAGTGGTCTTACTAATCAAAAGGATTTTGGTTAGTTCCTTAATTTTATCAAGGAGGATACGTCAATGGGACTTCGTATTAACACGAACGTTGCTTCGTTAAACTCGCAGAGGAATTTGCGAAACACGCGACTAGCAATGGACAAAACACTGGAGCAATTGTCTTCAGGTCAAAGAATCAACCGAGCGGGTGATGATGCCGCAGGACTCGCGATCTCGGAAAACCTAAAAGCCCAAATTCGTGGGATGAAACAGGCTGAAAGAAATGCTGAAGATGGTATCTCTCTCGTGCAGATTGCAGAGGGTGGACTAGCTGAGGTTTCTAACATTCTGATTAGGCTTCGAGAACTAGCAGTACAAGCAGCTTCTGATACCATCGGTACTACAGAAAGAAAATTCCTTAACGTGGAGTTTGAGCAGCTTACGTCGGAGATCGACCGTATTGCAGCTTCCACTGAATTTAACCGTGTGCCACTTCTTAACGGAACTGGTGCAGTGTTTGATATTCAGATCGGAACTAGAAATGACCCTATTACAGACCGTTTAACTTTCGACGCTTCAAGTGCCGACGTTAACGTTGCTGCCTTAGGCTTAAATTTAGCTTCGGTGGCCGATAAAATTTCGGCACAGAACTCACTATCAGCTATCGACCAATCGATTATTTCGGTTTCAGGAATTAGAGCAGATTTCGGTGCTCTTCAAAACAGATTGCAGTCTACCATTAACAACATTGCAATCAGTATTGAGAACTTGTCATCCGCTAATTCTCGGGTACGTGATACTGATATTGCTTCGGCAACAGCTGAATTAACGAAAAACAATATCCTAGTGAAAGCTGGTACTTCGGTGCTTGCACAAGCTAATCAATCAACAGTGAATGCATTGAGTTTAATTGATGCTGTAAATAGATAGTTGATGATTGTGGTAATAGTTATTTTGTACTTGTTTTACTCCTGCATAAGTTAGTCATTGTTGAAGTGATTAGCCGAACTTTGTGGGTATAAATAAGTTAGTTTAAAAGCTTAGTGAGATGCTTATTGAGTGTATTTGAAATGATTATGTAATTAATTAATAACAACTTTTTGAGCATGGATGCTCGAATATTTAACAGGAGGTTTGAAAATGAATACAGGAGATTAATATGGGTTTAAGAATTAACACCAATGTGCAGTCAATTGCTGCGCAAAGAGCGTTATCAACCACAAGAGAAAATTTAAGCGCCAACCTGAGGAAGTTATCTTCAGGGGAAAGAATAACTAAGGCTGGAGACGATGCAGCTGGGCTTGCGATTAGCGAAAGCTTAAAATCGCACATACGAGGCATGAGACAAGCAAAACGCAATGTGAGCGATGCGGTCTCAATGATCCAAGTAGCAGAAGGCTCACTGTCGGAAGTGTCGAATATTATTATTCGATTAAGAGAACTTTCGGTTCAGTCTGCAACCGATACGATTGGAGATAAAGAGCGTGGCTTTATTGATATTGAATTCCAAAATCTTAAAGAAGAGATTGAAAGGATTGCAAAATCAGCAGAGTTCAACGGAGTTAAGTTACTGGATGGAACTCAAGGACAA